>JANQSY010000051.1 GCA_028279065.1 Cytophagales bacterium
TATTCCTATGGCGGGTATTGGAAAAAGGATGAGACCACATACCCTCACTGTTCCAAAACCACTTTTGCCTATCGCTGGCAAACCGATCGTCCAAAGGCTGGTGTTGGATATTGCTGAGATCTGCAAAGAAGAGATAACCGAGATCGGTTTTGTGATCGGTGATTTTGGTAAGAAGGTGGAAGAGGACCTAAAAGAAGTCGCTGCCTCGGTCGGTGCAGAGGGCAAGATCTACTATCAGGAAGAGGCCCTGGGTACAGCCCATGCGGTCTATTGTGCTGAGGAGGTTTTGAATGAAAGGGTGATCGTTGCGTTTGCAGATACACTCTTTAAGGCAGATATGAGCCTGGACCCTGAAGCTGATGGGGTGATATGGGTTCAAAAAGTTGAGGACCCTCGCCAGTTTGGGGTCGTAAAAGTGGATGATCAGGGTGTGATAAATGAGTTTGTTGAGAAACCCGAAGAATTTATTTCTGACCTTGCCATTATCGGGATTTACTACTTCAAAGATGGGGCAGAGCTAAGAGAACAGATCAAGCATCTTTTGGACAACGACATAAAGGACAAGGGGGAATATCAGCTAACCGATGCATTAAAAAACATGATGCTAAAAGGAAGAAAATTCCTTCCGGGTAAGGTTGAAGAATGGCTGGATTGCGGGAATAAGGATATCACGGTCCAAACTAATTCAAGATATCTGTCGTTTTTGATGGACAAAGGAGAAAAACTGGTCTCTGAATCAGCCAAGATCGTTGATTCTGTGCTGATAGAGCCGGTTTATGTTGGAGCAAAGGTGGAGATCAGAAACAGCGTTATTGGGCCCAATGTATCGGTGTCGGAAGGCACTAAACTGACAAGGTCAAATGTTTCAAATTCCATTTTGGGTTCAAACTCCAGTATCTCAGGAGCAAATATTGAAAACTCTATGGTTGGCAATATGGTTGAGATAGATATCAAACCAAGGGATTTAAGTATTGGTGACTTTAACAAGGTCAAGGAATAAAGATTTGAACATCACTTTCAAAATAGCTATTACAGGAGCTTTTCTGCTCCTTTTTCTTTTCTCAGGGGAAGCTATTGCCCAGAAAAAAAAGAAGAAGAAAAAGCAGGAAAAGCAGACTGAGGAGATCACCGAAAAGGACCTGATCGAGACAAATTACTATTTCTCCGAAGGAATGCGCTATGGCCTCAAGGAGGAGTACGATAAAGCTGCAAAGTATTATGAAAAGGCCCTTTCTCTTATGCCTGAAAATGCGGCCATCCACTTCAAATTAGGTGAAACCTATTCAAAACTAGATGAACTTGATAAGGCTTTGGAGTATTCAAAAAGTGCGGTTGAGTTGGATCCCAACAATGAATACTATTATATACTTCTCGCAAGGGTCTATGAATACAGCGGAGATTTTGGAAATGCCATCCTAACCTACAAAGAACTTATTGCCAATGTAGAGGGCACTGAATCAAGCTATTATGATCTGGCTATTCTACAAGTGATGAGCAACGACTGGGATGGAGCCCTGAAATCCTATGAGGCTATTCTGAACTTTTACGGACCGAACCCGGAGGTCTCTGCTCAAAAGCAAAAGATCTATCTAAAATTGAACAAACTGGATGAGGCCATTAGCGAAGGGAGAAGGCTGATCAAGGACTTTCCGGAAGACCCACAGTATGTGATAAATCTGGCGATCCTGTACAAATCCAACGGTAAGACCGAAGAGGCGATTTTATTGTTGGATTCGGCATTGATCAGGGATCCAGAGCTTTCTGCGGCCAGACTCGTACTGTATGAGATCTATCGTGATGAGGGAAAGAATGCCGATGCCTTTGAGCAACTGAAATTGGCTTTCTCGGATGCAAATCTTAACCTAGCTCAAAAGGCTGGATTACTTTCAAGTTTTGAGCGTTTTGCAAAGACCGATCAGGAGAAAGAGCAGGCGATCGAACTTGGGCTAATACTGATAAAGACCCACCCAAGAAGCGATGTGGTCTATTCGCTGATGGGTGATTTCTATTTGCAAAGAGAAGATAAGATCGAGGCCTTGGAGTACTATAAACAATCGGTTGAGATCAATCCAAGCTCCTTCAGCGTCTGGATGAACATCCTTATTTTGAATTTCGAGGAGGGCAGGAATGACTCATTGGTGTTCTACTCCGAACAAATGATCGAGATCTTTCCCAACAATGCCAGAGTTTGGTTTCTCCAGGGACTTGGATATTACGCTCTTAACGATTATGAAAACGCAAAGTTTTCATTAGAGAATGCAAGGAAATGGGCAGCAAATGAAGAGGATCTTCTAGGGGATATAGAAGCTACTCTGGGTGATTGCTATTACAACCTGGGGGAACATGAGAATTCCGATAAATCCTATGATTGGGTGCTTGCCAGGGATCCGGATAATGATCATGTGCTGAACAATTATAGTTATTTCCTTTCCCTGAGAAATGAGAACCTGGATAAGGCACTGGAAATGTCAACAAGGTTGGTTGAAAAGCATCCGGAAAATTCAACCTATTTGGATACCCACGCCTGGGTGCTATTTCAGATGGAAAGGTATGAAGAGGCACTTCCCTTTTTGTCCAAGGCATCGGAGAATTCGGATAGTGGCGTTATCCATGAGCATTATGGCGATGTGCTTTTCAAACTTGGAAGGGAAGAAGAAGCAATAGAGGCCTGGAAGAAAGCAAAGGAGATAGGAGGGGCAGGCGAATCCCTTGACAAAAAACTGGAGAACGGGAAGTGGTATGAATAGTACCAAATAACCTTTAAACCGTCATTCCACTGCCTGGAGGGCAAGGTTGTGGGAGGAGGTCAGTGGAATCCATTTTTACTAATCCAAGAGATCAAATACTGTCAGATATTGAAAAGAGATCCCACCGATTGTAGCCGATGGGATGACGGGCAATCGGCGGTTTTGCGCGGTCCTAGCACACAACACAAAGAATTCGTCATTCCAATGTCCCCTGAGGTGGCCGAGTGGGTAGTGATCAGTGGAATCTTTTTTGGTTTTTCAGTAGAGTTTTGAAAATCTGTTCCATTTTAAAATTAGATTCCACCTCTTTTCCGCCGAAAAAGGTGGAATGACGAGTGATTCTATTTCTGTCTTAATTTCGCATTGATGATGTCACCCAAGATTCCGGGCTTGGATTTGCATGAATAGAACCTTCATTTTCCTATTTTCTTTATCGGTAATTGCATTATCCTGTAAACCATCCCAATCCCTTACAGAATTCAGATCCAATGACCCTCTGGAAAAGCATGAATACTTCAAAGGGAAGGCAAAGCTTGAATTGACAACAGAAAAGGGTAATCAAAAGGCCCAAATGCACCTTCGCCTGAAAAAGGACTCCCTGATCTGGATCTCAATTACCAACAAGGTAGAAGCCGCCAGAATATTGATCAGTCCTGATTCCATTAAGTTCATGGATCGATTGAACAAGAAATTTTATTCAAACTCAATAGATTCCATGGGGGCCATGTTCAGCTTTAACCTGGACTTCGACCTGATCCAGAATATTCTTACTTCGAGAACTCCCTCTGAAAACGTAAACTGGAGGAAAGTGGGAAATGAAACAGTTGGAATGGAAAAAAGGAACGATTGGATGATAGAGTACGAAGTTGAGAGCGATTCAAAAAACCTAAAAAACGTCAATATACAGGAGATCCAGGGCCCCAATAAGATCATGATCGAATACTTTGGGACCTTCGCCTTTGATGATGGGGCAATTGCTGAGCAAATGAAATCCGACGCCTTCTATTCGCGGGGAAAGGCCAAGGGCAACATCAAGGCGAAGCTGACTTACGATAAGTTTAATTTTGCAAACAAGGAGGATCTGAACTTTTCCTTCAGGATACCCTCAAAGTATGAGAGGCTATAAGATCATCTTCATCCTGCTCCTTGGAGTATTTGCTTCAGAAAGCTCCCTTGCTCAAACCAAACAGGAGCTCGAAAAGGAACGCACGAAGAATCAAAGAAGGATCAACGAAACCCGTAAGATCCTCAAAGAGGTCTCCACAAAAAGAACTACCACTCTGGGTAAACTCAATGTTTACAATGAGCAGATCAAACGGCAGGATGAGCTCATAGCGACCCTGAACCTAGAGGTAAAATACCTTGATTCAGAGATCGAGGAAAACGAAGCGATCTCCCAGGCATTGAAAAATGATCTTGCAGAACTAAAGGAGGAATATGCCAGCATGGTGTATGCTGCTTCCAAAAGCTCTGGCTCATTTTCCAAGCTGATGTATATTTTTTCGGCCAAGGATTTCAATCAGTTCAGGCGGCGACTCAAATACATGGAGCAATACACTCAAGCACGAAAATCACAGATCAAGGAGATCGAATATGTTCAATCGGAGCTTGACGCCCAGACCAGAATACTGATCGATTCCCGAAGGGAAAAGGAGAACCTTATGAACACGGAAAGAAGGGAAAAAGAGGAATTCAGGAGATTGAAAAGAAAACAATCCGAGCTTGTCGGAGACCTGAACAAAAAAGAAAGACAGCTGAAAAAGGAATTGGCCCAAAGAAAAAAGGATGACCAACGCCTGGCCAAACTGATCAAAGACCTCATCGCCAAGGAGGTGGTAAAAGGAAAATCAACCATCCCCCTCACCCCGGAGGCGGCGGAACTTGCAGCTTCCTTTGAGAGGAATAAGAACAAGCTTCCCTGGCCGGTGGGATCAGGATTTATCAGTCAGAAATTCGGGAAGAATCCTCACCCTGTATTGAGAGGGGTTTACACCGAAAACGACGGTGTGGATATCCAAACGAATCAAAGCGAAAAGATCAGATCGATCTTTGAGGGAACCGTAATGACCGTGGCTGTGATTCCGGGTAATAACAATGCTGTTATGGTGAGGCATGGAGACTATATTTCGGTTTATGCAGGGATCAAAAATGTAACCGTTCAAAAGGGCCAAAAGGTTGATACAAAAGACGCTTTAGGTGAGGTCTATACCGACAAAAACGGTGTTTCTACCTTCCAATTCCAGATATGGAAGGGTTTTGACAAGCTAAATCCTGAAAATTGGTTGTTCAGGCAGTGATTTCAGCCACCTAATTCCTACTTTTGAGTTGAAAATGCATTTCAAATGGATTTAATGACGTTGTTTTTATTCAGTATTGGGGGACCGGAAATAATCCTTATCCTTTTCGTCATTCTTCTCCTTTTTGGCGCTAAAAAGATCCCTGAATTGGCCAAGGGCCTTGGAAAGGGTATCCGTGAATTTAAAGATGCCACCAAGGAGGTCAAAGACGAGATCAATCAAGCATCCGAGCAAGCCAAGCCAGAGGATTAATCCTTGACCACATTCAATTCCTATTCGGAGCTTAGAACAGCCCTAAGTAGCGGGAAAACCACATGCCGCGAGGTTGTCGACTTCCATCTGGAACAGATAGAAAAAAAGAACCAGGAACTAAACGCCTTTCTAGAGGTCTATGCTGATGAAGCCAGAAAACAGGCTGAGGAGATCGACCAAAAGGTCAAGGACGGAACAGCTGGAAAACTGGCAGGCCTTGTTGTCGGCATCAAAGATGTCCTGGCCTATAAAGACCACCCTTCTTCAGCAGGAAGCCAAATTCTGAAAGGATACAATTCACCATTTACTGCCACAGCAGTTCAAAGATTGATCGATGAAGATGCGATTATCATCGGTAGGCAAAACTGCGATGAGTTTGCCATGGGCTCATCAAATGAAAATTCATCCTACGGTCCAGCAAAAAATGGGATCAACCCAAATCTGGTCCCAGGAGGCTCTTCCGGAGGCTCGGCCGTGGCTGTACAGATGGATATGTGCAGGGTTTCCCTGGGAACGGATACAGGTGGTTCGGTAAGGCAGCCAGCCTCTTTTTGCGGGATCTATGGTATCAAGCCAAGCTATTCCCGGGTTTCGAGATACGGGCTTATCGCTTATGGAAGTTCGTTTGACTGTATCGGGGTATTCTCAAAAAATGTTTATGACATGGCCCTGACACTTGAAACCATGGCTGGAAAGGACCCGAAAGATGCTACTTCATCTTCGACTGAGGTTCCCTCCTATTCCAATTTTGGCTCCAATAGTGAAAAGAAAGTGGTGGGCGTTTTAAAGGAAACCCTGGAAATGGAAGGGGTCGATCCGGAAGTAGTAGAAAGCACGAAGAGCTTCATTTCCCTTCTTGAAAAAAATGGCTATCAGATAAAGGAGATCCATACCCCCTACCTTCATAAGGCACTGCCAGTTTACTATATCCTGACCACTGCGGAAGCCAGTACCAATCTTTCCCGATTTGACGGAGTACGTTATGGGTACCGGGTTGAGGATCCTGAAAACCTTCAGGATATGTACGAGCGAAGCCGGACCGAAGGATTTGGGGAGGAAGTAAAGCGAAGGATAATGCTTGGAACCTTTGTTTTGAGTGCGAGCTACTATGATGCCTATTTCACCAAGGCGCAGAGGGTAAGGCGGCTTATCAGGGAGGACATTAAAAAGAAATTTGAGGAAGTGGATTTTATTCTCAACCCTACCACACCCAGCCCGGCCTTTGGCATAGGGGAAAAGAAAAAAAATATTCTGGACCTTTATTTGACAGATATTTTCACCGTACAGGCTCCAATAGGCGGTTTTCCAGCTATTTCAATACCCTATGGAAATAATAAAGAGGGACTGCCGTTAGGAATCCATATCATGGCAGATGCGTTTAAAGAGAAGGAACTGTTGGATTTTACGAAAAATATAGAAGATATTTCAGGCAGATCATGATGCGGGCGCTGCTCACCATATCCTTAGTCTTTTTTGGACTTGGCAATTCAATGGCAACAAGTCATAGGGATTGTGAAGAACAATCCTACCTGGATCAGGAGGTCATATCGGATCTTTTGGACTGTATTGAAAGGGATGTGCCCCTTTCCTACCATCCAAGGATCTATGGATTCATCGATTATTTCTCTGTTAGGAACAGGGATTACACCCAAATGGTGATCGACAGGAGCACAACGTACTTCCCAATCTTCGAGGAAAAATTCAGAGAAAAAGGTATCCCTGATGAATTGAAATACCTTTCAATAGTCGAATCCGGCCTGAATCCCAAGGCGATCTCCAGGGCAGGTGCCGGAGGTCTATGGCAATTCATGCCTTCGACAGGTCGTATGTTCGGCCTGCAGGTGGACAACCTGGTCGATGATAGGCTGGATCCATTCCTATCAACAGATGCAGCTGCAAAATATCTTTCCTCATTATACAAGCAATTTGGAGATTGGGAATTGGCACTTGCAGCTTACAACTGCGGACCGGGAAAGGTCAGAAGAGCGATAAGGAGATCAGGATATAAAAAGAGTTTTTGGGAGATCTATCCCTACCTCCCAAGGGAAACAAGGAACTATGTACCCCAATACGTAGCCTTCGTTTATATTATGAATCACCAGGATGAACTGGGGTTTTCAGATGAGTCTTACCAGTACATGCCTGAGTTCTACTCCATCTCGGTAAGTCAGAATCTTGATCTCAACACATTTTCCGAACAAGTGGAGGCATGCATTGAGGATCTTGAAAAACTGAATCCCCAGATCAAAAAAGGTCTTATCCCAATCCAGCGTAAGGATCTTGTATTAAGGATCCCCAGCCAATGTTTTGAAAGGTTCGAGCAGGAAAAGGACGCCATACTGTTGGCTTCATCCGAGCTGAATGAAAAGGAAAAGTACCTGATCGCCACTTACGACAGGACCAGCACCTATGGAAAAGAAAAGCATGTTTACAAGGTTAGAAGCGGGGATGTATTGGGAACCATTGCCGAAAGGTATCAGGTGAGGGTATCAGATATCCGCAAATGGAATAATCTTAGAAATAATATCATCAGGGTCAATCAGAGATTGGCGATCTGGAAGGCCCCGGGATATGTGGCCAGAAATTATAC
>JANQSY010000056.1 GCA_028279065.1 Cytophagales bacterium
AGCCGAGAGGAAGCAGAGGCGGTAAAATTTCCGTCCGTTCCATTTCCAATTTTTGTGTCCCCGACCGTTCCTCCCTGGGTATTTATTGAAACATCTGCGATAAGGGGAAGAGTGGGGACCACGGAACTGATGTAAAACAAATCTCCGTTTCTCAAATATTTTATGATAGTTCCATCAACCCATATTTGAAAAATGTCATTCGTACCGTAGCTGCCATAAGTGCCTCTGTTCGACCCTGATTCATAAATCTGGACCTGCCCGTTGCTTCGAAGATAAATTGCGAACTGTATGTCGGTATAGTTTGAGCTTCCGTTGCTGTTGCTCAATCCTACCATCCTTGCAGTATTGGTTTCAGTTGCAACAAACTCAAGGAATCCGAATGTATCCACTACGGAAGTAGAGGCTGCTCCTCCATTCCAGGAATTTCCCCCAGAGGTTTTTGTCAGTGTGTTGTCCGCAGCTGTGTTGTTTACCAGATCTGTCCAAACAACATTTTCAAGGGCATACTGGCATGCGCCACCAGTGGTGGAAGGTGAAATGGTTGTTTCACATTGGGCGAGCCCTTCACCAATTCCCCAAAAAATCCAAAGCGGAATTGAAAATAGTATAGCAGTCTTCTTCAAATCCAATTTTTATGCAAAACTAAGCTTTACAAGGTATATTCTTCAAATCTTATATGGGAAACCCTATTCTATTTAGGATTGTTTTTGATACAACTCCACCAGCATCGGAAACGATCTTCCATTTTTTTTTAATGCATAACCATGGGACTCGATAAAATTCTGAATTTCTTTAGGGGGGTGAACATAAGGTCGAAACGAACTTCCCTTAAGTTTCATGAACAAATTCCCGAGTCCAACAATGATCCTTGAAATGATGCCGCCCATAGGATAGCTGAGAGCAAGAACAGAATTACAATGCCGAATAGATTTTTCTAAAAGGATCCTAAAATCGGGATAACAACACACAACCTTGTCAAGGGTGACAACATCATGGGGTTCTACTCCTTCAACATCCATAAAATCCCCCTGGATGAACGAGGTCCTGGTTTCCCAACCTTTTTCCTTTGCAAATGATTTGGCTACTTCGATATACCCTGAGGATGCATCTGCATCTGTAGTTTTTGATCCCTTCTTTGATAAATGATTCCACTGAAGAGCTCCGATCCCACCACCGATATCCAAAAGGGACCAGCCCTCTAATTCAAATGAACCCAAAAACTCCTCTATCTTTTTCGTTGCCCCTCTGGTTCCGTTTTTTTGATATTTCTTAAGGTCTTTTTTTGCAACCTTCAAGTCAAAGAATGAATCTGCATCACAGCAATGCTTGCAGGTCATATTTTATTCAATGATGACTGCGGTACCACTTGCAGCAACCATTAACATCCCTTGAGAACTTCCAAGGGTCTCATAGTCCAGATCTATTCCAATAACTGCATTCGCCCCTAATGCTGCTGCGTGCTGCTTTAATTCGTTTAGGGCAGTATCCTTTGCTTCCCTTAAAACCCCTTCATAAGATGAGGCCCGGCCTCCTACTATGTCAGTAATTGATGCAAAGAGGTCTTTGAAAAGATTTGCTCCAATAATGGTTTCTCCTGAGACCAAACCTTTGTATTCTTTGATCGTCTTGCCCTGTATGGTGGGGGTGGTAGTAAGTATCATAAGCCTTTTTTGTGTTTTATTTCCTCCTTAAACCTTAAATTTCTAAAATTTGAAGTTGGAAAAAGATCTTTTCAAGGGGATTATTTTTCTGATCATACCAAAAAGAACGAAATGAAATACAAGGTAATTCTACTGCTAGCCGCTCTATTCGGGTGGGTCAATGCTTACTCAGGGCTTGATTCTGATCTTATCAATGCTACCAAACAGGGAGATTTTGAAGCTGTCAAAACAGCGGTAACTAATGGTGCCAGTCTTCAGGCCGCTGATGAGGATGGGAATATGGCTCTAAATCATGCTTTTTTCTGGCCTGAGATCACAAAATATCTTCTTGAAAGAGGCGCTGATCCAAATGCGGGAGCTCTTCCTCCGCTTATTCCGGCTTGTAGTCACTATAGCACAGATGTGATACAGATCCTTTTGGATGCTGGAGCCGATCCCAATAAAATTGGAAAGATGAAGTATGATCCCGGTGCTGAGATCAGAGCAAAGATCGAAAAAGAGAAGGCCAAGGGATTCAGCGCTAATAAAGGGAACATCGCACAATGGGAGCGGATGCTGGAGACTATGCAACCTTCCATTGTTGACGCCAAAGCTTTGGATGTTACCGTGAGACAGACCAACTGTGCTCCCTGCATAGATATGCTGGTTTCAAAAGGAGCAGACACCAAGCCCAAAGACAACTTTGGTGATAATACCTTCATCCACAATTTTGTGATTTTCGGCATGCCTCCTGAAGAAAGGAGTAGCCTTTTGGCCCAGGAAACCGGGCTTTTGGAGGGATATGGGTATAAGGCGCCAGAATGGCTTTCGGCCCTCCCTGCAGAAAGGAATTCCTCAGAAGCCGGTGTGGTTAAATCGCTTGTTGCTGCCGGAGTGGATATAAATGCCAAAAATGCCAGAGACCAAACAGCAGTCCACCAAACCATTAATGGTGAATTCGGCATAAAAAATTCAATGCTTAAGGCCCTTGTTGATAATGGAGCAGACCTTTCCATTCCTGACCCGGTATATGGAACACCCCTGGTGATGGCTTTAAATTCAGGGAATGCTGAGCTTATGGATTATCTGGTTTCCCAGGGAGTGGATATCTCAAGCGAAACAAAGGTTGAAGATCCTCAGACTGGACAAGTACTCGATGGAATGACTCCTTTGATGATATCAACCATGAAAGACAAGTTTGACCTGGTTAAGTACTTTGTAAAAAATGGCGCAAAATATACTCCCGGAGCAAGAGGAAAAGCTTACTTGTCCCAGCGGAGTTGCCTTATGGATGTGATAAAAAAGAATGCCCTTTACTTCGCCATTGACAATGGGAATGCCGATATGGTAAGGTGGTATGTAAACACCAGTAAACTTGGAAGGCCACCAACAATCATGGAAGTTCCTGCGGACACGGAAACCGGAGCTTGCTTCACTCCTGGAAAGTACAAGCCATCTGCCTATGCAAGAGCTTTAGGAGAGGACGAGATCTACAAGTTCCTAAAGGTAAAGGGCTGGTAAACTAGTCTGGTTTATTCTTTTTGTTCAGATCCAGGCCTGCATAGAATCCCAGGTCAGTGTTTTTCATAGCTTTGGTCCAGTAGGCGATCTGTCCGGTATGGTAGGAGAGGTGTTCTACTACATGAATGATGATTCCGATCCCACTTAGATCAAAGCCCTGAACAATCCGCCTTTTCATCAGACTTTCCTGGTCCTGATCCGTTATGGTCTGAATAGACCTTTCGATCACCCGATTGATCCTTTCAGAAAGTTCCGAGGATTTGATATTTCTCCCTGGCTCAAACTCCAGGTCTCTATTTCTCTGGTCAGTCTTTCCTCCAAGACTGGAAAGTATGTACTGCCTTATGTTTCCTTCCAGGTGTAACACAAGATTTCCTATGCTATTTGAAGATGAATTTGGACTGTGCCAGATTTCATTTTCATCAAGTTTTGTCAGGCAGTTCAGGATCCTTTCCCTGCTTTCCTTCATCCTGAAGATCGCTTCTTTTTTTATTTCCTCTTCCATTCATTTTTGTTAACTCCAACCACTTTGCTTCTCCTTTCCATGAGGAGATTATCCTTCCATTCCCCATTCAGTTGGCCTATTTTTTCCCTGATCCCTATTTTCCTAAAGCCGGCTTTTTCATGAAGTCTTATGCTTGGGGTGTTATCTGAAAAGATCCCGGATTGAAGGGACCACAAACCTTCTTCCTCTGAAAGGACTATCAACCTGTTAAGGAGTTTTAAACCTATTCCCTTACCCTTTGCATTATCGCTAACATAGACACTTACTTCCCCCACACCACCATAAACACAGCGATCAGATACAGGTGAGAGAGCTGCCCATCCCAAAACTTCCCCGCTGTCTTCAACAAGTACCCTACAGGTATCCAAATGAGCTTTGTCCCAATGATCCCAGTCTGGAACCGAGGTTTCAAAGGTTGCAAGTCCGGTATCAATACCCTGCTGATAGATCTTGCTGATCTTTTCCCAATCTTTTTTCTCTATTGACCTAAAAATCATTGCATGATTTCCCCTTCAAAAATATAAACCGAAAAAAAAATTAGGGATGCGTAGGGGTAAAAGCTCTCTCAGTTGTCTCTTGTAAAAAAGCTAGGAAAAGAATAAGCAAATGAGGCATTTTTTGATATCGTTAATTTTTCTGCTGACCCTGGGATTTTGTATGGCTGAGGGAAAAACCAATCATGTTAAGGGGGTAATCAAGGATGATGCATCCGAATATCCCTTGCCGGGAGTGGTCATTCAATTGGTAAGTGAGGACACTACCTATAATACTGTAACTGATGTGGAAGGTGGATATAAATTCGTTGGGGTAAGGCCCGGAAGATATAGGATCATGTCACAGATGATGGGATATCAGTCAGTCGTGATCCAGGAAGTACAGGTGAGTTCGGGAAAAGACCTTTCTATGGATATTTTTCTTAAAGAAGAGGTACTGAACCTTGATGAGGTGGTGGTGAATTCCCAAAAAAATTATGGTGGAGCTCAAAACAAATTCGCCCTTGTAAGCTCAAGGGGATTTACGGTAGAGGAAACCCAAAAGTATCCGGGAACCTTTGAGGACCCAGCCAGAATGGCCTCGGTTTATTCAGGTGTGGGTTCTGATCCAGCTGGAAACAATGATATTATCGTAAGGGGAAATTCCCCAAGAGGGATCCTTTGGAGAATTGAAGGTGTGGAAGCCCCAAACCCTAATCACTTTGGGGGAAATGGAGCCACCGGGGGACCTATAAGCATGATTGCCAGTTCGGTCCTGGCCAACTCAGATTTCTATACTTCTGCATTCCCAGCCGAATTTGGTAATGCCTCATCAGGGGTTTTTGATATCAGGCTCAGAAAAGGGAATCAGGAAAAGAGAGAATACTCAATAGACCTGAATACCCTGGGAGCCAGAGTTTCGGCTGAAGGGCCATTTAAAAAGGGAGGCAAATCCTCATTCCTTGCTCATTATAGGTATTCGACCCTTGGATTGATGAACCAAATAGGAATAATTCTAGCGGATGGAGGAACTCCAAATTATCAGGACGCGGCCTTTAAGATCCATGTTCCAACTAAGTCTGCGGGTTACTTTACAGCCTTCGGCTTGCTGGGAGAAGGGAATATGACCGCAGAGGAGCAACCTGAAGAAGACCCTGATCTAACCATATATAAGGGCAAGACCCAGTATTACAGTGGTATTGTAGGATTGAACCACCACTTGTTTTTTGATCCAAACACATATTTAAGCTCAAGCCTGGCATTTACGGGGATACGAAATAAGACCACAGAAAATGTTCTGACCAGCGACCTGGTGAACTATGCTAAGGTCTACGAAGGAACCGTCGACGACCTTGCTATCAAAGGTCAGGCTTTGTTCAACAAGAAACTGAATTCAAGACATTCGATAAGGACAGGGGTTTTCTTTGACCAACTGATCTATTCCCAGGATATTCTTGGCTGGAATTATGAATCCGACTCGGAGCAAAGACTGATCGACAGCCAGGGAAGCTCTCAGTTTGCCAGAGCTTTTGGTCAATGGTCTCATAGTCCCCATCCAAATTGGCAGTTTGTTTATGGGCTTCACTATACCTACTTCCACCTTAATGGTAATCAGTCTCTTGATCCTCGATTTGCAGCTAAGTGGGACTTCCATGAGGGACAAAACCTTTCCTTTGGTTTGGGCATTCACTCCAGGAGGGAGAATCTTTCCACATATCTTGTCCAGATCGAAGACCAAAATGGTACGCTTGGGCAGCCAAATATCGGTCTTGGGCTATCAAGGTCTTTTCATGCAGTGCTAGGGCATGAGATCTATTTTAATGATCAGATCAGGTTGAAGTCAGAGGTCTATTTCCAGAGACTTTTTGATGTAGTTATTGAGGATCAGGTTGGGTCAACCTACTCACTCATAAATTCAAGTGAAGGATTTACCGACCGAAGGTTAGCACTCGGGGGAGAAGGGGTCAACTATGGAGTGGAATTCACCCTGGAGAAATTCTTTAGCCACCAGTACTTCTTTTTGACAACCGTGTCATTATTCGATTCAAAGTACAAGGCGATGGATGGAAAGTGGAGGGATACAAGGTATAACACCCATTATCTTGCAAATTTCTTGGCGGGGAAAGAATTCGACCTAAGTAAAAACGACAAACACCGCTTTTTGACTGTAAGTACCAAGGCACTTTTTTCAGGGGGCCAAAACTATGTTCCCATTGACCTGGAAGCATCAAAGGAACTTGGAAACACGGTTTACATGGAAGATAAGGCCTATGAATACAGATTTGATCCGCTGACAAGGATCGACCTACAGGTTAAGCTTAGGACGAATCGAAAAAAATCCACCCACGAGATATTGTTGGATATCCAAAACGTAACCAATAATCAAACTACTGTTTATTATTACTATTCGGATTGGGACCAAAAGATCAAACCTGGTGCCCAACTGCAAATAGTTCCAATGTTAGGCTACAAGGTAATTTTTTAAGAACTCATAGAAGGGTACAAAGAAATATTAACTCAAATAAAAAATGGAGATCAAAATGCCTTTCGGATATTATTTGATACCTATTACTCCGGCCTATGCAACTACGCCAGCAAACTGTTTGGCGATCGGGATCTTGGAGAAGAGCATGTTCAGGACGTCTTCTGTTCTATTTGGGAGAAAAAGGATACGCTTAACATCAACACAAACCCAAAGGGATACTTGATCATGGCGGTCAGGAACAGACATATCAATTTTTCGAAAAGGGAGAAAACGGCCGCCTTTGCTCATTTGGAATTAGGGAGGTCCGGTCCTAAAGAGGAGTATGGTCTTCCCCCTTTTGATCTGAAGGAAAAGATCCTTCAGGCGTATGAAGCCTTACCTGAGCAATGTAGAAAGGTTTTCCAATTAAGCAGAGAAGAAGGGTTGAAATACCCTGAGATTGCCCAAGAATTAGGCATATCTGTAAAAACTGTGGAGAATCAAATGGGAAAAGGTCTAAAGATATTCCGTACGCATCTCAAGGAATACCTGCCGATCATGGTTATAAGCTTAATTGAATGGCTTTGTTAGAGAACAACAACATAGAGGAACAAATAGCGAAATACCTTTCCGGAAATATGGGCAGGGAAGAACTTGAGCAGTTCAATGTTTGGTTGGCCCAATCCCAAGAGAACAAGGAAACCCTTGAGCGGTACAGGCTAGCTTGGGAGCTTCTCGATTCACCTGAAGAAATTGATGTTCAAAGGGCCTGGGAAAAAATAAGTGAAAGGTTGGATCTAAATGGGCACAAGGTAATTCCTATGTATGGACAAACCTGGTTTAAGGTTGCAGCTTCTGTCGTGCTGGTTTTCGTTTCGGTTTTTGTGCTTTGGAGATTGGTTGGCGTATTCTCAGAGCCAGACCGCCTGTCCTTTGAAGCCGAATCCTTTGTAAAGGAATTCGATTTGCCTGATGAAAGTAAGGTGTCACTGAAAACGGGATCAAAACTGGTGCTCCTTGAAGATTTTGGTTCGGCGGAAAGAAAGGTAAACCTAAAAGGCACTGGGTTTTTTGAGGTGGAAAGGAATGAACAAAAACCATTTTTGGTAGAAACCGATTATGGCTCAGTTAAGGTGCTTGGAACCTCTTTCCTTGTTCAAACCGATACACTTGAAGAACTCACCCTTGTTTATGTAGAATCCGGCAAGGTCCTGGTATTTCCCGATGACGACCCTCTTAAAGGGGTTGAACTCAAGGTTCACGAGTCAGCAGAGGTTTCCCCGGGCCAGGTTAGAAAGATCCAGATAGGAAACACGAATATTATTGCCTGGAAAAGCAAGAAGATAAAATTTAAGGATCAATCGCTGGAAAGCGTCTTCAAGGAACTTGGTGAGATCTATGGTTACTCATTTGATTTGGACGAGGAGGAGATCCAGGGTTGCAAATTCACTGGAAGGTTCAATGGTCTTGAGCTAAGGCTGATCCTGGAACAGCTAAAAGACCTATATCAATTTGATTATACGATTACGGATAAGGAGGTTATTATCAATGGTGGTGGTTGTTAGATCAGTGGTTTTTTTGCTAGGCTTTCTTTTTGCCTTTTTTCCTTCCAAAGCCCATGATCCTTTGGAGCAAATTATCAGCTATTCATTTTCCGATAAGGATTTTGAATCAGTCCTGCTGGAGTTAAGTGATGCTGGAGAATTTGATTTTGCCTTTAATCCTGCAGGATTGAATAAGGATGTATTGTATTCAGGAGATTATGATTCTGCCAGGATTGGTTTAATTATCAAAGAGCTTTGTGATGCCGCCCATATGAAATGGAGCTTCAAGGATGATATACTTCTGGTAAAACCCAAAAAAACAAAAGGCCAGGATCCAATTAATTCGACCATTTCAGGAAAAGTTGTTTTAGGTGACTCACCGGATTATCAGACGGCCAGCATTGAGGGTGCAGATCTTAATCTTTATGGGGGTACCGATTCCTTGGGAAATTACAGGTTGTTCTTACCTGTACCAGAGTATCCTCTGAGACTTAAGGTTTACTCTCCAGGCTATGAAGAAAAAACAGTCCACCTTAATTCAAGGTATCAAAAGACCTTTTATGTGAGGCTATCACCGGATACCACGCAAGAAGAAGAATCAAGCCCTGATATTCAGAAGATCACTCTCCCTTCTTCCGGCTCAGATTCTGCTATTCTCGGTGAGATCACTGACTACTTTCCAGCCAATAATGTTATCCCCAAAGATCTGGTCGAGATAGCCAGGAAGAATGAATTTGTCAGGGAGCAAACCGCCCAGGCATCATTGTGGGCTAGGAAGGGAACTAATGGAGTCGAAACCGGAAGATATGAGAATAATTTTTCAGCCAACCTGGTGACAGGTTACAACGCCGGGATTAAGGGAGCCGAAATTGGTTTGATCAATGTAAACCGATTCAATGTTACGGGCTTTCAATTTGGGATTATTGGGAATTCCACCGGAGGAAGGGTTACAGGGTATCAGGTTGGTAATTTTTATAATCATTGCTTGTTAGGTACTACTGGGGCACAAGCCTCATGGATCTATAATGAAAGCCGATTTTTCGTGAAGGGCTTTCAGGCTTCTTTGGTTAATAACATTCAGGGAAGATTAATGGGGGCTCAGTTTGGCGCAGTATTCAATACCGTTGAAGATGAGATCTATGGGGTTCAGTTTGGAGGTTTGATCAATTTGAGTCAAACACAAGTCAACGGAGCACAGATCGGTGGGTTGGCCAATTCAGCAGAAGAAGTAAATGGGCTTCAGGCTTCTGTGATCAATAGAGCCAGGTACCTTAAAGGTGCTCAGATCGGGTTATTCAATCATGTCAAGCTAAGTAATGGGTTCCAGCTTGGACTGGTCAACGTATGTGACTCTCTTGATGGTGGGTATTTCGGCCTTATGAACTTCATAAGGGGAGGATATGTGTCTCTGGAGTTTTCCTATGACGAGACCAACTTTGGGAACATTTTCTTTCGGAGTGGAAAAAGGGGCTTCTATACCATGTTTGGCGGTGGGGTTTCTAACCTGAACAGTGAACAGTATAGAGTAAGTGGTGGAATTGGAAGGTTAAATCACCTATTCAAGCCTGTTGCGATCCAAACCGATCTTGTTTATTCGGCGATTGGCCAGTCTGAACAATTTTATGGGCATTTAGGTGTGTTTAACCTGACTTTGTACCTTGAATTTTTCCAAACCCTCTTTATCACAGGTGGACCGACAGTCAGCTTCTTTGCTTCGAACGTAGGAGAAGGAGTAATAAACACCACTCCAGGTTCCACGATTAACGCTGACCAGATCAGGCCAATGGAGCATCAGGGACGGGTTTTATGGTCTGAATACGAATCCGGAACTTTTTATCAGGTTTGGTTGGGAGCCAAACTAAGTGCTGGGATAGTCTTCTGAATCAAAAGACCTCGATGACCTTACAGGTGCTTGGGACATGGCTCCACAGAGGAAAGTAGTCAAAATTGCCCGAACTTCATCATTGAATTATGTTCCTTCGGGGATGGTGGATCTGGTGAAGAGAGCAGGGTGCTTTCAGCTACTGAATGACATCATCGTTTTCGCTGTTGATATCTTGCCAGATTGTGTGGATGACTTCGTTTCAGTTGTGAAGGCTGTGAAGCCTAAGAAGAAACCATTAACAAGGTTTTTTGCAAAGAACTCGGTGAGTTTTGTTGGTTGATAGTGCAATGCATACATCTCTTCATTGACTTTTAAGTATAAAAGATATTCAGAGATGGCACAATGTGAGAAAAAGTACAAAATTGCCTGTATTGCAGCAGAAAGAAATCTCTCAGCCTTTGTCTAACGAAACAATTCTGTGATATTTTGAGATTACTTGCTAAGAATCATCAACATAATTGAACTCTGCCCAGCCATTCCTGAGTGTAGATCCTATTCGTGTGCAGATGGACAGGGGTGTCTCGTACCTAGCTGATGTTGACAGCCTTCAAGAGCGATTTCCACAAGGAAGCATAAGAAGATGGCCATCACTTTTGGGAAGCCAATCGATTCTTTCCTCTGGCCAATCAATTCACTTGTCAAGTGATTCCCTTCTTTCACCTGGCCAATCTTTGCTTTTCCCTGGAGCCCCTGCCAAAGTCCAAG
>JANQSY010000082.1 GCA_028279065.1 Cytophagales bacterium
CACCATCTGTAATCCTTTCCATGTGGCCCGAAAGAAGAAAGATCATATAGATCTGATGATTGCCTTCTTTGTCAGAGGTTAGGACTATGCGTTGTTTATCCGGAGACCAGGAGGGCTCACCCTCATAGTAATTCGCTTTGGTAATTCGATTGGGTTCCCTGCTCTGAAGGTCAAGGCTGAAAATATCCCAATTCCCATTGATCTTGGCATGCCAGGAGATCGATTTGCCATCAGGGGAGAAACATGGAGCATAATTGCGATATTCCATGTCTTCCTGGGCGGTGAGCACAATCGGACAAGCCAGTAGCAGGGCAATATAGAACAAACAACATTTCATGGGTTTGGTAGGCGCAGAAGCCATCAAAATTAATCAAATGATCATTCTGAACATCTCTTCTTAATCAGAATCAAGCAAAGAATAGACCAACGCGTCCTGGTAGCCCTTCTTTTCCTTAATGAAATCCCGGAAATGACCTTCTTTCTTGAATCCGAATTTCTCCAAAAGGTGAATTGAAGCGATGTTTTCCGCATTTACATAGGCTTCAATCCTATGCAGGGCTAATTCAGCAAAACCATGGTCCATAGCAACTTTGACCGCCTCCTGCATCAAACCTTTTCCCCAATGGTCGGGATGCATCATATATCCGATCTCAGCTTGATTATGCTCCCTGACTATCTTATGGAATCCGACATATCCGGCTAGTTTTTCATCTCCCTTAAGCCTCACAGCCCAGTTGATCCCCGATCCCCGTTTCCATGTTTCTTCCACCTTCCTGAAGATCTCTTTTACCTTTTCAAAGGATTCTGGTTCGGAGTGAAAAAGCCATTTCAGGACTTCAGGGTGAATTCGCATTTTATACAAAGGCTCCTTATCGGACTCAATGAACCGATCCAGGATTAGGCGCTGGGTCTTGAGAATTGGAAATTTTTTCTCCCTCATTCTTGAATTATCACTCTGGACCTCAATATGTGGTTTTCGAATTCGATCCTTAGAACATATTGACCACGGCTCAAAGTGGAAATATCAATCCGGATTTGCTCGGAGCTTTCTTGTGAATATGGTTTATGAATTGGATAAATTCTACCATAAAGGTCCATGACCTCGATTGATTTTGCCTGACCAAGCTCTGGGTCATATGTGAGCCAAAAAATTCCTTGACTGGGATTTGGAAATACTGCTGCGTCAAGTATCGGCTTATCTTCTATACCCCAAAAATTTGCATAAAAGCAGAGAACTGAATCGGATTGGAATATCAATGAATCAAACATTGTAGGAGAGGAGATTGAATTACCTCCGGACACAATGCCTATTACCATGGTGTCTACGTCAAAGGAAAAAGAGGTTTCCTGAATAGTTGGATTTACTACAGGGCAAATACGAACAGCTCCGTCATCCAGGATCATCGAATTTCCCTTTTTTCCGTCTACAAAATATCCATTTCCGATCCCGGTTATCCCAAATGGAATTCCAAGGCTTACCCCATAACCAACGTCATCCAGGGAATCACCATAAACAAATACCCTTCCGTCGGTATTTCCTGCTGAGTCGGTTTGAATTAAAATAATATTTCGATTAGGAGTGCCGGGGCCAAAACTTTTTGTCGATCCTGAAATACCGAACCAAAAGTTTCCAGATGTATTTCTAATAGTCAATCCATATGAATCATCATCATCTGTTCCCCCATAAGCCTTTGCCCAAACCGGATTTCCTTCTGAGTCGGTCCTTAAAATAAAAGCATCTCGGTTCCCTGCTCCAAAAGCACTTGTCCAACCACTCAATGCGTACCCACCTGTCGGAACCTCAACAACTGATAGACCAGAGGTAAGTCCAGATCCTGCCCCATAAGTCCTGGTCCAAATAGTATCTCCGGCCTGGTCTAATTTCAAGAGGATAGCATTTAGAAATCCGGGGCCGATTGAGGTGTTTCCTGTTATGATATACCCATTATCTAAGGTTTGGGCAATACTCCAGGCATTATCGTTTCCAGGAAAACCATAGCTCTTTGTCCAAAGCGTATCCCCATTCATATCCGTCTTGATTACAAGCATATCGTTCAACCCAAAGCCATTACTATTGGTATGTCCGGCAATTGCAAATCCACCATCGTTGGTCTGGATTACCGCTCTTCCACGATCAATTCCTGATCCTCCAAAAGTTTTTGCCCATTGAAGATTACCGTTTGCATCGGTCTTCAGAAGATAAACATCATCATTTCCTGCACCAAAACTTTGCCCCCAACCTGTCATAATAAAACCCCCATCAGATGCCACGTTAACCGAATGACAAAAGTCACCAGAACTTCCGCCAATGGCTCTAGACCATAAGAAGTTTCCAAAAGAATCAATTTTACTGAGCTGAAAATCAGCAGTGCCGAGTTCTAGGGTATATCCGCCTACAACGTAACCGCTTTGTCCTATGGTCTGAACTGAGTACGATTCCCCAACCAGGGTATCACCAAAAATGGACTGATAACTAAGTTGGAATAATCCTTGACCATTGGTGTTTGGAAAGGTTAGAATCAAAAGAAGGTTAAGAATGATAAATTTTTTCATGATTAAGGCTTCAAGCAATCGTTTGAGAAATGAAATTTACTTTATACTTCTAAGATAAAAACTATTAATCCATGGTTAATATCAGGTCATCCGCATTCACCATTGTACCTTCCTTCATTTGCAGCCTGGATATCTTCCCAGTACCAGGGGAGGTAAGAGTGGTTTCCATCTTCATCGCCTCAATGATGAACAAAGGATCATTTTTCTTGATCCGTTGGCCTTCCTTGACCAGGATCTTGCTCAACAGGCCTTGAAGTGGTGCCCCAATCTGAGAGGGGTCATTATGGTCAGCCTTGACATGCTCAACTTTTTCCACCTTAAGACTTTTATCCAGGATCTCTACATTTCTGGTCTGACCATTAACCTTGAAGAACACCGTTCTCATCCCATCGGTATTGGGCATACCCACACTCAGCAGCTTAACTATGATAACCTTGCCCGGTGCGATCTCAAAAACGGTTTCTTCATGGGGTTTTAAGCCATACAGAAAGGTCTTTGTTGGGATTTTGCTCACATCATCATACTCGATATGCATGCGGTGTGCTTCTTCCCAAACCTTGGGATAAAGTTTCCAGCTTAGGAAATCCCTCAAGATCAAAGGCCTCAAGAAACCCTTTTGAAACCTTGTAAGGAACTCATCAAATTCCTTTTCAAAGTCGATAGGTTCAAGATGTGCATTTGGTCTGTTCTTATAAGGCTTAACATCTTTCAATATTATCTTCTGGACCTTTTTGGGAAATCCACCCGTGGGTTGACCAAGATCTCCCTTGAAGAATGCCTGCACGGACTCCGGAAAGCTGATGGTATCACCTTTTTCCAAAACGTCTTCTATGGTGTATCCATTACTCACAAGGTATTGGGCCATATCACCCACCACCTTACTGCTGGGGGTGACCTTGACCACATCACCAAAGAGATCATTAACCTTTCGGTACATATCCTTGATCTCTTCGAATTTATCTCCAAGGCCCAAAGCAATAGCCTGTGGCTTCAGGTTACTGTACTGTCCTCCGGGGATCTCATGCTTGAATACCTCAGCAGTACCAGCCTTTAGCCCCGACTCAAAGGGATAGTAATGCTCCCTGACAACCTCCCAGTAATTGCTGAACCTGTTCAGGCTTTCAACGTCGTATGGATTTTCCCTCTTGTGAAATTTCATCATTTCAACAACTGAATTGAAATTCGGTTGAGAGGTAAGGCCGCTTAGCCCCCCAAGTGCCACATCAATAACGTCTACACCAGCTTCAACAGCCATCAGGTAAGTAGCCGGCTGCAGGGCAGAGGTATCATGAGTATGTAGATGAATCGGGATCTTGACGGTCGATTTCAGGCCTGAAATCAGCTCTTTGGCCGCATAAGGTTTCAATAGTCCGGCCATATCCTTGATGGCCAATATATGTGCACCGGAGTTTTCAATTTCCTTAGCCAATTGGAGATAATAATTCAGGTCATATTTGGTCCTTTCAGGATCCAGTATGTCTCCGGTATAGCAGAGGCTAACCTCAGCTAAACCATTGGTCCTCTTCCTCACAAAACCAATACTGGGTTCCATAGCCTTCATCCAATTCAGGGAATCAAAGATCCTGAAGATATCCACCCCGGTCTCCCAGGCCTCCTGAACAAATCGCTCGATAAGATTATCAGGATAGGCGGTATATCCGACTGCGTTACTTCCTCTTAATAGCATTTGCAACAGGATGTTAGGCATGGCAGCCCTTAACTCTTCCAGGCGTTTCCAGGGGTTCTCATAGAGGAATCGAAGGCATACATCAAATGTGGCACCACCCCATACTTCCATGCTAAAGGTCTGAGAGTGTTCCTTAGCAAAAGCCTCAGCAACCCTGAGCATGTCAACGGTTCTTACGCGAGTTGCTAAAAGGCTTTGATGTGCGTCCCGAAAAGTGGTATCGGTGTATTGGATCTTTTTTTCCTTCTTCAACCAATCACAAAACTTGTCGGGTCCAAGCTTGGTCAATAGATCCTTGGTGCCTTTTGGGTATTCTCCATAGAGATCAAAAGGAGGGACCTTGGGCTCTTCGAGCCGTTTGTTCTCATCAACGAATTTCACATCCGGATTGCCATTGACAACTACGTTGCCAATGTATTTCACCGCCTTCGTTCCTCTGTCAAGCTGCTTATTCAACTGGAAGAGTTTCGGATGACGACCAATGAAAGAAACGGTGGCCCCACCTTTCTGAAAGGTTTTATGGTTGATAAGGTTTAAAAGGAATGGGATATTGGTTTTCACTCCCCTGATCCTGAATTCCCTAAGGGCCCGATCCATCTTACGGCATGCTCCGTCCATCGTCCGCCCAAGAGTACTGACCTTGACCAGCATGGAATCAAAAAATGGGCTGATGGTAACTCCAAGGTAAAGGCTTCCCGCATCCAACCTTATTCCCAGACCACCGGCGCTTCTATAGGTGGTTATGGTTCCATAATCGGGCTTGAAATTGTTTTCCGGGTCCTCGGTGGTGATCCTGCATTGTATCGCGTAGCCCCGAACCTGAAGGCTCTCTTGGTTTCGGATCTTGATCTGCTTGCTGTTCAGCTTATACCCCCCGGCAACGAAAAGCTGCGTCTTGATCAGATCAACACCCGTAACCATCTCTGTTACGGTATGCTCAACCTGGATCCTTGGGTTGACCTCTATGAAGTAGATATTGTTGGATTTATCTACCAGAAATTCAACTGTTCCAACATTGTTGTAATCGACTCTTTTGGCGATATCAACCGCATGATCAAAGAGCTTTTGTCTTACCCATTCAGGAATGCCCAGGGAAGGGGCGATCTCGACAACCTTCTGATACCTCCTTTGGACCGAGCAGTCCCTTTCAAACAGGTGAACAATATTTCCATGGTGATCACCGGCTATCTGGACCTCAATATGCTTTGGGTCCTCAATGAATTTTTCCAGAAAAACCGTATCGTCACCGAAAGCGTTTTTTGCCTCTCTTCTTGCCGAATCAAAATTTGATTGGAGATCTTCCTTGCTATTCAGGACACGCATTCCCCGGCCTCCACCGCCTGCAGCGGCTTTTAACATTAGAGGATAACCAATTCGTTTGGCCTCTTCTAGCGCGACCTTGACATCCTTGAGCTTTTTCTTGCTGCTCTCGATTATCGGAACAGCACAAAGCTTGGCGATCTTCTTGGCTTTGACCTTATCACCCAACTGCTCCATGATCTCAGGATCCGGGCCAATGAAAATGATCCCGTTCTCTCTGCATTTCCTGGCGAATTCAGGGTTTTCAGAGAGGAAGCCATAACCGGGATGGATAGCATCTACATTCTTTTGCTTCGCAATATGTTTGATTGCTTCAATGTCAAGATAGGGCTTTAGGGGCTCGTCATTCCCGCCGACTTGATAACTTTCGTCGGCCTTATACCTGTGAAGGCTGTACCGATCCTCAAATGTGAAGATCCCAACGGTCCGGAGATTCAGTTCGACACAGGCTCTGAATATTCTGATGGCGATCTCACCCCGGTTGGCGACCAGTACTTTTTTGATTTTCATAAACTAGAGAAGTTTTGGATCAACATAATGGAGCAAAGCGGATACCAATAAAAATAGAGAGTTTGATTCGATAAGGTGAAAGGAAAGGCCAGGTACTATTGAAAAAAATTCATTGGTGTGCCTGGTAAGATCTTTGGACGTGCAACCGAACAAAGCAAAGTACGTATCTAGAAAAAGCTGAATTCTGTATTCCAGATTTACTCCTTTGAAGTGTAATTTCTATTTTTCAAAAAAAACCCTGTATGAACCGGAAGCTACTACTCGCACTATTCCTCCTTATCACCGCCCCATCCTTTGGACAAACATGGAATGAAATAACAGAGGCATTGCCTCCACCATTCAATCAAACTTTACCGAACCAGTTTTTTGGTTATAGCATAGCTGTGGACGGTGATTATGCTGTGGTAGGAACATATGGTTATGAGGACACCAGGGGTGCGGCTTACGTTCTATATCATGATGGAACCAATTGGACAAATGTTGCCCGCCTCCGACATCTAAGCCGGGATTCCGATGACCGCTTTGGTTGGTCTGTTGATATTTCCGGTGACAACATAGTGGTAGGGGCTTACCGAGAAAGCGACCCATTTGCAAATTCCGGCTTCGCCTATGTTTTTACCAAGCCAGCTTCAGGTTGGACCGATATGACACAAACCGCAAGGTTGGAAGCGTCTGATCCGGCGGCCTCTGATTTTTTTGGAATATCCGTGGCTATTTCAGGTGATAATATTGTGGTTGGAGCCCATTTCGATGACGATGATGGGTCAGCATCCGGATCGGCTTATGTTTTCACCAAACCCGGTTCAGGTTGGACCGATATGAGCGAGACAGGAAAGCTTACCGCATCAGATGGTGCCTTCTCTGACAAGTTTGGATCTTCGGTCGGTATTTCAGGAGATATCATCGT
This sequence comes from Cytophagales bacterium, assembly GCA_028279065.1. Taxonomy (GTDB): domain Bacteria; phylum Bacteroidota; class Bacteroidia; order Cytophagales; family CCMP332; genus JANQHS01. The sequence continues at coordinate 6,978 of JANQSY010000082.1, forward strand.
TGTCGGGGCGCCAGAAGATGATGATAACGGATCCAATTCAGGCTCGGTCTATCTTTTTCAAAAACCGGTTTCAGGATGGACAAATATGAATGAGACCGCAAAGCTTAAACCTTCCGACGGAGTTATCGGAGACCACTTTGGAAATTCCATAGATATGTCTGGAGATCAAATAGCTGTAGGAGCTTATTTTGCGGCTTCAGGAGGTTCAGCATACCTTTTTGAAAAGCCCGGAACAGGATGGGTAAATATGGGGCACACAGCTAAACTCACTCCTTCAGATGGAGTTAGTGGGGATTTATTTGGAAGATCCGTTAGTGTTTCCGGCGACAATGTTGTTGTTGGGAGCTATCAGGATGATGACAATGGTGTCAACTCTGGCTCGGCATACGTATTTACAGAACCGGGGTCCGGATGGGCTAACATGACTCAGACAGCAAAGCTCACTGCTTCCGATGGTGTTTCAGGCGATGCATTGGGAATCGGGGTAGGGATCTCGGGTGATAAGATCATTTGCGGGGCTTCATCAGCTGACCTGGGTGGAACCAATGTAGGATCAGTGTATTTGTATGAAGAACCAATGAGTGGTTGGATAAACGGAACCCAGGACCAAAAGATCTTGCCCCCCTCATATATTGCCTGTCCAGGCTGCCTATATGGCACATCTGTTTCTATTGACGGTAATTATGCAGTGGTGGGTGCTCCCCAGTATCAAAATAATGGAAGTGCATTCGTCCTGAATTTTGATGGATCCATATGGAATACCGTTGCCGAATTAACCGCGTCCGATGGGGTTACCGGTGATAACTTCGGTGTCTCTGTAAGCATTTCGGCAGACAACGTGGTAGTTGGAGCAGACAGGGATGATGACAAGGGTAGTAGTTCAGGCTCAGCCTATGTATTTACAAAACCGGTTTCCGGGTGGTCAAATATGACTGAAACCGCAAAACTGGCTGTTTCTGATGGAACAGCCAATGATATGCTCGGGTATTCAGTCAGCATTGATGGAGATAACATAGTTGTAGGTGCTTATAATGCAGGGGTTACTTCAAATGAGCCCGGGGCTGTTTATGTCTATACAAAGCCTGGAGCCACCTGGACTACCATGAATCAAACAGGGAAGCTTACTGCCTCTGATGGTTCGCATGATGATTTCTTTGGTTATTCGGTAAGCATTTCCGGAGATAATGCTGTTGTGGGAAGTTATTCTGATGATGATCTGGGCAGTGGATCAGGTTCGGCGTATGTATTTACCAAACCCGGTGCAGGATGGGCCAATATGACCCAAACCGCAAAACTCAATGCGTCGGATGGTTCCTCAACGGATTATTTCGGGTACTCGGTCAGCATCTCAGGAGATAATGTTGTGGTAGGGGCGTACAACGACGACGATAACCAATTCAACTCGGGTTCAGCCTATGTATTCACTAAACCCGGTGCAACTTGGGCAAACATGACCCAAACCGCAAAGCTTAATCCAACTGATGGCACGGCTTCCTCCTTCGACTTCTTTGGATATTCGGTTAGCATCTCGGGGGATAAGATCGCCATCGGTGCCTATTCTGATGGTGATAATTATGATGAACGATGGTCCGGTTCGGCCTATGTATTTGATAAGCCCTCTGTAGGCTGGCAGGATACCACTCACTCCACCAGGATCAGAGCAGCCGCACCCCGTGCTGTGCAAGACAATTTCGGTAGAGCTATCGGAATTTCAGGGGATCAGATTATCGTTGGGACGTCCAGGACGGATTTTTATGGAGATGGAAGCGGTTCTGCCTATTTGTTCAAGGAAGGCTGCAATACCAGTAGTTCCCAAATTGTAGAAGCCTGCAATTCATATACCTCCCCAAGCGGGAAATATACCTGGACCTCCAGCAATATTTACTTGGATACAATTCCCAATTCACAGAATTGCGATTCAATAATCACAATTGATCTGACTATAAACACACCTGTTTCTGGAACGGATACCAGGACCGAATGCGATACATTCACCTGGATCGATGGGATAACCTATACCAGCGATAATAATACAGCCACTTTCAACATCGTCAATGGAGCTGCCAATGGTTGCGATTCCCTTGTGACCCTTGATCTTACCATTGTAAACTCAACTTCCGGAACAGATACGAGGACTGAATGCAGTCCATTTACATGGATCGATGGGAACGTCTACACGTCAAATAACAATACCGCAACCTTCAACCTTGTTGGCGGAGGGGCCAATGGATGCGATTCATTGGTTTCCCTTGACCTGACTGTCATTTTTCCATCTTTCGGCACCGATACAAGAACCGAGTGCAGTCCTTATACATGGATAGACGGGAATACCTATACCGCAAACAACAATACTGCAACCTTTAGTATTGTTGGTGGGGCAGCCAATGGTTGCGATAGCATTGTAACATTAGACCTTACAATCTTAAACACCCCAACCGGCGTGGATACGGTTGTGGCTTGTGACTCTTATATCTGGTTAAATGGAGTTACTTATACATCCAGCAATAACAGTGCAACCTTCACTTATAGTAACGGAGCCGCAAATGGATGTGACAGCATTGTTACCCTTGATCTAACCATCCTCAACTCTGCAACCAGCACAGATACCAGGGTTGAATGTGATACCTATACCTGGATCGACGGAATCACCTATACTTCCAGCAATAGTACGGCTACTTTCACCTATAGCGGCGGAGCATCCAACGGTTGTGATAGTATTGTTTCTCTTGATCTGACCATTTTTAATTCCGCCAACGGTACTGACCTTCAGGTTCAATGCGATTCATTTACCTGGATCGACGGGATCACCTACACCAGCAGCAACAATACTGCTACTTTCAATATAGTTGGTGGAGCATCTAATGGATGCGATAGTCTGGTTAGTCTTGATCTTACTATCCTGAATTCGAGCACTGGAACCGATACAAGGGTTGAATGTGATGCTTATACCTGGATAGACGGAAACACTTATACAAGTAACAATAACACCGCTACTTTCAATGTTGTTGGGGGAGCAGCAAATGGCTGTGATAGTTTGGTGACTTTGGATCTCACAATTATCAATTCTACTACAGGAACAGACACCAGGGTCGAGTGCGGATCATACACCTGGATTGATGGGAATACCTACACCTCAAACAACAATACGGCAACCTTCAATATAGTCGGTGGTGCTGCAAACGGATGCGATAGTCTGGTGACCCTGGACCTGACTATTATTAATGTTGATGTCACCACTACCGTAACAGGTGCCACCATTACAGCCAACGCATCGGGGGCAAGCTATCGGTGGTTGGATTGCCAAAACGGATTCTCACCGATACCAGGAGAAACAGGACAAAGCTTCACACCGAGCACAGGAGGAAGTTATGCAGTTGAAATAACTCAGAATTCCTGTGTTGACACCTCTGCTTGTGTGGCGATCTCCAGCCTGGAACCTGGTGATGGAGGCAAGGTGGGTATCTCGGTATTTCCCAATCCCACCAGCGGGATCCTGAATATTGAATTGGAGAGCCCTGTGAATATCCAAAGCTTAGAGCTTATTGATGTCAAAGGAAGGCTCATTACCACTTTCCAAATCGATGGCTTGAAAACCGAATTCGACATAAGCCAACTGGCTGAAGGGGTTTACTTTCTCCGAACAGACTTTGGTGAGAGGCCGGTACTGTACAAGGTTGTTAAACAGTAGGACTAAATCCCATTCCAGAAATACCAAAAAGCATTATGAGGTCATTTCTGAGGTAGGGGAGGACAGAACTTAACGAAGAGTCACTGGATAGCGTGATATGGATATTCCTCGGTCTAAAGCTTTCCAATAAGATTAAATTCTTCGTTTTGAAGAATAAGAACTAAGCATGGATATGAAATCCCGCCCTTTAGGTGCAAACGATCTTTTCACGAAGAAGAAGACCTTTATAAAAAAAGCATTCTACCTTTCCCTTCTTAAGACGAATAGGTAATTATAATTCTGATTGTTTTGTCCTCTGCTCGAGGTGTTTATTGAAAACAGCTCAAACCCTCTTTTCTCTTGGTCTTGAATGAATACGAAAATCCCGCTAAAATTATGCGAAGCCCCTCCAACCGATTTGACAGTTTCAAATTTGTTGTCTTCCCAAGTAACATCAATACTAGTTGACGAGCTACTTCCCACAATCGATATGTATTCGTAGATCTTGGCTTCCTGTGAAAAGGATACTATAGTCGCAAACAAAAGGGGTAATAAGAGAGATACTGTTTTCATGATTGATTTAGGTTAAGGTGATGAAGAAATTTTTTTCTTCAAGTTAAGATGACACTTGTATTTAGAAGGACCTAGAAAGCTTCATAAACCTCACGGAAGTTGCTCAATTTGTCGCACCCTGAACTATCAGTCTTGAGTTTTTACCTCAGCGGCTCCTAGTTTGTTTTTCACATACTTATCCAACCACCAGTCCTGTTCATATAGCATGTGCAGGATGCTTTCCTTAGCCCTATAACCATGACTTTCCTTAGGAAGCATGACAAGCCGAGCCGTTGCCCCCAATCCCTTTAATGCGTTAAAATATCTCTTGCTTTGCAAAGGGTAGGTCCCCGAATTGTTATCAGCTTCTCCATGTATCAAGAGGAGTGGGCTTTTCATTTTATCTGCATGCATAAAGGGAGACATGGTGTAATAGACTTCGGGAGCTTCCCAATAGTTCCTTTCCTCACTCTGGAATCCAAAAGGGGTCAAGGTACGATTATAGGCGCCGCTCCTCGCTATTCCAGCCGCGAAAAGGTCCGAATGGGAAAGGAGATTAGCCACCATAAATGCTCCATAACTATGCCCGCCCACTGCAACTCTTTCCGGGTCAATATATCCGAGGGCATCCACTGCATCGATTGCGGCTTTTGCGTTGGCAACAAGCTGTTCCCTGAAAGTATCATTAGGTTCTTCTTCCCCTTCGCCCACAATTGGAAAGGCAGCCCGGTCTAGCACTACATATCCTTTGCTTAACCAAAGGATTGGAGAATATGCCGAAGGATAGGTGAACTGATTTGGGTTTTGGGTTTTTTGAGAGGCGCTATTCTTGTCTTTGAATTCTCTTGGATAGGCCCAAAGGATCATAGGTAGCTTTTCCTTTTTCTCTATATCGTAACCGACGGGAAGATAAAGAGTCCCGGTTAATTCCAGCCCATCTGCTCTTTTGTAAGTGATCACCTCTTTATGGGCACTCTGAAGGCCTTTGAAAGGGTTTTCGTTATTTGTGATAGGGGTGAGCTTATCGGAACCTATGGTCCTGAAATAATAGTTTGGGTATTCGTTTGGCGATTCGATCTTGACCAGGAGTCTTTTATCCTTAGGCTTATAATCCCTGAGACTCTCAAGCTTTCCTTCCATATTACTGGTGTATAGCCTATCTGTTTTTAAGGTTTTAAGATCGAACGCATCAAGGAAGGGGAACTGCCCTTCGGGTGTATGACCTGCTCCGATCAAGAAGGCTTGATTATTTTCAAGTGCCAGAACCCAACTTCCCATGGAATTCTTCTTGGAAACAAAGTTGCCCGGATCACTATAATTGTCCTGATAGTTCCGATCGAAAATAATCTTGGGTTCCTGTTTTGGATCGGATGGGTTAAAAAGATAGGATTTAACATTTCTGTTGTTCCACCAAAAATCATGAGCTATGGCGACCTTATCATTTCCGTAATCAATATACTCGAACCGATTTAGTGTTTTAATTAGACTTCTTGGTTCACCGGAATAGGGGGCATCCAATTCGAAGACCTCATCCCTGAATTCTACCTCCTTTTCAGGATCCCCATCGTCAAGTGCAATTGCGAAAGTCACTGTCGATGGCTTGTCATCCCGCCAGCTGATATCCCTTCGCCCTTTCTTGACAGCCATAAAACCCTTGGGCAGTACCTCAATTAAGGGGTGTTCAGCCAGGGTCGCGACCTCATTTGCATTCTGGTCATATACCTTGGTGGTAACGGGGAATCTGTAATAGGGGACTAAGTATGAGAAGGGCCTTTCAATGGTGCTGACCATTATATAATTTCCATCTGGTGAAAAGCTGATGCCATAATACATGGCGGTAGGCAGCCATTTCTCTTTCTTGCCATCAAGACTTACCCTTTGGATCTCAGAAAGGGCAAGCTGTTCAAAATTGAACTCATCATTGGGACTCTGAAGCAGATCCTGATAGGTTCTGTTTTGAGCCTTTTGACCGTCGCTTATTGAGATCGTAGGCCCGGTTGGTACTTTAGATTCTGTGTCTATCAGACCTTTCCTCTCCAGCGGTAGGGTCTTTACCAGCAGGGATTTTCCATCTTCAAACCAGTTGATCGGATCTCTGAGATTAGCGTTGACATTTGCCTCTGTTAGTTTTTTCATGCTAGCAGTTTTGAGATCCAGGACCCAGATCTCAACCCCCTCTTCAGAGGTATGGGTCATAGCCATTTTACTCTGGTCCGGGGACCATGAGAAATAAGCCAATTGGGGATCATCGGGCATTCCCTTGACATCTATGGCCATAGCATTTGGCTTAGATAGATCCTTGACCTTCAAATCATTATAGTAGGTCATTCGACTTCCGATATTGGTCTTAGGGTTGATCCTAAGCCCCCCCAATCTCATCTCCCTTTGGCTTAGTTGCTCAATGGTCTTGTAGTTCTCTCTACTTCGTAAGATCATGTATCGCTCCTCTTCATCCATGAAGAAGGTGGGGGGGAGTTTCACATCCACAATATCAAGTATCTCTTTGGGAGGCTTTTGGTATCCGGTGTTCTCCTGTGCCGGAACAGAAATTGGAAGTATTAGAACAAGCAAGAGAGCGGTAGAAATTTTCATGACGTTATTGGTTAGTAATAGTTTCATTAATAAACAGATGACTCCGGGAGGATGAGAACCTGTTCAAATTAGTAACGGTTCCTCCAAGGTATTATGCCCATCAAGGTTCGTCTCGCCCCATCCATCAAGCTCTTCCCTCGTCCAAAGTTTCGGGAAGAAGATCCTTCTCTGGTATTTGGGCAACATATACTTCTGCCACTCGCTTCCTCCTGTGGCTTCAGCTACTTTAGAACCACTTTCCAGGTAATGCCTGGCCGCCGAAAAGTGTGCCATCACCCATTTCACATTGACAGTATGGTCATAATGGCGCATTTGATTCTGAAGCTCTACATTATGCCTTGCCTCATCGGGCAATGCCATGAAGGTCAGGTCCAGATTTCTGGTGTTGTATTTCTTCATGAAATGGATGAATTCACCCATATAATGCTCCTCAAAAAGGTTTAATAGAGTGCTTTTTTCGCCCGTAGAGTAGTTCTTGCCGGCTGCCTGCCAGTAAAGGTGATTATAGGCATTTTCAAATGGGGTCTCACGATCGATCGTCTCCCTGAACCTTGCATCGATGAGGTTAATGAGGTCAGTACTAGCAAATTCGATCTTTCTGTACTGGGCGCTTTGGAATCCGCTGGCAGGGGTGAGGGTATCACGGAATTTCATGTACTGCTCAACCTCCATTCCGTCTTTCATAATCGTGAAAGACTCGGTTAACACATCAAAATACCTGCTGACCCTGCCTAACCTTTCTGCAAAGAAGCCAGGCTGAAGATCCTCATGGAATGAGATCTGTTCGATCTCCCAGAGTATCATTTTAAACAGCAGCTCATTGATCTGATGATACATGATGAAGACCATCTCATCCTTATGGGTGGTCCTTGGGATCTGAAGATTCAAAAGAGCATCTGTATGAATATAATCCCAGTAGGTGATTGGCTTGGCATTCAACAGGCCCTTCAAATGGGTTTCCGTCTCCTGGCCGAGAGTGGCCATCTTTTCATCGATCTGATCCAGGATCTTTTTGCGATCTTCTTTCATAGTGGCAATTTAGCCATAGCACACCTGACAAAGCAAGAAAGGATGAATATCATCCCCCCTCGCTTCTCACTCTCATCTCTCGCCTCTGGTTTAAAGTGTTCCTCTTCTGGCTTGTTCAGCTTCTATTGATTCGAAAAGCGCCTGGAAGTTTCCCTTTCCAAACGAGTTCGCCCCCTTTCGCTGGATGATCTCAAAGAAGAGGGTAGGGCGATCCTCCAAAGGCTTGGTGAAGATTTGAAGCAGGTACCCTTCATCATCTCTGTCGACCATTATACCGTTTTGCTTCAGGATCTCAAGGTCCTCTTCAATGTCTCCAACCCGTTCAGCAACCGTATCATAATAGGTCCCCGGGACATAGAGGAAATCAACACCCCGCTTTTTCATTTCGCTAACGGTGAAGACTATATCATCCGTCGCAACAGCTATATGCTGACATCCAGCTCCTTTGTAAAAATCTATGTACTCCTCTATCTGTGACTTTTTGATCCCTTCTGCGGGTTCATTGATAGGAAACTTGATCCTTCCGTTCCCATTGGTCATCACTTTGCTCATCAAGGCCGTATAGGTGGTTGAAATATCCTTATCATCGAAGGTGATCAGATTCGCAAAACCCATGACCTTAGCATAAAACTCCGACCATTTGTTCATTTCGCCCCAGTCCACATTTCCGACCATATGATCGATGTACTTCAATCCCACAGGAGAGGGGTTATAATGGGATTCCCATTTCTCAAAACCCGGAAGGAATACACCGTTATAGTTCTTTCTTTCCACAAAAATATGAACCGTGTCCCCATAGGTCCTGATCCCAGATCTGACCACTTCCCCGAATTCATCCTTTTCGGTCATTGGTTCCAGATAGGATTCCGCGCCTCTTGACGTTGTCTCCTCCCAGGATTTTGTAGCATCCTCTACCCACAAGGCAATAACCTTCACTCCATCCCCATGCTTGGAGATATGCTTCGAGACCTCACTTTCCGGATCGAATGGGGTAGTCAATACCAGTCTGATCTTGCCCTGCTTGACCACATAGGAGCAGCGGTCCTTTAAACCTGTTTCAAGACCTGCATAGGCTTCGGATTGAAAGCCCAATGCGGTTTTATAAAAATGGGCGGCTTGCTTTGCGTTACCCACGTATAGCTCAACATAGTCCGTGCCCATGATCGGAAGAAAATCCTCCGCTTCCGGAAAGATCTTCTCAAGGCTGTAGTTATAGTTTTCGATGTTCTTTAAATCTTCCATTTCTGAAATTTTTAATCGTTCAATACTTCTTTTTTGTTCTCTTTTTTTCCATTCTGATTTGGCAACCAGCTTTTGTAATAATCCTCTACCTGGATCTTAAGGGCTTCCTCAGTGATCGATACCGGATTGAAAGGATCGATCATCACGGCCAGTTCTTCGGTTCCCTTCTGTCCGATACTTCTTTCAATGGCTCCCGGATGCGGACCATGAGGTATGCCACCAGGGTGCAGAGTAAGCTGTCCTTTTTCGATATTATTCCTGCTCATGAAGTCCCCATCGACGTAGTACAGGATCTCATCGGAGTCGATATTGCTATGATGGTAGGGTGCAGGTATTGCTTCGGGATGGTAGTCATAAAGCCTTGGTACAAAGGAACATATGACAAAATTATTTCCTTCAAACTGTTGATGGATCGGAGGAGGCATATGAACCCGTCCGGTTAATGGCTCAAAATCGAAGATCGAGATCGCATAAGGGTAATTGAACCCATCCCAGCCTACTACATCAAAAGGATGATTGCCGTATAGGTAGCTGTAGAGTATTCCCTTCTTTTTGATGTAAACCTTGAATTCCCCTTTCTCGTCATGGGTTTCGAGATCCTTTGGAAGCCTGAAATCCCGTTCGCAAAAGGGCGAATGCTCCAGGTATTGCCCGAAATTGTTCCTATAACGCTCCGGTGTGAGCACAGGGCTGAAACTCTCTATGATCAATAGACGGTTATCATTGCTTTTGAATTGCATTTGATAGACCGTTCCCCTTGGAATGACCAGGTAGTCTCCGTAGGCGAAATCTACTATCCCATAGATACTTTTAAGTGATCCTTCCCCTTTGTGGATAAAGATCAACTCATCGGCATCGGCATTTTTATAGAAATAATCTTTCGAGAATTCTTCCGGCGCTGCAAGGCTCACATGCAGATCCCCGTTGACAAAGATCCTTTTGCGGCTTTCAAGAAAGTCTTTTTCAATAGGCAGTTCAAAACCTTTGAAACTCAGGGCTTTCATATTATGCTCGACCGCGATCTTCGGGTTAACATCCCTTGGCTCACCAAACTCCTTGACCACCGTAGGAGGATAAAGGTGATAGAGCAGTGAAGACATCCCTGCAAATCCAGCGGTTCCAAATAACTCTTCCTGAAATAGGCTACCATCTTCTTTCCTGAAGGTGGTGTGTCGCTTATGTGGTATTCTTCCGAGGCTATGATAACGAGGCATATTTCAAACTTTTCGCGAACGTAATATTCCATTATGAGAAATAGTATGACCTAGGTCATCTATTGATTAGGGATTTACGATTACTTGGGACGATCTCGGCTCTCGCTACTCATTTCTCAGCTGTCGAGAATTGTTTCCTTCCTCTGTTAGGCCTTATTTTGAATACGGATGCATCCCCTAGCCAGATATACCCAGCGTTCCCGGGAATTTGCCTTTAAAAACCCGGTGTTCACGGAAGTCAATATCCAGATGAACTATTGGGTCATCTCCTTCTGGTTGCTGGGAACTATATTTTATTTCTATGATCTTGCTTTGACCCGATTCCTTCCCGGCATTGAACCCGTGCCCTATTGGGAAGGCTTTCGTACCTCGGTAATGGTAGGTGTAGTTTATGGATTTGGGACAGGTATCATCAGGAGTTTGGTCATAAAAAGGCGCCTGGATCATCTGTCTTCAATCGGAAGACTGGCAGTCGAAACCCTGGTTTATTTTGTCTTTTTCATTTTGGTATGGAACCTGGCCTTCATGTTCGTTGAAGCTAGTGTTATGAAGCGAGGATTTAAGAATGTCAATGAAGACCTGTTCATCGAATTCCAATTGTATAACAGTGTAGGAGTGATCGTTTATGTATTCTTCAATATTCTGCTTCTGAATTTCATTCTTCAGATAAATACCAAATACGGTCCTGGAGTTCTTATTCCCATGCTTTTAGGATACTACCGCCATCCGGAGGTAGAAGAAAGAGTATTCCTTTTCATGGACCTAAAAAATTCTACCGGAATTGCTGAGAAACTTGGGCACATCCTATACAGTGAGCTAATTAGAGATTGTTTTAAACAGGCAAATTATTCGGTAATGAGGCATAATGCCCAGATCTATCAATATGTAGGGGATGAGATCGTATTATCCTGGGAAAGGAAATCCGGCGTTAAGCAGCATCGATGCCTTAACTTCTATTTGGATTTTCAAACAAACCTAAAATCCCTTGAGCCTGAGTTTTTGGAAAAATATGGGATAATGCCGGAATTCAAAGCAGGCCTACACGTGGGAGAGGTCACCGCAATAGAGGTAGGAGTGGTCAAGCGAGATATCGCCTACCACGGGGATACCATTAATGCGGCATCCAGAGTGCAGGACCTTTGCAATGTTCTGAAAAGAAACCTCCTATTCTCGAAAGACCTTAAAGCCGCTCTTGAATCGGAGGGGGAGATACCCTACCTGGAAGCAATAGGTGAGCATAAGCTGAAAGGAAGAAAGGTAAAACTCGAACTGTATAGTGTCAATATAGATAGGGCAGAGTTGGCAGGCGAGATTTGATGTTTCTAAGCGATTTCTATAAAACGAAAATGGATTGGGGTTCCCTAACCGGGTTAGTGCGGGTGGCTTGGCTCAAACTGAATCCTTTCCTCTTCGTTCTCCTCTTTACCCCACTTTATATTACAGGGCAAGCAATGCAGACCGTTGTCCAAAGGGGCCATGGGAGAGCTGTAAAAACCGCAATAACCGATCCTGAGAATAAATTCATTTTTTCAGGATCCAGAGACCATACCATTAAAATGTGGGATGCAGAAAGCGGCCTGGAGATAAGGAGTTTTTTTGGACATGATCATACAGTTAATGATCTGGACCTACATGGCAATATGCTTGCTTCAAGCAGTGCCGATAAAACAGCTCGAATTTGGGACATAGACAGCGGCAAGGAGCTTTTCAAGATCAGCTCCAAGGATTTAATGACCAATGTGGCATTCCATCCGGATGGAGAGATCATTGCTGTCGGAGGGTTTGACTGGAATATGAGCATCTGGAATTTGAGATCAAAGACAATGCTGAAGTCTATAAAGATCAGTCCCGAGAAAGGGTTAGGCTATGGATTGGAATTGGTTTTCTCTCCGGATGGTAAGTGGCTTGTGATCGGTGAGGATAATCAAAAAGTAAAGCTCATATCCACAGAGGATTGGGAAGTCAAGCATGAACTCGGAATAGGAAGAGGATTCTGCGGGGGGTGTATCGCTTTTCCGGCCTTCCTGCCTGATGGAAGCCTCGTCAAGGTAGCCCAAAAAGGTCCCGTTGAGGTTTGGACAATGAATAAAAACGGAATTGAAAGGAAGGATTCAATAGGAAAGAACAAGACGGAGGTTGCGGGAATTGACGTCAGCAAGGAAGGACTGTTGGCTGTTGCCGGAGAAACCTGGATAACAGTTATAGATCTCAGAACAAAAGACACAACCGCGATTTTTGAAACAGATATGAAGGAAATTAATCAGGTTCATTTCCTGGGCAAGGCGGATAAGGGGATCCTTGTCGCAGGGGAAAACAGTATCTCCAGACTTTATTCCATGTCTGGTGAGGTCAAAAACGAATACTCGGGAACATTGAACCTTTCAGAACTTTCCGGATTGAACTATGACCCAAGCAACTATTGGGATCACTATATCGCGAATTGGATAAGACTTAAAAATCTTACCAAGTTGTCCCCCAATGGAAAGGAGCTCATACGAGGCAAATTCGGAAACAAAGTGAAACGATGGGACCTATGGTCCGGAAAGATTAAAAGAGAATACTCCACGCAGGAAAAGGCAGTACTGGCCTTTGACATTGACTCTAAAGGCGAGCGAATGCTGGTGGGAAGTGGGGAAGGTGGGGTCCTGATCTACGATTTTGAGAAAGGTGACACACTGGAAAAACTTGGGAGGTCCAGAGAATTGCTATTCGATGTGCGTTTCAGCCATGATGAAAAGCAGGCTGTGGCCGTGGGTTGGGATGGGTATGTGAGAACCTTTGACCTTGAAAAATCAGAGCAAAAACCGATCATCAACCTGGAAAACACTTCAGCCTACTGTGCAAGTTATACCCCAAATGACCTTTATCTCGTTCTCGCCAAACTAGATAAGAGTCTTGAGCTCTGGGAGCCGGATACCAGGACTATGGTGAGGAAATTCCAGGGTCATACCGATGTGGTCAGCCAGATCAATTTCAATGGTCAAGGAACCAGAATGCTCACCTCTAGCTGGGATGGCTCAGCCAGAGAATGGGACCTATCCACAGGTCTTCAGACCCAGAAGGTGAGATCGCACGGACCACTTTATTGCGCGGTTTACTCCCCGGATGAGCAATACATCGTTACGGGAGGAGAGGATCGGACGGTGAAATTCTTCGATAAGGAAACCGGGGAGCTTGAAGGGATATTTGAAGGCCATAAAGCTCCCATCACTCAGGTCCTTTTTACTGATGGCGGGAAGATCATGGTATCAGTCGATATGGATGGAGTAACCAAGGCCTGGGATATGGAACTCAACAAGGCCGTATTTGAGCAAGTCCATATCGGTAAGAATGATTGGATGGTCAGGACTCCTGAAGGGTTCTTTACAGCTACTGACGGGGCCATGCGGTATATACATTTTGCGAAGGGAAATCAGACCTTTAAGCTGGATCAGTTCTTTGATGATTATTACAGGCCCGACCTGATCAGGGACCTGAGGAGCTCGAACAAGGACCGAAATATCAAGAACCTGGATCAGAACCTGGAAAAAAACCCTCCTCCTGGTGTTAAGCTTGCTGTGATCGAAATGAAGAAAGGAGAGTCCGCCATGGTGACAACGAGGGTCATCGACAGGGGAGCAGGGGTTAAAACAGTATCCCTTTATCATAACAGCAAAAAACTCAAGGTTTTAAAAAAACCTATCAAGACCAAGGGAGATACTTCATACTACCGGGAAGAAATGCAATTGGTGAATGGGATAAATGAATTCACAGTGATTGCGGAGAACAAGGCAGGATTTGAATCGTCCCCGGCCAAGGAGAGCATCGAGGTTATTAAAGGAACCAAGGACTCGAAATGTTTCATTTTCGCGATCGGGATCAATGAGTACCAAAACCCAAAGTTCAATCTGAATTATGCCCGTGCCGATGCCAACTCTGTGATCGAAACATTTGAGGAGAATGCACGGGACCTGTTCTCAGAGGTCCAGGTCATAAGCCTTTTCGATTCCAAAGCGAACAAGGACAAGATCCTTTCATCTCTGGATGATCTTGCCGCAAAGGCAAGCATCAATGATGTCCTGGTATTTTATTATGCAGGTCATGGGACCGTTGTTGAAAACAGATTTTTCTTCGTTCCCCATGAGACGTCAAGGCTATTCGATCTTAAAAGCCTTGAGGAAACCGCGATCTCAGCAGAAGAAATGCAACAGAGGCTTCAAAGCATAAAGGCATTGAAGCAGATCATCATTATGGATGCCTGCCAGAGTGGGGGTTCGGTTGAGCTATTGGCTCAAAGAGGCGCGGTCGAGGAAAAGGCTATCGCCCAATTATCCAGAAGTGCCGGGATCCATGTGATGGCCAGCGCGGGTAGCAATCAGTATGCCAGTGAATTTGCAGATCTTGGGCATGGAGTTTTTACGTATTCGCTTCTGGAAGCTTTGAATGGAGCCGCTGACGGTGCTCCCAAAGACCAAAAGGTCACAATCTATGAATTGAAATCCTTCCTTGATGACCAGGTTCCAACCAAAAGCCAACAACTGAGGGGCGATCCTCAGTACCCTTATACTTTTTCACGGGGGAATGATTTCCCACTGGTCATCCAAAAGAAATAATCGGGTAACCTTTAGCCTCTAGTTTCGATTAATTTTGAGAATGCTTTTCATCCGATCTGCCATATTGCTTGTCGCTCTGCTGACCATCAACAAGGAGGCATTTTCTCAAGCAAGGACAAGGTCCTGGATAGAAATGTTGGATGATCCTAAGGTCACCTTAGCAGAATTCAAAGAAGCAGGAAAGGCTCATTTCGAATTGTTTGGGGTAGGAAAGGGATCTGGATACAAGCAATTCAAGCGAATTGAATACTTCCTTTCCAGGAGGATCCAACATGATCAAAAGCTTTCCGCACTTCAGAACTATGCAAAGGAGATACAGGCATACAAGGAATCTCATGCTGGGCTTAGGATGACTTCAACCAACGGAGATTGGACATTACTCGGCCCAACGGAAATGCCGACCAACGGCACGACCCAACCCAATGGCCTGGGAAGGGTCAACGTAATTGCCGAACACCCCGCTGATACAGCAACACTATACGTTGGGGCTCCTTCAGGTGGATTTTGGAAAACAACTGACCATGGGGTTACATGGGAAGACCTGAGTTCCGGATTCACAGAATTGGGGGTAAGTAGTATTGTGATCCATCCCACAGATCATGATACCATATATGTCGGCACCGGAGACAGAGATGGAAGTGATGTCCCGGGTTACGGAGTTTGGAGATCCACAGATGGAGGTCAAACATGGGCCTCGAGAAATTCAGGGATGGGTAACAGGTATGTCCATGTCCTTTTAATACATCCCGATTCTCCAGATACCCTTATTGCGGCAACCAACGGGGCAAGGCTCTACCGCTCAACAGATGCAGGAGCCAACTGGAGCTTTTCAACGACCGGTTCAACCATCAAGGACATGCAATTCAAGCCTGGTGATCCGGACATCATGTATGGTGGAGGTTATATTACC
This sequence comes from Cytophagales bacterium, assembly GCA_028279065.1. Lineage (GTDB taxonomy): Bacteria > Bacteroidota > Bacteroidia > Cytophagales > CCMP332 > JANQHS01. The sequence goes on from JANQSY010000082.1 coordinate 22,776, forward strand.
TCTTCGCAAGTGACCTTTAGTCGGTCCACAAATAATGGGGCCAGTTGGTCTACGGTCAGTTCCGGGTTGCCTTCTTCAGGGATGTACAGAATGGCCATCGCGGTTTCTGAGGATGAACCCACATGGGTCTATGTAATGGCTGGAGGTCCTTCCGGATTAGTCGGCATCTACAGATCCACGAATAGTGGCGTAAGCTTTTCAACCCGTATGACGAGCCCAAACATCCTGGGTTGGAATTCAGATGCCTCCGACGTCGGAGGACAAACCTGGTATGACCACGTTCTGGTTGCCGACCCGAATGATGCAAGTACTGTTTATGCAGGTGGAATCAATATCTGGAAATCTACCAATGGGGGCACAAGTTTTTCGCTATCAGCGCATTGGACAGGGAGTGGGGGCGGAGATGATGTTCATGCAGATCACCACTATTTTCTTTATTCCCAAAGCACAAATGTGCTGTACAATGGCAACGATGGTGGGGTGTATTATACCACTGATGGAGGAACGGATTGGATCGAGATCAGCTCCGGCTTATCGATCAGCCAATTGTACAAGGTCGGGCAGGCCCAGACCAGGCGAGACCTGATCATAAGTGGTTATCAGGATAACGGCACATCGGTTATGGACCATAGTGGATTTACCACCGAGATAGGTGGGGATGGTATGGAATGTTTGATCGATCCAGGGGATGATGATTACATGTATGGAGCCCTCTACAATGGAATAATCCGCAGGTCGGATGATGGAGGATTGAGTTTTACTACCATAGGTGAGGATGGGTCAAACGGAATTAATGAAGAGGGCGATTGGGTGACTCCCTATAAGCTGGATCCTGGCAATACCGGAAGAATGTATGCCGGTTATAAGAATATATGGAGAACCACCAATGTAAAAGCAGTGTCTGCAGCATCGGTTTCATGGACCAAAATTTCCAGCCTTTCAACATCCGAGGAAGTAGTGGATCTTGCAATTGCAATTTCAGACAATGATGTTCTGTACTTTTCAAGGACCGATGGCTCTTTTTACAGATCCAACAATGCCAGCACCGGAAGTCCCAGCTGGACGACTCTGACTGGGTCCCTGCCAGTGGCATCCGTTGTTAAGGATATAGAGATTGACCCGGCAGATGATACCCATCTATGGATTGCTCAGGGAAATAGTATTTATGAATCTACCAATTCCGGTTCATCATGGACGGATTACAGCGGGAGCTTACCCAATATCTCCCTGAATTGCATAGTCTATGATACCTTGAGTTCCAATGACGCCCTATATGTTGGGATGGACTATGGGGTGTATTATCGTGATGACGGTACAGGGGATTGGGTCTCTTTTTCTACAAACCTCCCCAACGTTGAGATCACCGAATTGGAGATCTTCTATGATACCCAATGCGGAGGAGAGAGCCGATTGACTGCAGCAACCTATGGCCGGGGGGCATGGGTTTCCGACCTACGGGATCCCGGAACCATAGCTCCAACCGCCTGTTTTGAGACCAATATCACCGAAGCATGTCTAGGCCAAAGCATACAATTGCAGGACCTTTCTGTTTATCCTACCGGATGGTCCTGGTCCATAAGTCCATCGGGTAATCACAGCTTTGTTGGAGGGACAAGTGCCACGGATCAAAACCCGAGCATACAATTCTCTTCTATCGGCACCTATTCCATCACCCTCAACGTCACCAATGGTAATGGGAGTGATAATCTGACAAAGTCAAATCTAATCACCGTCTCCAATGCTAGTAGCACCCCGATCACCGAGGACTTCGAATCGGAGTCGAATTGCGCAACAACCCAGGATTGTGAGGCCACTACTTGTAACCTCTCAGGCAGCTGGAGCAATGGGGTTAACGGAACAGAGGACGATATAGATTGGAGGGTCCATAATGGATCTACCGGCTCAAGCAATACGGGCCCGACCCAGGATGCCAATCCGGGAAATGCCAGCGGGAAGTACGTTTACCTGGAGGCCTCAAGCTGCTCAGGGCAATTTGCCTTCCTCTATAGCCCCTGTATCGATCTGAATGGAAGGGCCAACATTGAATTGTCCTATCAATACCATATGTATGGTGAATTCATGGGAGAATTAAGAGTAGATGTTTTGGGAGATAATGGCTGGACTCTGAATGTCGCGGAACCGGTAGTGGGAGATCAGGGCAATACATGGTATAGCAATACGGTTAACCTTGATCAGTTTGCTGATCAGGTGATCCAGATCCGCTTCAGGGGAGCTACCGGGATGTCATTCACCTCCGATTTGGCGCTTGATGATATAGGGATCACCTCGGTTTCCGCCTTGCCTGTTTTGGATTGGAAAGCAGGGGCCGAAAACCGAAATAATGAAGCTGTAAGGCTATGGTGGGATATTAAACGGGATCAGGTGGATCTTCCGATGAATTTGGTGATCAAAGGACTTGAGGGATCAGAATTTGAAGAAATTGAAAATGGAGAACTGAGAACTGAAAACGATCTTCAAAGCGAATTCCTGGATTTTAACTACGGGAATGGGTTGAATTATTATGTCATTGAACTAAGGGGAGAAAAACAGGAATTATTGGACCAGAAGATCCTGGAAGCGGTAATGGAGGTCCAAGATGACTTGCAGATCTATCCCAACCCGGCTGATGATGTGTTGAATATCAGGTTGGGTTCTTGGATTGAAAATAGGGAAGTTCCATTACTTCTCTTGGATCGGCTTGGAAAAGTGGTACTTGAAAGAGTGGTCAAACGACAAGGCGAATCAAGTATTTACTCTTTAAACATTGAAGGAATTGAGCCGGGGATGTATTTTGTCATGGTTGAGGGAGTCGTGAAAAAGGTAATAGTAAACTCCAATTGATTTTCTCTTTGTTCCCAGCCAATTCACCAATAAACTCCCAAACTTTTATTGCCTGCTAGTCTTTTGCAAAAATATAAGTAGAGACGAGGGAAATGTATCCACCATATCCTTGTGCAACTACAGATGTGGAGGTGGAACTGATTAAGGAAAAACCTTCATTCCTTAAACGTTCTATTACAATGCTCAATCTTCCTAAATTTTTCTCTCTGTGCTTGGATTTGAAATTCTCTAATTCGACTACCTCAAATTTGTCCTCCCCATAGGATATTACCATCTCTGATGGGGCGGAGCCAATAGATTCGAATACTCTGACTATGACTTGATTTGTCTCAATTTTTTCCTGTCCAAACCCCTGAGAGACTTGAAAGAGAAAAAATCCAAAGATCACAACTTTAAGTGCTTGTTTCATTTTCTTATTTTTTTCCGACACCAAACCTAAATCCAACATCAACTCCAGCGTTAAAAAAATTAATACGGGTATCCTGCTC
>JANQSY010000064.1 GCA_028279065.1 Cytophagales bacterium
AAGGCACCCCCTGGTGATTGATTACGGCTTGAACCCCACCGACTACTTGGGATTACAACATGTTGCCGGGATCTCTTTTTCTATCAACAAAGCCAGCAGAACTGATGAATAGGATCCTGATTACCATATTGGGAATTGCGCTTCTTTCCTGCGATGGATTTTTCGGAACAAAAACGGGGACGGATTTTCTTGGAACGCCTGAATTTCAGCTCAGGCCGGTTTCCTATGTTCCCATTCAGCCAGGGATCGATGGGCTGATCAGGCCCACAGATGTCTATGCCGGTTTGGATCAGCTAATTTATGTAGTAGACTCAGGAACCGGTGAGGTGATCGCTTATGACTATGCTATGGTTGAGGTTGGGCGCAGGACCATTCCCGGGGCTCATAAAATATCTCAAAATCGAAACCTGGAACTTGCTGTCATTGGGAAAGCAAAAGTTGATTTCCAGGGAGTTGAGTACGATCTGGATGCTATTTACATCTTGAATCTCCAACCTGAAGACCAGGGTTCCTATGGCCTTGACCTACCTGATTCCGTTCAGTTCAAGGACACCCTGATCTATCCGATCGATTTTGAAAGGACAGTTGGTTTCTCAAAAGGAAAAGACCTTTTGGAGCAGGTCAGGATCAATGATGTGGCTTTTATGGCCAATGGGGAGTTTTATGTTACCCGCTCAGGGCCGATCAATGATCTTACCCAGCAGGTTATCCCGGATGATGCTGTTCTGATCTTTTCCGCTGACTTTGAATTTCGCTCTGGCATTAACATCTCAACTCCGGAGTTTGGGGTTCAAAGAGATTACTTCAAGCTGCCCTTCGCCATCAGCACGAACGTCCAGCCCCCTCAGATCGTTGACCTTCCTCAATCTTATAATTTTCTTTTTACTTCCCTGGATCCCGGGACAGCTCTGGGAGTTCAGAGCATAAGGTTTGTTTCCGGAAATGACGTGGTAGCATATATAGTCCAACCGCTCCCGGTTGGGGATACCTCCAGGGCCGATGGATTTTTATATACCCCTTTTCAGTTCAAACAGCCTAGAGGCCTTACGCAAGCAGGAGATGGCACTAACTATTTATGGGTCAGTGATGTGGGGACTGATTCCGTTTACCTTTTTACCTTAACCGGATTAGAGGGGGTCCAGCCTCCTCCTGGTTCCACCTCGACCAAGAACATCAATGTTTCTTTTGGGGGACCAGGGCTTTTTGGCCGGCCTGAAAGTGTGGCCTATGTGGACAACATCCTATTCGTTGCTGATTCTGAGCGGGGTAGGATTTCCAGATTCAAGCTCACCACAGATTTCGATTAGAAAACCAGCGCTAATCCTATTTTTGTGATATGGAGAAGATCCTTAATTACATCAATGGCGAGCTGGTGGAGCCAGTAGGCGGAAGCTTTCTTGACAATATTGAGCCAGCTACCGGAAAGGTCTATGGAAAGATCCCCGACTCCGACGAAAAAGATGTTGAGAATGCTTTGTTGGCAGCTAAATCCGCATTTGAAGGCTGGGCAAAAACCTCAATGAAAGAGCGGTCAGAGATCCTATTAAAGATCTCGAGGTTGATAGACCAAAACCTAAAATCCCTTGCAGAGGAAGAAAGTCGGGATAATGGAAAACCGATCAAGCTTGCCGAAATGGTTGACATTCCAAGGGCATCTTCAAACTTTCATTTTTTTGCCACAGCCCTGCTCCATGACTCCTCCCAGTCTCATTTCATGGAGCATGTTCCCGCGATCAACTACACCCTGAGGAGACCAATTGGGGTTGTGGGTTGTATCTCGCCATGGAACCTTCCGCTTTATCTTTTCACCTGGAAGATAGCGCCTGCTCTTGCAAGTGGGAATTGTGTTGTTGCCAAACCCTCAGAGATCACCCCCTTTTCAGCTTTCAGACTTTCAGAGATCTGCATAGAGGCAGGATTGCCGAAAGGCGTATTGAATATTGTTCATGGACTAGGCCCAAAGGTGGGAAGTGCCATAGTTTCACACTCAGGCGTCAAGGCCATATCCTTTACCGGGGGGACCAAGACAGGAGAGGCGATAGCCAGAGAAGCGGCCCCAAAATTCAAAAAGCTTTCTTTGGAGCTGGGTGGTAAGAATCCCAACATAGTATTTGCCGATTGTGATTTTGAGGAAGCCTTAAGCACGACCATGCTCTCTTCCTTTTCCAATCAAGGTCAGATCTGCCTTTGCGGACCCAGGGTATTCATACAAAAACCCATCTATGAAAGATTCAGGGATGCCATGGTTGAAAAGGCAGCAAAACTTAAAATAGGGGACCCAAATTCACAGGACACCAGGATCGGAGCCCTGGTTTCGGAGCCTCATATGAATAAGGTTCTGTCTTACATCAAACTTGCAAAAGAGGAGGGTGGAAAGATATTGGCGGGAGGAAATAGGGTGAACCTTGAAGGGCGATGTGAGGGAGGATATTTTGTTGAGCCAACGATAATCGAAGGGTTGGATCACGCATGCAGGACCAACCAGGAAGAGATCTTCGGGCCAGTGGTTTCCCTTATTCCATTTGAAAACGAAGAGGATGTCATTGCCATGGCTAACTCAACTGAATATGGATTAGCTGCTTCAATTTGGACTCAAGATCTTAGCCGAGCCCATAGAGTCGGCGAGAGGATCCAATCCGGTATAGTCTGGATCAATTGCTGGCTCCTTAGAGATCTTAGAACCCCCTTTGGAGGGATGAAGAATTCAGGAGTGGGCAGGGAAGGTGGTTTTGAGGCGATGAAATTCTTCACCGAACAGAAAAACATCTGCATTAAGTATTAAAAAACCCCGAGCTGATAACAACCCGGGGTTCCAAAGGAATTGTTCAATTCCTAATGCGATTCTTCTTTGTGATCGTCGGTGTTCACATGTGAAGCTTCTTCCGCATGGATCTGCTCGCTGGTCTTGACGTGGTGAGTTGGGTGAAGTGATTGAGCCCTTTTACCCTTATGACCACAGTAGGTACAAGAGTAATACTTGTAAACCTTGCCTGCCCTTCTGTGGGTAGGCTTGCTGATCAGCTCCTCCTTAACCAGCTTATATGTTTGGTATTTGCAATTTGGGCATTTGAGAGCATGGGCATAACCATCATACTTTTCGATCTTTAGCTCTCCTGTAGGCTTGTGGATCCAAACATCATAATCCACTGATAGCGCTTCCTCTTCAGCCTGCATACCCTCATCCAGGTAATCATCCTCTTCCTCCTCAGAAAGCAACTCCATCAATTCTCCGTTTTTAGCCTTTCTGGGCTTGTAACGTAATTTTTTCAATTTCTTTTCTACCAGGGTAGGATAGTAGAACTGGAAGGTGAATTTCAGGGCGAAATGCAGCATTCCAACAAATACACCAGTAACAAGCACCTGAGCTACATAGTATATCCAAATGAACTTGCCACCCAGAACCACTGTGGTCATGAAAAAGAAGAACGCAATGTTTACAGTGAAGGCAGCGTAGAGATAAAGCTTCTTCTGTGGCCCATTGATATAATCATATTTATCCTTGGGGTCCCCAATGGTGATCTTTTTTGCTATGGTTCCTAAGAACATTACGCCAGCAGCCGCAATCAAAAGAACTGACAGCCAATATCCATGGTCAAGCCACCAGTCCAGGCCGGAATTGCCGGAATATTGGTGGTAATTTGCTGTGGAACCGTGTGGTTCTTCAGCTTCCTGTGAAAAAGCAAAATTTGAAACCAAGAAGAATGCAAACGAATAGGCCCAAAAAGCCCATTTGGAGAGGTAATGCGGTGTCTTTTTCATAGTGATAAGTTATTATAAAGCAGTATTCTGCCCACTCTATTCCGAAATAAAATTAAAGTTTCATCCTCAAACAAGGAAGGGAAAAAGGATTTTTGAACTTGATTTAGGTGAAATTCACCCATTCGAACTTAAAACCATGCTTTTTGGTTTAAAAAGCGCAATTGATTTAAATGAACATTCGAAAAATAATACCCCTTTTAATTGCTCTCCCAATTATTGTTTCAGGACAGATGAAAACAGGAGATTATGATTCCATGATCAGCTCCCTTTGTTCGGGCTCGGTTCCTTTTATTGATACAGAAGAGCTTAAAAGGGGGCTGGATAAAAACGAGGATTTGCTTATCCTGGACACAAGAGAGAAAAAAGAGTATCAGGTAAGCCACATACCCGGGGCTGAATGGGTAGGCTATGAAAGTTTTTCGCGATCAAGGGTAAAGGATTTTGATCGAGAAGCTAAGGTAGTTGTTTACTGCTCAGTGGGTTACAGGAGTGAAAAGATCGGGGAAAAATTGGAGAAGATGGGCTTTAAGAATGTTTTTAACCTTTATGGCGGGATCTTTGATTGGGCAAACAAGGAGAATGAGCTGGTCGACCAGGATGGAGGAGAGACCTATAAGGTCCACACCTATGACTCCAATTGGGCTCAATGGTTGAAGAAGGGCGAAAAGGTATATGAGCGATAAAAAAGCTATCCTCTTTTGTCGTTCTCCTGAAGCTGGAAAGGTCAAGACCCGACTTGCCAAAGAGATTGGCCATCATCAGGCTTTCCTGGTCTACAAATTCCTTTTAGAAAAAATTATAAAGGAGGTCAAAGATCTTGAAATACCCCTTGCTGCGTATCTGGAAGGGAATGAAAAGGTTTTTTCTGAGTCCTTGGATATCGACTTTGAAATAAGGGCCCAAAGCTCCGGTGACCTTGGCGACAGAATGCAAAATGCTTTTCAAGTGGAATTCCATGAGGGATACGGATCAATTGTGCTTTTCGGAGCGGATATCATTGGATTAAGCAAAAGGGATATTGAGGATTCTTTTTCAAAACTTGATTCCGCTGACCTCGTTATTGGGCCTGCTAGGGATGGGGGGTACTATCTCATTGGGATGAAGTATCCAAATGCCGGGATTTTTGAAGGGATCCAATGGGGAGGGCCTGATGTTTTGAATGAAACTCTGACCAAGGCCAAAACCCTGGGCCTTAAAGTTGCATTCCTTGAAGAAAAGAGAGATGTGGATCGCCTGGAGGACGTGTTGGCTATCCCTGAGCTTGCTGGATTCTTGAGTTCGGTTAAGGATTAGGCTAGTGACATGGCGGGCCTGACTATCCTGGACAGAATATCCACGGTCTTATCTATCTCCTCCTCGGTGTTGAATTTGCAGAAGGAAAATCTTAAAGCAGCCTTATCCGGATTTGCCTTGATCGCTTCCAGAACATGAGACCCTGTGTTTGAGCCGCTGGTGCACGCGCTTCCAGCTGAACAGGAAACGCCTTGAATATCAAGATTGAACAACAGCATATCATTGTCCTCGGATTCCGGCAATGATACACTAAGAACCGTGTAAAGGCTTTCCCGAATGCTTTTCGGATTTCCGTTGAACTGGATTCCGGGAACCTTTTTTTCCAAACGCTCGATCATCCTTGACTTCAATCCCTGAATATGCTCCTGGTGCTCATCAAGCTTCGAATAAGCGATCTCCATAGCTTTAGCCAGACCGACTATTCCGGCAACATTTTCTGTTCCACCCCTCATATTTCTTTCCTGTGCTCCTCCATGTATAAAGGGATGGATCTTTGAATCCTTATTTACATAAAGAAATCCCACTCCTTTTGGCCCATGGAATTTATGGGCGGAACCCACAAGGAAATCCACCCCCAGGGATTTTACATCATGCTTATAATGGCACATGGTCTGCACAGTGTCGGAATGGAAAACCGCATCATGTTCCTTAGCAATCCTGCATACCCTGGCCACATCGATCTTGGAGCCGATCTCGTTATTGGCATGCATGAGCGACACCATGGATCTAGGGTTGTTCTTAAGAAGGAATTCAAGGTGGTCCAGATCTGGGTATCCCTCCTGGTCCACATTGACCAGACTGAGCTTAACGTTTCCCTTTTTCTCTTCATTCTCCATTGTGTGAAGAACCGCATGATGCTCAGTGGGTGAAGTGATGGCATGAGTGAGTCCATATGTGGCAATGGCTCCGCAAATGGCTGTATTATCCGCCTCCGTTCCCCCGGAAGTGAAGAAGATCTCGGAAGGGCTGGCATTTAGCAAGCTGGCAACCAATTTTCGGGCTTTTTCCAATTCGGATTTTACCTTCCTCCCATGACCATGGGTGGAGCTGGGGTTTCCAAAGTACTCCGTGTAAAAAGGAAGCATTGCTTCTTTAACCTTAGGGTCCACCGGCGTGGTGGCGGCATTATCCAAATAGATCCTTTTCATTTCTTCCCTGTTAAGTCCTGGACATGACTCTTCACCCTTTCGGCCAGGTTTTGGGCGTCGGCTTCTGACCTTCCCTCAGCATAGATCCGAATGATGGGCTCAGTATTCGACCTCCTAAGATGCGCCCAACTATCCTTAAAATCAAATTTTACCCCATCCCTTTCATCGATTTCCGCATCATCAAATTCCTTTTTTAACCACTCGAGAATTGATTGAATATCAACCCCGTCACCTAATTCTATCTTGTCCTTGAAAATGAAATAATCCTCATAATCGGATTTCAATTCGGAGATGCTCTTTTCTTCCAGAGCTAAATGGGATAATAGGAGGGCAACTCCAACCAGAGCATCCCTTCCATAGTGCAGATCGGGGTAGACCACTCCTCCGTTTCCTTCACCACCGATCACGGCGCCTACATCCTTCATTTTATGGACAACATGAACCTCACCAACGGGTGAAGAATGGTATTCAACCCCATGTTTGATTGCAAGGTCCCTCAATGCTCTGGAGGAACTCATATTTGAGACCACAGCACCTTTCTTGTTATTCAGGATGTAATCCGCAACCGCTACCAGGGTATACTCTTCACCAAAAGGCTCCCCTTTTTCGTTGATCAATGCCAAACGGTCAACATCCGGATCAACCGATATGCCCAAGTCACAGTTATTGTCAATTACTGCTTTGCATAGGTCCTGAAGGTTTTTAGGTAGAGGTTCCGGGTCATGTGCAAAATTTCCTGTGGGGTCGCAGTTCAGTTGGACAACATCTCTAACTCCCAGCTCCAGAAGAAGTTTTGGGATTGCTATCCCCCCTGAAGAATTGACTCCATCAACGGCGATCTTAAATCCCCGCTTCTTTATCTCATCGGGTCTGACAAGGGGCAGATCCTTTATGGCGGAAATATGCTCTTGTAAGCCCTCCGCATCAAAACTGTAATCGCCAAGGGCATCTACTTCAGCATAGGAATAGGCGTCTTCCTGAGCTAATTCGAGGATCTTTTTGCCCGCATCCGGAGAAATGAACTCTCCTTTATGGTTCAGGAATTTAAGAGCATTCCAGTTTCCGGGGTTATGCGACGCTGTAATGATCACCTGGCAAGAAAGACAAGTTGCAAGCCCACGACTAGCTTTGTCCACAGTGTGTTGCCTATTTGTCGTTGATGCCAAACCTCTAATATTCTTCTGGCTTTTTGGTACCTCAGTCAATGGCGAGCTAGGTTGCATCATCAAGAGGAGCCACGGCTTTGCGGGCTTGCGTTCAGGGCTTTCTAGGGATTTTGGGGTGTCAGAATCTCTTGCTCGTGCTGCCAGGGCAAGAAGCCCCTTGCAATCGCTCCCCACAAAAATCTGATGTTGGTTTGGTTGTCCGATGTCCTACTGCTTGCGCGTTTTAGCAAAGAGGAGAGAAACATAGGAGGTTGTGCTGAGCAATCAGGAAGACATTGTGGTTCTGTGCTCAGTCCGGGTGTGCAATTGAACTTGCAACTTGTCATCGCTGTGGTACCTTTTGACAATTTTGGTGTTGTATATCACAAGTATGCTTGCATGCAGCGCGCATGTTCTCTATAGCCGGGGTGTCATAGTGGGTCACAACACCAAGCTCTATGACGCTGAAGACGTTCGTCTCATTTTTGAGGTCGTCTGTTCGCATCTCCAAACTTACCATGTCGATCCATGCTGGTCTTGCTTTTGCGGCATCAATTACTAGCAGGGAGATAGGATGCGGAAGGTGAGATGCTGTCCACGAGAACAGGGATGGTGTTGATCGGTGAAGGGATTGAGAGCTTCCGCTATGATGCATTT
>JANQSY010000066.1 GCA_028279065.1 Cytophagales bacterium
GGCCGAATCAATAGGACGAGCACAGGCATTCATTATTGCAATAGTACTTTACCAATGTAAGGCACATGGTATCTGGAGACGCATCGGTGGCGTCGGAAACTCTCAACTAACCCTGAAGGACTCGGGCATATTCATGTGGTGATTTCTTCTCTCCATGCAATATCTCTTGGATTGCAGATTCGTCTCACATTTTATGGGTTCCTTCATGCAAATGCAACCTTCCAGTTGTCTGATATATTGATCGCAGAAGGAGTACAAGCAGGAGGTCTGTCAGCAACCTGAATGCCCAATGGAGGACAGTTGTTCACTACGGGCATTTGATAATCCCGGTAAACACTGCCGATCAATTCTTTGGTGCCGTTTCCATCCAGGTCACGGTATTCTCTACACCATACACCGAACAACTGGTTACCCGGGATCCTTGGTGTTACGGTAAGCTGTCCAGAGGTCAAATTTACCCTAAGACGATCCGCAGCTGGGTCCGGAGGGCCTGAAGCTCCTTTGATCGCATCATCTGCACTATAGGTTGGAGCCCAGGTAATACCTCCGACCATGGTCATCGGATCTGCATAAGGCGCATGAACAGGGGTAACGATACCACCGGTCAAAGCACCATCATCACGAGGGGTGTACATGGTGTAGGATAAGGAATCACCATCAGGATCTATTCCACCAAAGTCAACATAGAACAGTTGCTGGGTACAGGCATACTCCGAAATCGGCGGGAACAGTTGTGGGGTACTGTTGATGATCTGTGAACCGGTTCCATCAACCACCGGAGGGAAAAGGGTGAACATGGTCTGACCCATGCTACTTGGAGTAAGAATGTTGGTGATATTAGCGTTTCTGCAACAGGACTGCCAGGTGAACAGATAGCCTGAGGGATCGGTGTAAACCGTCGGGCTCAGGGTCACAGTATCGGCATAAAAATGTCTTTCAACCGTGATAATGGTGTTTTGACAACCCGGGGTCTGGGGAGGAACAACAGAGTCCCAAAGCCTGGGCAGGGTAAAAGAACCAACATTGGTAGGTGGTAAACCCCCGGTGCCTCTTCGGTAAACATTGATTATGGCGGTGGCTGGAAGGCCAATTCCACCTGCATCTCTATAAATGTTCACCCTCAACTCATAAGTGAAGTTGTTAACGTGGGTAATCAGGATCTCACCTCCTACAATGTGAGAAGCCTTTGTGGTTAATCCCAAAAACAGGAATAACGAAAGGAAAGTAAAGAATAACGCTTTTTTCATACTCGTGATGTGGATGTAATAGTTTTCAGTTTCCAAAAATTAACAAAAAAATGGGGTTTTTCCGCGCCCAATTTTGCTAAACAACCGCAAAAGACAGCATTAAATATCAAACTGTCCATAGCCAAGTGAAAAATCCCCTTTAATGGGGGAGCTCACGAAATATCAGATAGCAAAACAAATAAATAAATGGACCTTTTCCATTTAATAAATGTGAATATGTTACTTGAGTATTAAGATAACTAGATTTATCAAAGAAAGTATATAACATTATTGATTAGCCCATTTTGAATGTAAAATGTACCATTGCCTTTCCGGAAATTTGCAGGCTTGAAAAAGTAGGGGATTTGAAGAAAATCATAAAAGACCTCGAGATCCTTGATTATGCTACAGAGGGGAAGGCGATGGGAAAACTGGACGGGAAGGTCTATTTCAGCCCAAATACTGTTCCGGGCGATATCGTGGATCTCCGGCTTGTCAAAAAAAGAAGTTCATTTTCTGAGGGAAGGGTTATTAAGTATCACCGGTTTTCAGAAAAGCGGATAGATCCTTTTTGCAAGCACTTTGAGCTCTGCGGAGGGTGTCAATGGCAATCAGTGTCATATAGTGAGCAGTTGGTGTTCAAGGAGAATCAGGTAGGAGAAACCCTCAGAAGGATCGGGGGGCTTGAAAAGGTAAAGGTGGAGCCAATTGTCGGATCACCTTTGGACAAGGAGTACCGCAACAAAATGGAGTTCTCCTTCTCAAATTCCAGATGGCTCACACAAGAGGAGATAGAGTCCGGAGAAAGGTTTGATAGAAATGCATTGGGTTTTCATATCCCCGGCCGATATGATAAGGTTCTGGACCTGAACGAATGCCACCTTCAGGATCTCAATTCCAATAGGATCCGAAATCGCATTAGATCCTTTGCAAGGAATTCGGAGCTTCCCTTTTACGACATTCATAAACATGAAGGTTTCTGGAGGATCATGATGCTCCGTAACAATTCCCAGGGAGAATGGCTGCTGCATTTCCAATTCGGATATCAGGATGAAGGGACTATTTCGGATTTGGCAGAGCTGATCAAAACGGAATTCCCCGAGATCACTTCAGCGTGTTACTCCATCAATCAAAAGAAGAATGATTCGATCTATGATCTGGAGATCAAACCTTTGATAGGCGATCCATTCATTTTTGAGACTTTGGGCACCCTAAAGTTCAAGATCGGCCCCAAAGCCTTTTTCCAAACCAACCTTGAACAGACAAAGAACCTTTATCAAAAGGTGCTGGAGTATGCACAATTCAAAGGAGACGAATTGGTCTGGGATCTTTATTCCGGTGTAGGGTCCATATCGCTATCTGTAGCAGGATTGGTAAGAAAGGTGATAGGAATAGAAACCGTTGAAATGGCTGTAGAAAACGCAAGGGAAAATGCGGAGATAAACGGCATCACCAACGCAGAATTTATCTCCGGAGACGTAAAAGACCTTTTGGCAAATAGAGAGGGGATCTTAGAAGAGAATCCTTCGATCGTGATACTTGATCCCCCTAGGGAAGGACTTCATAAGGATGTCTGTCAGGCTTTGATCGATCTGAAGGTTGAGAAGATCATCTATGTCAGTTGTAAGGTATCCACTCAGGCCAGGGATATCAAACTGCTTTCGGAAAGCTATGAAGTACAAAGAATTCAACCCGTCGATATGTTTCCGCATACGCATCATGTGGAATGCGTGGTTTCGTTGGAGTTGAAAGGATAAATTGAAAAATAGGTTTAAAAAAATTAGTCAAATCGAATCCTAAAACTTTTTCTTGAATTATGTCTAATTTCCATCTACTACTATTTCAAGAATTACTATGCACTAATAGTCCAACTCATCAATAATTCCAACAACGTTTATTTTGACATTATCAGGTATATCCCTTTCGCTGAAAACACGTATACCAGGAAGATCTGCTTGAAGTAACTCGATTAAGGTCTTTTGTGCTCCAATAGTCGTCAGTACTCCCTTCGTACTAATTGATGTTGCAAAATTCTGATATGCTTGATGGAATGACTCCAATAGTCTGGCTTTTTCTAGATGCTTTAAGGAAACCTCAGCAATATATTTTTCCACTGATGGAGATAATTTAACAAGCTTAATGCTTTGGTTGATAAGATACGGCTCAATAAAGTAATAGTTGAGCTTATACTTTACATGATTGACTAGATCTATTATAGTGGGTTTCCTATTCGCCTTTGAAACTACCATTTCCGAAATTCCATAAGGCACAATTAGTTCCTCTTCCTCAGAATATTCCACCTTCATATTGACTTCAAGTAAATCTCCAATTATTCCCCTCAAATCTCGTATAGATAGACGTTCTTGTAATAACCTTCTGAGAATCTTAACCAGCTGTTCGGACCCTATCGTTTCAGTTGCATTGAATACGACCATGGGGAAAGCTTCATCTAATCTTCCTAAGACTTCATCCATGCTATTTAGGTGAAAATAAGCCCCAAGGTTATTCATCACATTGTTTTTAGCTTCATCAAGTGATCGACAGTAGTTTAGGTTGATATCATTTAGTGTAGTGATGAGACCTTTGGAAATCGATTCATCCACAACAAGGTCAACACCTTTTATGGTAAATCCGGAATCAAAGAAAACAGATTCTTTAAAGTTTTCAACTTGGAAATCGTCAATGGTTGTGCAGTTGGCAGGGGTTCTGAATAACATTCTCTCCTTTGAATAGGATGAAACGAGTATCTCAATTTGGTATTCAATCCAGCTCCTATCTGCTCTGAGTTCATGGAGTTGAACAAAATCCTTTAGTGGTCTGTCGAAATTAATACCGTGATGCAGGAATGACCGGAAGAATTCCATTGAAACTTCAATTGGAATACTGGTTTTCTTGACGAATGCTCGTACTACTTCGTTCGCTATCTCATTATTAATAATATATGTTCTGTTGGCTATTATAGCGTTATATATTCCGTGAACCAGTGAGATATCATCTTTTTTTGGGGTATCATCGAGGTAAATATTAGCAGGAAGGACTGTGTTATGAATGGAAACTGCTAGTGGAGAGTCAAGTACAAATTCGATCTCGTAAGTGAGGAGATAGTTAGGTATTCCAACGCACTCAGCAAAATGGGTGAGTAGCTCTCCAAGTTGGTGCTGAATATTGAATAGATCATCAGAAGTTTCCGCTTGCAGAGAAGCCCTAGGAATATGAATGGAAATGACTGGATTACTCACTCTGACTTTTTAGTTGGGTGAATGATTGAGTGCCCCACCGGGGCAGATTCTAATACTTCTCCACGCGCTAATACGGGTATGCTCATGTCCGATATCGCTATGACTTTCTTCATTAAGGGGCGTAGAGCAACATCTTTAACTACAAGGCCAAACTTGTGTTCCTTGGATTTCTTGATGGCTTGCAGGTTGGTAGCAATAGTTTCTTTCAGTGCTTTCGTTAGGATCAATACATCAATGCCGTTTCGCTTTTCCATCGCCTTTTTGAACTGGTCTTCTATAGTTTTATCCAATAAATACAACTTGTAAGAATCATTATTTCCCTCCAACTGTGGTCGAATCGTTGGGTTCATCCGAATCCTTGCTATAACCTCCGGTATGGATAATTGGGGATAATACCCTTTGTAGAAGTGATATATCAATACAAAATCATTGATAGGAGTTCTTTCCTCCACCAATCCCCGCACAAGGTTAGTAAAGGGTCCGATATGCTCATAAGTTTCAACTCCAGGGATGTCATTTTTATATTCGAGAATATGTTCTTCGAGCAGGTTCTGGACTTCTTGTACCCGAACCATCTCAGCCAGCCAAAATGTAAGCTGCCGTTTAAAGCGGTCAAATACTCGGGTGACAATGGACTTCTGCTGTTCAATTGATTTATTCTGCATTACTTCCAATTCCCCTTCCGCAACCAGGGTTTCCATAATCAGAATTTTATATCGACTATTCTTTTGTCTAGAAGCTCTAAGCCTTACACCAGGCACTTTCACACCATATCTGGACATGAATTCGGACCTCATTTCGGGAAGCCAGGTGCTTAAGAAATAGTCATTCAAGTCATATTCGTCAACAATATCATCTCCAAACTCTATAGCTATGGGGGTAGTGACGTTGATACCTATTGCTTCGCCCTGATCATCAGTCTGTGCTTTCTCCACTGAATAATCAATGAGTGATCTAGTAGCGTATGTATAGGATCGCCTTTCATTAGTATCTTTTGCTTCATCTTGTTTCATTTCAAAACAATATCTGAACTGCAACCTGGTGAACTTTTCCTTTTTGGAATAACCTAAATAATCTTCAGCGTAGCTACTTTTCCCTAAGTCTTCAGCCTTAAGTGAGTACAGGTCATTAATTCCAGCTGCAATGGTACCTTTCATTAACTGAAGTGCCGCTATTCTAATTCTCACTTTTGATTCACCTGTCAATCCCAACTGCTTGATAATTTTCAAGCATTTCCTATAGTAGGTCAAGGCCTCGCCATGTGAATCAGTATATCTTTTAATAGCCTCTTTTTCGAGCCAGTTCTCCTCTTTTTTATCAAAGAAATCCGGTCTTTCGATCATATTAAATCGAGTATCTGCATACTTCATGTAATCGTTAAAATACCACCTATGAATCTCAGCAGGTTCCGGGTTTCGGTTTAGGTTCTTCTCAAGCAGTTCGATTCTTTGATCAAGATTAAATGCAGCATCCTGATTACCTATCCATGTTGCCGCCCACCAGGCAAAATCATGATGCAGCCAATTTCCAATTATACTCTTAAGACTATCTTGTATTTTACTAATTTTTGCAGGTTCCGAAGTATATTCAAGTTGGAGTCTTAAAAGTTCAAATGAGTTCCAATAGAATTTTTGCCTAATAATTTTAAGGTTACTATCAATTTCTCTCCTTTCTTCTGATTTGTAATATTTGGTTCGCTTTCTTCGGATCTTGTTCCATACAAAAAAAACTAATGCTTGATTGGGGTTGAATTCCTTTTCCCAAAGTCCTATGCTTTCTATTTTGCTGGCAGACAGAAAGCGAAAGAGTCGTTGTGTAACTCCATATCCTTCTTCCTCTATCTTTAACCATTCATGAGGTAAATACTCTTTAATCTTTGCCGCGAAATTTTTAATGTCGTCTTCAAAGTTCTTTTCAATGTTAGCATCTCTTTCTTTTTCAAGCTTTTTGAGACTTTTTTCCAATCGGATCTTTTGCTCGTTCTCTAAGACAGTAAGTTGCTTTCCCTTTTTATTACCGTTCTTTTTTAATACAGAACTCTCAAAGTCTTTACTCAAAATATCGCCAGCATCAAATCCTGTGTAGGCTGTTCGAGGTTGCTCTTCCTGCTTTCCAATTCTATTGATTTCCTCTTTCAAATCCTCGATCTTCTTTGTTTCCTTTTTGGTGGATTCTTCAAAATCTGTTAGCAGCTTGTCACCGGTTAGTTTGTAAAGCTCTACTTTAGCATCAAACCAGTTTGGCTCAATACGAAGACACTCATTTTCAAGAATGCGAATTCGTTCTTCATTGTTGTCTTCAAGTAATGACAAGTAATAAAAAGGCTCAGCATAATTGCCATTGAGCTCTATACTTTCTCTGTAAGCCCTTTTAGCTTCAATCTGATAATCTTTTACCCCAGTTCTGTTATAAAGGTGATGAAAGGCCTCACCATACTCTTTTAAAACGAATGATGATACGATTGAGATTGCTTCTTTAGAATTTTTGGTGCTTTCCTTCCTTTTGGAAAGAGCATTTTTTTTATATCGTTTAAAGCGATCTATTAAATCACGACCGATGAATTCGAAGTAGTACGGTGCGTAGCTAATGGAATGAGACATTTGGTGTATTCGTCTTCCATCTTCCGCTTTGACGAAACAATGATACGCTTTTTCAAACTCACCATTTTCGGCATAAATTCGAATAAGACCATTTTGGATATCCGTCAAGTCAATTTCCGGAATTACGTCCTTAAATTTTTCAGCTTTTTCAAAGAATTTTTTGGCAATATGATTGATGCCCCTGCTCTTGATATCCAGAAGCCAATATATGTAACCAATGTTCGCTAGTGCTGCAATGTTGGCGGGGTTAATATCTAGGCATTTTTGGTACAATTTGATCACCATTAATGCTTCTTCCACATTCGATAGTGGATTTTGGCCTTGCCTCCAAGAATATTCTCTCTCTATCGCCTTTCTAAAGATGCCTGCTTCAAATCTGGGTTCTAATTCAAATAACTGTCCTAACGGGTCGGCGATCTTCGATTCATTGGTGAGAGAATTTCCGAATAGAAACAATAAATCATTGGCGGACTCAATTGGTCGCAGGCGTTCGGCTTCGTACAATTCCGACTCTGCTAGTTTTGAATCCCCAAAGCATCCAGCAATTAATGCATTGGTACAGTGCATCTTAAATAAAACTTTCCTCTTCGCTTCAGTACGAAATAATAAGGTTGATAGGGCTGTCTGAGCCTCTTCTGCATGTCTTGGAGTGGGATAAATATTTACGTTTTTTCTCCCATGAATCGCCGCCAAATTGTATTGAAATAGTATCATATTTGAATAGCCAATATGTGCATTTGCCAGCGTAAGATACCTGTTGGTGATTTTACTCGAAATAATCGAAAGAGGCTTCTTGAGCGATCGTTTAACATATTGAGTGGCGTGGAGGCAATAATTTGCTACCCAATTCAATTTGGAATATTTAATATCCTTCCAGAAAGGGTTGAACGGATCTAACTCTTTGATGGCCTTTAAATAAAGCTCTCCTGCTTTTTCGTAGGAAGCGAACGTATTGGATTTTGCATAATCTTTGGCTTCATAATAATAGGCCAAGCCTTTAAGGTACCTGGTGCCCAAATAGCTTATTTTGCTCTCTACATCCTTTCGTATTTGATTATAGATTTCTGTGGCTACGCTGTAGTAAATCTGCTCCAGCAGTCGCTTGTATTTTTCTACTTCTTGGTTACTGATCTCTTGCTCTAGGATATCCAGGTTGTAATAAATGGTTAAAGCCAAACGAGATGGTTGTTTTAAGCCGCCAAGCTTAATTTTGGGCATCACGATTATTTCATAATTTTCCATTTGATCTCTGACTTCCCTGGGCCGGATGATGTATTCTCCTCCAATGTGTATATGAGATCTGTTAGGAAGACCTTCCAACTTTTTCTCTACCTCTGAGTTTTCCGATTCATAGTTTTCATCCACGAAATAGAGTCGCTGGATGCGCTCATTCAAAAGTCTAGCTATATCCTTAGGTACCCATTCCATGAATTTTTTATAAAGCGGTGAGATATCTGCAGAATCACTTACAGGTGAAAATTCACCAATGGAACAGGTATATCGAAAGGGTTTTTTCGATTCCTTAATCCAAAACTTGAACCAACCCCATGATAGGAAAGAAAGGACGGTAACCAGCAGTAAGCTAATAGAAATCCATAATTCTGGCGTAAGCGTCTTAAAATCAAATGATTTGATTGCACACCACCAATCGGAATCAAGGGTGTAGACCACCACTTGTATTGCAGAGACAACTAATCCGACATAGAAGCCAAGACTACCAATCCTTTTTCGCTGTTGGAGACCCTTTTCAACGTTTTCGACTTTTTCGAGGATATCAGAAGGCGGCAATAAATTAGATACTCTCACAGGGCTTAACGGTTATGGCATTTAGGTTTTGTCTATTAGGCTGGAGAGCAATTTCCTTTTTTAATGTTTCTTAATCAATACCCAAAATTGGGTATTTTAGTTAGAGGCATGTTCATTTAAATATATACCAATAAAACAAGCAAGAATGAATTGGATAACCGCTTTAATCTCATCCTCTATTGAAAACCCTATTTATAGATTGTATTTCATTCCCAATATCATGGAGATTTCCCGACATTTTCCCTGGTTTTTCAAAAGATGAGAAGGATTTCCCATCTTTTTCCTATTTCTGATGAGAAAAAGCTGAGAAACGAACATGCTCTTGTCTAGGTCTTGTCCGAGCATATTCTCATATCATCAAAAACACTCTTTAAACTCAAAGGAGGCTGATTTTCAGCACAACAAACATATCATGTGGAATGCGTGGTTTCGTTAGGGTTGAGAGACTAAAATCTCCAGAAAAAATTCGAAAGTAGGGCAGTGGGCTTATTCATGATGAGCAACAGCAGATAACGATGCTGAGATAATATCTTCAAATCTTAAATTTGGTCATGCCCATCGATGCCCTGATAAAATACTTCAACAGACATCTAACATTGAATAATGAAGAAATATCATTTATTCAGGAGGTCTTTATTCCTCGTAAGATCAAAAGGAGGCAATTCATTCTACAGGGCGGAGACGTTTGTAAACTCAACACATTTGTGGTTGAGGGCTGTTTGAAAATGTATTACGTTGATGAAAATGCCAAAGAGCATAACCTACAGTTTGCCATAGAAGATTGGTGGATTGGAGACATTGGAAGTTTTCATAGTGGAGAGCCCAGCAAGCTTTACATAGAAGCAATTGAACCTTCTACCATTCTCCAAATCAAAAAAGAAAACCAGAATCGAATGTTTGTTGAGTATCCCAAGTTCAACAGAATTTTTAGGGTCATCACTGAGAATGCATTGGTTAGTTCTCAACACAGAATAATACAAAACAGCAGTTCCAACACTGAAGAACGGTACATTGATTTCATGCAACGCTATCCAAACCTTTTTAACAGAATATCAAACGTCCAAATCGCCTCATACCTCGGGGTTACACCCGAATTCTTGAGCACTATTCGCAAAAGAATGGTTAAGTCTTAAACTATATTAAGACTCTTTCTTAAGCTTCTTTATAGGCCCCTCATGAAGGGCTTCTTGACTTTTGTATCAAACAAATGGAAATGCCATGTACAAAAGTCTTATAGCCTTAACACTTCTGTTAACTATAGTGAGTTGTAATCAAAATAATCGGAATGAAAAAGAGAATTTGAAAGTCATGCAAAAAGAAGAAAAACATAAAATCAAGGCACTCTTGGGTGAATATAAAAAGTCACTGAATACTTCTGACGCAGAATTAGCGCAGCGCCTTTATACCAAGGATGGAATTTTCATGCCAACCGAGGCACCATCGGCTATTGGTCACGAGAATATATTGAGATCCTATGAATTCATTTTTTCGAAGATCCAACTCAATATTGAGTTTTACATTGACGAAATTGAAGTAGAGAACGACTTCGCCTTTGCATTCACCAATTCAAAAGGAACTACCTTAATTCACGCCACCGGGGATACTATACCCGAAGAAAATAGAGAGCTGTTTGTATTTGAAAAAGTGAATAATGAGTGGAAAATCGCAAGGTACATGTTCAATAAAACAGAACCCAAATCGCAGCGATGAAAGCAGCGGTAACAATCCGGCAAGGAGGCCCTGAGGTTATTGAATTAAAAGAGGTACCTAAACCTGACGTAAAGCCGGGTTGGGTACTTATAAATGTGAAAGCCTTTGGCCTTAATCGATCAGAGATTTTCACCAGGCGAGGTGATTCACCGGGGGTAGAATTTCCACGTATTCAGGGAATTGAATGCGTCGGTATTGTAGAGGAAGATCCCTCAAGCAAGTATGGCAAAGGCCAACAAGTGGCAGCCGTAATGGGTGGAATGGGTAGGTTCTTTGACGGCGGATATGCTGAATATGCTTTAGTTCCTCTCGAAATCGTATTTCCGTTTGAAAGCAGCTTGCAATGGGATATTTTAGGTGCCATTCCCGAGATGTTCCAGACGGTTTCAGGCTCATTGAACCAAGCGCTTGAAATTCAATCCGGAGAGACGCTTCTAATTCGAGGTGGTACGTCATCTATTGGGATGCTGGCCTGTCAGCTAGCTAAATCGAAGGGATTACAAGTAGTTTCAACAACTAGAAATCCGGATAAAAAGCAATCACTCATTGAAAATGGCTCGGATCATGTAGTCATTGATAAGGGCCAGGTTAAGGATCAGGTCAGAGCATTATTTCCAGATGGGGTTAATAAAGTATTGGAGTTAATTGGAACTCAAACGCTGAAAGATTCTTTGAAATGCATTGCACCAAAAGGTACAGTATGTATGACAGGAATACTCGGAAATGAATGGACCATAAAAGAGTTTACTCCAATGGGAGATATACCGTCGCTGGGGAGGTTAACGGTTTATATGGGGGAGTCCAAGAACTTGTCGAAAGAACTTCTGCAAGAATTCATTGATGATGTAGCAAAAGGAAATATCAAGCTCAACATCGACAATGTGTTCACCCTGGACCAAGTGGTCGAAGCCCATCAATATATGGAGAACAATAAGGCAAAGGGTAAGATTGTAGTATTGACATAAAACCTTGGCTTGACAAGTAATCGACTATATTTTCACTGTTCATGGCTCAAAATTTCCTGTCCTTTTGATGGATAGGAAGGATCTACAGAACCAACATTTCCATAAGGTTGGTGTATAGGTTGATGAGATTATGAAGGATCAATGCAGGCAAAATGCTCTTGCACTGCAATGTAGCCCACCCAAGTATGTAGCCCAGTATGCCGGTAATGATGAATACTTCAACAACCGTCGGACATATTAAAATTGAATCTCTGAACTTTTGTTCTGACGGGAATTGACCTGAAAAACAGGGCCTTTACTTTCCAAAACCCAAAGTGACACACATTTTTTAAAGCCAGTAAGTAAAATTACCAAATACTATCTAAATTAGTATTTACTAAATTAATTAGTATTGAATTCGATTTTACACCTGGATTTGGATACGTTCTTCGTATCTGTTGAGCGACGTAAAAATCCTAAGCTACACCGTAAACCCGTCCTCATCGGAGGTGTCAGCGATCGTGGAGTGGTAGCCTCATGCAGCTATGAAGCCCGCCAATTCGGGATTCACTCTGCCATGCCCATCAAAATGGCCAAAGCGCTTTGCCCTGAAGCCATCATCATGAGAGGTAATTCAGCGGACTATTCCAAAGCTTCAAAGGAAGTGACAGAAATTATTCAAGAATCTGTTCCAGTACTGGAAAAAACATCTATCGATGAGTTCTATGCTGACCTTACAGGACTGGACAAGTTTTTCGGATGCTTCAAAATGGCTACTGAACTACGCAGTAAAGTCATTCATGAAACAGGGCTGCCCATTTCGTTTGGCTTATCAGAAAACAAAACCGTATCCAAGATCGCTACGGGTGAGGCTAAGCCCAATAACCAACTATTGATCGATTACGGAAAGGAAAAAACTTTTCTTGCCCCGTTATCCGTCAAGAAGATCCCTATGGTAGGCGGCAAAACCCATCAAAAGTTGGTCAGCCTTGGTGTACGTAAGATCCAAACTATTCAGGAAATGCCCATCGATTTGATGGAAAGGGCATTTGGGAAAAATGGCGTAGTGATTTGGAAAAAAGCCAATGGTATTGACCATTCTATGGTGGTTCCGCATACGGAAAGAAAATCCATTTCCACCGAGCGAACATTCGACAGAGATACCACCGATATCGATAAGCTAAAGGGCCTGCTCATCGCTATGACGGAAAACCTGGCCTTCCAGTTAAGAAGAGGGAGAAAACTGTGTGCTTGTGTTACTGTCAAGATCCGCTATTCAGACTTTAATACCTACACACTGCAACACAAAATACCTTATACATCAGCAGATTATACTTTGCTCCCAAAGGCATTGGAGCTTTTCGACAAATTATACGATAAGCGCTTGCTTATACGGCTGATCGGTGTTCGTCTCAGTGATATCCTGGATGGGCGCTATCAAATGGATCTGTTTAATAGTCAGTTAGAACTGCTTAACCTTTACGATGCCATGGATCATATTCGTGATAAGTATGGCGATCGCTCCGTAATGCTGGCAGCCGGCATGGGTGCGAAGACCATTTCCCGTTGGAATCCCTTCACCGGAGAACCTCCGCCACTATTGGCTAATCGAAGACAGTAATGCTCAATACCCATTCCTATTTCAGCTTTAAGTATGGAATATTATCGATCAAAGAATTGGTTGAATGGGGTCAAAAGCATCATTTCAAAACCCTGGCACTCACTGATATCAACAGTACTGCTGGCTGTCTGGAGTTTATCCGAACGGCCAAGAATGCAGGCATAAAGCCTATCATAGGTATCGACTTCAGAAATGGGGCAAAGCAGCAGTTCATAGGTATTGCCCGAAACAATGAAGGGTTTTACCAACTCAATAGCTACTTATCAAAATATCTGCATACCCAGACTCCCATACCTGCAGATATCAATGAGGTGTCGGATTGCTTCATCCTTTTTCCCATCGATAACGTCCCCAAAAGGCCGCTGAAGGATTATGAGTACATCGCTATCAAGCCATATGAGACCAAGAGATGGGTTTTAAAGTCACTTCCCCAAGATAGAATCATTGCCTGCCCGGTTTTCACCCTACCAACACAAGAAAACTATGAACTCCACTGTGTACTCAGAGCCATTGAGCTCAACACATTGGCAAGCAAGCTGGAGCCCTCGGATACCGGAAAACAGGAGGATATTTTTCTGAACAAGCAAGAGTTGATCAACGCTTATCGGGCGCTTCCCTCAGCGCTGGAGAATCTAAAACATCTGATAAAGAGCTGTCATATCGATTTTCAGTTTGCCCCAAAAGCTCAGTCACAAAACCTCCGTAGTTGGACCAATTCCCTGAAAAGTGACTACCAAAAGGTCCGCCAACTCTGCTTAGAAGGACTGGCCTATCGTTATGGAAAGAACCCCTCATTCAAAATCCGTAGACGGATCGTAACTGAATTGAATACCATCCAAAAAATGGGATTTATGTCCTATTTTTTGATCAGCTGGGATTTGGTAAAATATGCGCGCAGCAAAGGCTACTACTATGTAGGCAGGGGAAGTGGGGCAAACAGCATCATTGCCTATTTACTAAGGATTACGGATGTAGATCCGATTGAACTGGATCTTTATTTCGAGCGATTTATCAACCTTTTCCGAAGGAATCCGCCCGATTTCGATATTGATTTTTCATCTTCGGATAGAGACGATGTGACCCGATACTTATTCGAAAAGTATGAACACACAGCCTTACTGGCTACATACAGTACATTCCAGGCCAGGTCGATCATCAGAGAAGTCGGAAAAGTGTTTGGCATACCTCCTCATGAGATCGAAAAATTGCAAAGAAACACGGGCAGAAATCCGGAAGACCGTCAGTTTGATCACCATGCCCGGGTTATTTTGAACTACGGCTTAGAGCTCCAAAATTTTCCCAGCCATTTAAGTATTCACGCAGGGGGTGTTCTCATATCCGACAAGCCCATTCATTATTTTACGGCTACCTCCTTACCCCCAAAGGGCTATCCCATTACACACTTTGACATGCATACCGCCGAGGATATCGGGCTATATAAGTTCGACATACTGGGCCAGCGGGGTTTGGGAAAGATCAAAGACGCTCTGGCCATTATCAGACAAAACAAGCCTGACACTCCCAGCATCGATATTCACAATGCCAAGCCATTTTTTGAAGACCCTCTGATCCAGAATAATTTGCAAAAAGCAAAGGCCATCGGTTGTTTTTATGTGGAGTCGCCTGCGATGCGAATGTTGTTAACAAAACTCAGAGCCAGGGAGTATCTGACGCTGGTGGCCGCCAGCTCTGTCATTCGACCGGGTGTAGCCCAATCCGGCATGATGAGACAATACATATTGAGGTATCGTGTTCCGGAGAAACGAAAAGAGGCCCATCCCACTTTGTTGGAAATCATGCCTGATACTTATGGTGTCATGGTCTACCAGGAAGATGTGATCAAAGTGGCTCATTACTTTGCTGGGTTGACATTGGCGGAATCCGACGTGCTGAGAAGGGGTATGTCCGGAAAATACAGGTCCCGGGAAGAGTTTTCGAAAGTGAAAACCAAATTTTTCAGGAACTGCGAGCAAAAAGGATACCCGCTTCACCTGAGTTCAGATGTCTGGCGTCAGATTGAAAGTTTTGCCGGCTACGCTTTTGCCAAGGGACATTCAGCCTCATATGCCATCGAAAGCTACCAAAGCTTATTCCTTAAATCCCACTACCCACTGGAATTCATGGTGGCAGTGATCAACAACGGTGGTGGTTTCTATAGCAGAGAATTCTACATCCATGAAGCCAGAATGCACGGCGCGATCATAGAGCCACCCTGCATCAATAAAAGTCAGAAGCGTACCATCATCCAGGGCAAAGTGATCTATCTCGGATTGGATCTAATCAAAGACCTGGAAAGTCTTGTTATCATGGAAACCATTGCAGAACGGGATAAAGATGGCCCCTTTTGCTCTTTGGACCAATACGTCAAAAGAGTAAGTATATCTCTTGAGCAATTGTCACAATTGATTAGAATTGATGCTTTTCGCTTTACAGGTGAAAGCAAAAAGAACCTGCTTTGGAGAGCTCATTTTCTGCTGGGCAATAACGGTAAGAGCAGCACAAAACCAGTCCTTTTTGATCCTCAGGTCAAGAATTATTCCTTGCCAGCCGTTGAGCATGATAAGATCGAAGATATTTATGATCAAATGGAACTGCTGGGTTTTCCTTTGATCAGCCCGTTTCAATTGCTCAGCACCTCCCCTGACAATTCCATTAAAGCACAAGAGTTTCCAAACTACCTTAACAAAAGAGTCAGGACGATCGGATATCTTATTACTACTAAAAGAACAACTACAACACAAAAGCAAGACATGCATTTCGGCAACTTCCTGGACGAAGAGGGAGAATTTATAGATACCGTCCATTTTCCTCCCGTGTCAAAAAAGTATCCGTTTCGTGGTAGGGGAATTTACCAGCTGGAGGGAAAGGTCGTTGAAGAATTCGATGCGATTAGTATAGAAGTTGATTATATGAAGCGCCTGGATTACAGATCGATTGAAGTGTAAGGATCTTAACCACAGCATTGGCTCAAACCATATTGCGAGCCTGAATTCGATTCTCCATCTCATGACCTTATCTTTGCGATAACCAGCAGGTTTGGTCTTATTGTTTCATATCTCTTGGTTAAAACTGAAAGGATCTCTATGCTTTCCTTCTCTCATTTGGAGATAGACAAACTTGTCAAATGGAAAATATCATTCTAATCAAATTTGGACTTTAATGGAGAACAGTCCCGAATTGGATGGCAAATACCTGGGTACAATCACCATCGATTTTGTGAAGATAGCTGATATACTAAAGGAGGCTTCGTATCAGCTAAAAGCAAGGAAGATCTCGGATTTCCCGATTTTCCCTGTAACCAAATCCCAGTCCCCTGTAGGAGAATTACTTTTGGGAGCTAAGGAGAAAGACCTGCAATGGAATTTTTTCTTCTCCTTTTTTGAGGATTTCCTTCAAAATGGACTGATCACAGAAGAAAAAAAGGAGCTATTCCTTAAAAGCTTTAAGGACCCCGAGGAGTATTGTTGTCTTTTTGTGATAGATAAGGATTTTCAAAACTTCATTTTCATTCCATTTCCGGAAGATCAGGACTGATCTCTGAAATGGTTCCAGCCCTGGGCCCGGATCGGAACATTATTTCCTGACCGCGTGACTAAAGTAGCTCCCTCGCCTTCCTCAACATACCCTATTGCCGTAATGTCCGGATGGTTTTTTACCTTCTCAAAGTCTTCAAGCTTGAGTGTGAACAATAACTCATAATCCTCTCCCCCATTCAGGGCAGCCGTAGTTGGATCCAGACTGAAATCCATGCTGGCAGACCTTGTCTCTTCAGCAATTGGGATCTTGTCCTCATAGACCTTGAATTTGTTTTTGCTTTGGATCGACAAATGGATTAGCTCAGATGCCAGACCGTCAGAGATATCGATCATTGAACTTGGTTGAATACCGATCTCATTCATGGAATGGATCAGGTCTATCCTTGCCTCGGGTTTAAGTTGCCTTCCTACCAAATAGGAAAACTCGTCAAGATCAGGCTGCATTTCCGGGTTGGCTTTGAATTCCTGCTTTTCCCTTTCCAAAATATGCATCCCCAAAAAAGCTCCCCCAAGATCTCCTGAAACACAGATCACATCTTTTGGTTTGGAACCAGATCTTAAAGCAACCTTTCCTTTTTGCATGAAACCAATGGCTGAAACATTGATCATCATACCCTTTAACGATGCCGTAGTATCTCCTCCTATCACTCTTATTCCATAGGTCTCTGCTGCCTGTTTTACTCCCTTGTAAAATTCGTCAACAGCTTCAACGGAGAATTTGCTGCTTAAGGCCACGGAGACAGTCACATGACTTGGTAGTCCATTCATTGCAGCAATGTCAGACAAGCTGACCACAACAGATTTATAACCCAAATGCTGCAAGGGCATGTAGGACAGGTCAAAATGAACACCCTCTACCAGGGTATCGGTGCTTATAGCAAGGACCTCATTTTTTGATGTGGCGATCAAAGCTGCATCATCCCCTATTCCTTTAACCAAGGTCTCATCCACCTGATCTCCAATGATATCCTTAATCCTATCGATGAGCCCAAACTCACCTATCGCATCAATACCGGTCTGTTTTTCTCCTTCCATGCAATTCTTTCCTTATTTCGGGGCATCCTGGCATAACTCAACCAGGATTCCACCCGTGCTTTTGGGGTGCAAAAATGCAATAAGCTTATTATCCGCTCCCTTTTTCGGGATCTCATTGATGAAAATGAAGCCAGCCTCCTTTAATCGTAATATTTCCGAATGGATATTTGAAACATCAAAGGCAATATGATGCATTCCCTCTCCCCTTTTTTCGATGAACTTCTTAATAGCAGATTCGTCTTTGGTTGCTTCTAGCAGTTCGATCTTCGATTCTCCCATTTGATAGAAATGGGTGGTCACTCCTTCACTCTGGACCTCTTCAGATTTATACCCTTGTCTGTCAAATAAAGTATCAAAAAGGGCTTTTGCCTTGGAAAGGTCTGAAACAGCGACTCCGATATGTTCGATTTTATTCATGGAAAGAAACAGATTGGTTTAAATTCGCGTTTTAGGGATAAAAGCTATAAAAAAAAACCATGTCCGTTGACATTGACCAAAATGTGGAGCTGGCAGGGATCCAAAAGGAGATAATGGAATACCTGGGCCTAAGATCTGAAAATCTGATCTTCGATTATATGAATAAGGACAATCATGTTGTCCTTAATCTGATCACAGTGAATCCACGACATAACCAATCATTTCTTTTTCACCAGGAATCAGGCATTGATAAGCTTGATGCCTTGAGGAAAATGTATAACTACGTAAGACATAAAAAACAAAAGGAAAACTCCTATACCATTCAATGGGTCGCTGATGGTGAGAGTGAATTACACACCAGCTATTTCAGAGCCAACAATATTTACGATGCCCTTGATAAACTATATTATGACAGGGATATGAACACAATCAGTGTTTTTAGTGTTGTTCTAAATCCGGTATCTTAGCAAAATATATGATCCAGGTAAGCGAAAACGCAAAGGAAAAAATAGCAAAACTGATGACCGATGAGGGTTATTCACCTCAGCATAATGTTCGCGTTTCGGTAAAGGGGGGCGGATGTTCCGGTCTTATGTATGATCTCACTTTCGATGACCAACTGAAAGAGGGAGATGAGGTCTTTGAGGATAACGGAGTCAAGGTGATCGTTGATAAGAGAAGTATGCTTTACCTATTGGGAACTACCCTTGATTTCTCAGATGGGCTTAACGGAAAAGGATTTCAGTTTATCAATCCAAATGCAACTCGCACCTGTGGCTGCGGGGAAAGCTTCGCTGTATAGCAGATCTCAGTATGCCCTTTCCAGGCTACCTTTCATAAAATTCACGAAAGATTTATTGACCACCCTGGTTCCTCCCTCGGTTGGGAAGTTTCCGGT
Organism: Cytophagales bacterium; assembly: GCA_028279065.1. Classification (GTDB taxonomy): domain Bacteria; phylum Bacteroidota; class Bacteroidia; order Cytophagales; family CCMP332; genus JANQHS01. Next base: position 19,033 of record JANQSY010000066.1, read on the forward strand.
AAAATACCAATCGCCTGTGTGGTTAGGGCAGGCTTCATGCAAGCCTTCAATGGTCTGATAGATCACAGCGATCTTAGCTTTGACCTCAGGCCCCTTTATGATCTCTGCAATAGATCCCGAAATATCATCAGTGCTGAATTGGTCATATAATTCCTGAATATGATTGACCTGATTCAAGCCCTTTTCAAGACTTTCATTACATTTTGAGAGGGTCTTTTCAAGAATATCCTCCTTGTTGTTATTCTCGATAAGTTTGAGTAAGGCCCTGAAAGCCACAAAATCATGCATCCGTGACATATCGATCCCGTAGCAATCAGGGTACCTGATCTGAGGAGCTGAAGAAACAACAACGATCTTCTTTGGGTTGATCCTATCCAGGATCTGTAAAATACTCTTTTCCAAAGTGGTTCCACGGACAATGGAATCATCCATTACGACCAGGGTATCCACATCCTTTCTTATCACCTCATAGGTGGTATCATAAACATGGGCAACCATGTCATCCCTTTGATCATCATTGGTGATAAAAGTTCTGAGTTTGACGTCCTTGATCACAAGCTTTTCAACCCTGATCCTTTTTGAAAGGATCTTTTCTCTTTCCTTCTCATCCAGATCTGGATTTACAAGCTCTTCAAGCTTTTGTTTGTTGAGTCTTTTATCGAGCTCTTCGATCATCCCGAGGAAGGCTGTTTCCGCTGTGTTGGGGATATAGGAGAAAACCGTATTCTCAAGATCATTATCAATCTCTCTGAGGATCTGAGGGACCAGAAGTTCTCCTAGCTTCTTTCTTTCCCTGTATATATCCGGATCTGTTCCCCTGGAAAAGTAGATCCTTTCAAAACTGCAGCTCTTAGGTTCTCTCTCCTTCTGGAATTTCTCAAGTTTATGGTTACCAGCCTTGTCCATGATCAAGGCATGTGCCCTGGGAATCTCATGGATCTCGCTATACTCTATGTTGAATACGGTTTTAATAGCGGGTTTTTCAGAAGCTACCACCAGAAACTCATCATCGGAATAATAATACCCAGGTCTGATACCGTTTGGATCTCGGGCAACAAAACCGGCACCGTATCCAGTGAGGCCTGCCATTAGATACCCTCCATCAAAATCCTTGGTTGCTTTTTTCAGGACCTGACCCAGATTGAGATTGTCCTCGATGAACAAACTCAACTCCTGGGGATTCAGCTGATCTTTGTATTCCTGGATTATTTCGTCATTGGCCTTATCCAGAAAGTGGCCAATTTTTTCCATTACCGTAACCGTATCGGTCATCTCCCTTGGGTGCTGCCCTATTGACATCATGAAGGTGAAAAGTTCATCGACATTGGTGAGGTTGAAATTTCCAGCCATTACCAGATTCCGACTTTTCCAATTGCTCTCCCTCACCATAGGATGGCATACCGAAATGGTATTTTTTCCATGGGTTCCATATCGGAGATGGCCCAAGAAGATCTCTCCTGAATAATCAACCCTGTTTTTGATCCAATCAGCACTCAGGTATTTTTCAGAGTTCTTGGAATATGCTTTTCTATATTGCTTACGAACCTTACCGAAAAGATCCTCCATCGGCTGTTGGGCTATGGACCTCAATCGATTGATATATTTTCCTCCGGGCTCATAGTCGAGCTTGATGGTGGCAATTCCAGCACCGTCCTGGCCTCGGTTGTGTTGCTTCTCCATCAGGAGAAATAGCTTGTTCAGAGGAAATAGCGGTGTTCCGTATTTGTCAATATAATACTGGTAAGGCTTCTTAAGCCTTAGGAGGGCAATTCCACACTCGTGCTTAATCTGGTCACTCATGGATTATGTGGAAATTTTTGAAATACAAAGTTAAAAACAAAGGATCGGCTAATTGCTATCAGGGTTTAAGACAAGATAATTATAATCAAGAACCATCTGTTTGTGATTCTTGAAGCTGTAAACGCCGTCTTCAAATTTTTTCAAAATCCAACTCTGATCTGCTATTAAGATCTTGGAAGCCTCAAGGAAGTTTTCAGGATCAACTTTCACTACCAGATCCTCTTTTTTTAGGTAGACATCGGTATAAAGGACCTTTCCTACAATCCCACTGAAATCCTGCTCCTCATTGGGTTTCCAAAGCTTGGTCTTTCTTATTTCCCTATGGAGCAAACTAATTGGACCATCGATCACCTCTTTCATCATGTAATACGTGGTTGAACCCTTTCCCATCTGCACATTGACCGCCCGATAAACCGTATCCTTGATCACAATGCAATTCAGATCACTGACCCTGTATTTCTTTACTACCATTGAATTTTCTGAGGTGTTTGCAAGGGATATCTTGCTTTCAGAGACCGATTGGATAAACCCGTATAGGGTATCACCCTGCTGGGTTACTATGTAGTCTCCGGAAATAGGAACCTGCCCGAAGGAGAAATGAATAGATGCTATCAAAAGCCCAAAAAAAACGCTGACCCGGCTCAATGGAGTTTTACCTTTAGTTCTATTATAGTCGAAAAACCTGACAAAAGTTCATTGAATTTTTTTTACGGTAAAATTCAAGCCAAAAACCGAATCCGGGGAGAACTTTGTTATTGACCCCTTTTGTTCAAGAACCAATTCTCCGCCTGGTTCTACTCCTTTAAAAATTCCTCCGGTCTTCTTGGATTCAAAATTCATCTCAACCCAGCAGCCGATCCCAAAAAGATGGCCCAGATAAAAAGAATGAAGTTCTTGTTTGAAATCAGGGGTCAGGTTCATCAAACCTTCAAAGAAGGTTGAGCAAACATCTCTAAGGATACTGACCCTTTCAGCTTCATTTTCCAGGATCTTAACAATCGAGGTCCTTCCTAAAACATGATCTAATGAATTGATATTCAGACCAATACCAATTATAGAAGACTCGATCTTATTCCCTTGCAAATAGTTTTCAATAAGAATACCACCAACCTTTTGGCCTTTGAAGAAAATGTCATTTGGCCACTTGATCTGCCATTCTTTTCCTGGTCTCAGTTTTTGAAAGGATCTAATTATGGCAAGTGAACTAAGTTTTGTCAGCAGAAATTTTTCCTCGATAGGAAAACCCATGTCCGAAATAGCTATGGAAAAAGTAAGGTCCTTCCCGGACTCAGATTGCCACTTATTTGTCCTTCTACCCCTTCCACTTTTTTGATGGTTGGTTACTACTATAAATGATCGCTTATCAATCCCCTCTGCCAATTTTTCTTTGGCATAATCATTGGTCGAACTAACTGACTCAAGGAAAATGACAGGTTGACCGGCTATGCTATCCGGAAATGTCCTGTTGGTCAACTTATTTGTAGATTTAAAAAAGAAAAAGCTTTCATTGGTAAAGGTAAAAAGAGGTCAAAAAAATTCCGAAGCTATCAGGGATTCCATTGTGGAGGGGATGAATGAAAAAAAAGCTTTGGATGTTGTTATCATTGATATAAAAAGCCTCTTTAATCCCCTAGCTGACTATTTGATCATTTGTATCGCTACCTCTGATAAGCATGCAGAAGCCATTTCCGACGAGGTCGAAAAAACCGTTTTCAAAAACCAAAAAGAAAATCCTTGGGTTTCTGAAGGCAAAGACCTGAATGAATGGATCATTTTGGATTATGTAAACGTTATGGCTCATGTATTTCTAGAGGAAAAAAGAAATCATTTTGCCTTAGAAGAACTTTGGGCAGATGGAAAAGTGAAAAGAATTGAGTCCAAAAAGGAAGAAGAAATAACTGAAAGGACAGGAAGTTAACATAGAGTAAAGTGGATCAGCCTAAGAAAAACAATAAAGGATTTATCCCAGGAAAGGGAGGACGGCCAAACTATCAGCTGTACTTCATCCTTGCCCTGGTGGGGATGGTGATTCTGGTGACCATGGTCAATCGTGCAAGTTCGACCATAACCATTACACCGAGAAAGTTCAAGGAAATGATGCTTTCCAACGATGTTCAGGAAGTGGTCCTGATCAAGAACCGTGACCTTGTGGAAGTAACCCTCAAGGATGAAGCATTAAAGAATGAAAAGTATAAAAGGGAGCTTGAAGACCGTGGTCCATTCAGCCTTAACAACGGCCCACACTATTCATTTCAGGTTCCCTCGGTAGAAACCTTTGACAGGGAATTCAAGGAGATCGAGAATCAATTGTCGGAGTCTGACAGGATCGGGTATAAGATCGACAGTCGATCGGACTTTACCAGTTACCTTCTGAATTGGGGATTTCTATTCTTGATCCTTTTCGGTTTCTGGTTTCTAATGAGGAGAATGACCGGTGGCGGTGGCCCGGGTGGGCAGATCTTCAACATTGGAAAATCCAAGGCTGCGCTTTTTGATGCGGAAAATCAGGTCAAGATCACCTTCAAGGATGTAGCTGGTGCAGAAGAAGCCAAGGAGGAGGTTAAAGAAATTGTTGAGTTTCTAAAAGAACCGGCAAAATTCACAAAGTTGGGAGGCAAGATCCCAAAAGGTGCCCTTCTGGTAGGCTCCCCAGGTACGGGAAAAACGCTTTTGGCCAAAGCTGTAGCGGGTGAAGCAGGTGTTCCTTTCTTTTCCCTTTCGGGATCGGATTTCGTTGAAATGTTCGTTGGAGTTGGGGCCGCCAGGGTGAGAGACCTGTTCAAGCAGGCCAAGGAAAAGGCCCCGGCTATCATTTTCATTGACGAGGTTGATGCCATCGGACGAAGTCGGGGAAGGGGCCAACTTCCAGGGGCTAATGATGAAAGGGAAAATACCCTTAACAGCCTCCTGGTGGAAATGGATGGTTTTTCCACCGATTCAGGAGTCATTATCCTTGCAGCTACAAACAGACCTGATGTACTGGATTCGGCATTGTTGAGGCCTGGCCGTTTCGATAGGCAGATAAGTATTGACAAACCGGATATTGCCGGAAGAGCGGCGATCTTCAAGGTCCACCTTAAGGACCTGAAACTTTCCAAGGAGGTCGATCCAAAAAAATTGGCTGCACAAACACCAGGTTTCGCAGGAGCAGAGATCGCAAATGTCTGCAATGAAGCAGCACTAATAGCTGCAAGAAAGAACCGACATGAGATCCACATGGACGACTTTCAGGATGCGATTGACCGGGTAATCGGAGGTCTGGAAAAGAAAACAAAGATCATTTCCCCAGAGGAGAAGAAGATCGTTGCCTATCATGAGGCAGGGCATGCGGTTGCAGGTTGGTTCCTGGAGCACGCAGATCCCTTGGTTAAGGTCAGCATAGTTCCAAGAGGTATAGCCGCCTTGGGATATGCCCAATACCTTCCTAAGGAGCAGTTCCTGCATACCGAAGAGCAACTTTTTGATGACCTCTGCATGGCCTTGGGAGGAAGAGTTGCTGAAGAGATCATATTTGGAAAGATCTCCACAGGAGCACTAAGCGACCTGGAAAGGATCACAAAAATGGCATATGGGATGGTAACGATCTATGGAATGAATGAGAAGATCGGTAACCTTTCCTTTTACGATTCCAAGCAGAGTGAGTATTCGTTTACCAAACCTTATTCTGAAGAGACCTCTAGAGTGATAGATGAAGAGGTCAGAAACATAGTTGACCGGGCTCATCAACACACAAAAAACCTTCTGATGGAAAAAAGAGAAGAGCTGGAAAAGGTGGCCAAAGAACTCCTCAAGAAAGAGATCATTTATCAATCCGATCTTGAAAAACTGATCGGGGAGAGGCCGTTTGAAAAGCCCACCACCTATCAGGAATATGTAAATAAGGAAGACCCTGTTCCTTCAGAAAATCTTGAGGAAAAAGAAAGAAAGCAAAATCCAACAACTGCCGAAAAACCAGAGGAACAAGAAAGCAAAGAAGACCAGGATTCTTCAACAAAAGCCGAAGAAAATGTGAGGAATGAAGAACAGAAAGAACCAGTTCAAGAAAATGAGCTTTCACCGGAAGATGCCATTTCCTCAGCTCCTGCCTCAGGAGCTGAGGATGTTAATCAAAAACACAATTCCGATGAACCCACAGCTGATCCAGAAGAGGAATCTCCTGTAGGTAGAAAAAGTCTGTTCGACTGACAAAAATCTCAATGAAGGCGGAATTCCCGGTTCTCTTGGATTTGGAGAATCTGCCAAGCGGCAGAAAAATTTACTTTGCCTCTGATTTTCATTTAGGCGCTCCTGACCCCAAATCCAGCCTCGAAAGGGAAAAAAAACTTGTCCGCTGGCTTGAAATGGCTCAAAAGGATGCCGAAGCCATCTTTCTACTTGGGGATATCTATGACTTTTGGTATGAGTATCGAACCGCCATTCCAAAGGGATTTATCAGGTTTCAAGGCAAGCTTGCTGAACTATCAGATCAGGGCATTAAGATCTTCATGTTTACAGGAAACCACGACATGTGGCTTTTCGACTATTATCCCAAGGAATTGGGAATTCCGATAATCAGAAAAAATGTTGAGATCAAGGTAGGTTCAACGAAACTCCTAATAGGCCATGGGGACGGTCTTGGGCCTGGCGATAATACATACAAGGCCCTTAAAAAGGTTTTTGCTAATCCTGTTTGCCAATGGCTTTTCAAATGGATTCATCCAGATGTTGGGATAAGAATAGCGAATGCCTGGAGCAGAAAAAGTCGCATCTCCAATACCAAGAGCCATGACTTTAAGGAAGAATCGGAAAGATTGATCCACTATTGCAGGGAGGTAGAAAAGGTCAGTCATTATGACTACTATGTATTCGGGCACAGACATCTTCCTCTGGAGATCGAAATAGGCGAAAAGAGTAGGTATTTCAACCTTGGGGAGTGGGTTAACTTTTCTCCATACGGGGTATTCTCAAACCTGGGATTCCAGCTTTTGGAGTTCGAAGGAAAAGGAAAGTAGTTCAGAACCTTGAATTAAGTTCTTTCTTCTTCGGATTTTTGCTTTTTTCGCCTCTATTCGGGATTCCCTTTGGAAATAGTTAAAAATTCAGTTTGGTCAACGATAAGTGTCGGGCTAAGGGGGCTTTTTTCTTTCTTTATTAACAAGGTCATTTCTTTTTATTTCGGCCCTTCGGGAATAACCTTCCTTTCCCATTTTCAAAACCTATCCAGCATTTTCATCCTTTTGCCAAATGATGGTGTCAATAAAGGGATCATTAAGTATCTAAGCGATCCAAGGCTAGAAGAAAGGAATAAGCACATTCTGGTATCAACCGGCCTTGGGTTGAGTCTTGGTCTGTTTCTGATCACGGTTTTCCTTTTTCTTTTTTTCAAAGAATTTTTTCCGAATCCCTTTCCGGATACAGATCGAAACTGGCTATTCACAGCTCTGCTTCTTTTCGGCTTGCAGGTGATCAACTACTACTTTCTTTCCATACTTCTATCTCAAAAGCGACTACCGACATATGTCATGATCCACGTAGGTGGGAATTTCCTCTCCTTGCTGTTGGTAATACTCTTCTCCTTCAGATCCCAATACGATATCGCTCTGCTGGGCTGGGCTGCCGGTCCTGCTTCTGCCTTTCTTATAAGTCTATTTTTCATATGGAAATTGGGCCTTTTGAGAATTCTCGGCGAAAAGATCAGCTTGAGAATCAAGGCAATAAAAAATTTGGGAGAGTATATTCTGGTGGCCCTAAGCATACTGGTTTTTTCGAAAATCACGGATTTCGCAATAAGAGAATTTGCTATCCTGGAATACAATCCTGAACAAACAGGCTTTTGGCAAGCAGTGGTAAGGATCTCAGATTTCTACCTAATGGCTTTTCTGGCTTACTTAAATATGGTCTACTACCCCAAGGCAAGTGAGCTTTCCAACATGAAAAATCAGGGCGGAAATTTTACCAGGAAGTTCTTTTTGGGTTCCGCACCTGTCCTGGCATTGGGATTACTCCTGATCTACCTCTTAAGAGAGCAAGTCCTGATCCTCTTTTTTAACAGGGATTTTCTGCCAGCCGAAGGATACTTTGGATTTCAGCTGCTGGGTGATCTGATGAAAATGCATTCCTGGGTATTGTCATTTCTTTTGCTGGCCCATGCAAGGGTCCGGCTTTTTATCGCTTCTCAAGGAATATTCGCAGGGATCTATCTCGCATCCGTGTATTACTTTACCCTTGAAAGCGGCATTCTCGGCTTGCCAGTAGCGCATTTTGTCAGATACCTTTTATACTGGTTATTTATGGTCTTCGTTTATAGAAAACTTCTATCAGGACAAAATTGAAGTTCGAGAAACTTATTCCCAGTAAGGAGCTAATCGAGTCAAAGGAGTTCAGGTCCACTGCCTGGCTTTACGGGACCCAGATCCTTTTTATAGGAATTGGATTCATAAATAAGTCCATCCAAACCAAAACCCTGGGCCCTGAGATCTATGGAGACTTTGCATTTTTTGTTTCATTTCTGATGTTTTCAAGCCTGTTCTTCCATTTTGGGTTTTTTTCTTCCGCCCAGGTATTGATCGCAGAAGACCAAAACAAGAAAAAAGAGTCAGAGTTGATCGGAGCCGCTTTGGTTTATTTCCTTTTCTGTTGCGTTGCGTACATAATATTCATTTTGGCAATTGCTGATTTCCTGGATGATTTCTATGACCTCTCCCTTTCTGAGATCTTCAGAAAATTATCTTTCCTGGCACCCCTTTTTACTTTCCGGTTCTTTGTTAATTCTCTGGCTACCGGAACCGGAAAGGTTTTGGCAATTTCCATTTATCCACTGATCTCAAGGGTCATTTTTCTGATCGCACTGGGAGCTTTGATGTTTTATAACCTTATTGATCTGGAAAGGGTACTTGTGTGGAACCTTGTATCTACTCTGATCGCTGCCGTGGCTATCCTTTTCGTTTTTAAACCATCCTTTAAAAATTTTCCACTCAGGGCAAGACAGATCCTTAAAAAAAATAAGGAGCACGGCTTTCATATGTATACGGGAGCGATCTTTCAGCAGAGTACTTATAAACTCGATGAAATGATGATACCATATTTCGTCGGCACCACAGGTTTGGGTTTCTATACCCTTGCTGGATTGCTTTGTTCCCCTATTCCCTTGTTGAGCCAATCCGCATCAAGGGCCCTATATAGGAAAATGGCAGCCGGAGACAGGATCACTCCCACATTTTTCCGGCTGAACCTTATTTGGCTGGTAAGTTCTGGCCTCGGCCTGGCGTTGGTCGTGCATTGGATCGTCCCAATTCTTTTTGGGCCCGGTTATGAAGAGGTAGCAAACATTGCCTCAGTTCTGGTAATAGCATATGTGATCTCCGGCCTTTTAGGCCCCTTCATGTTCTTGAATGCAAAATCCCAGGGAAAAAGGATCAGAAATGCGAATTTCATAGGCACCCTGGTTAATGTTGGGGGGAATTTTGCTTTGATCCCGATTTGGGGGATCATGGGTGCAATTTATGCCAGCATCCTTTCTCGTCTTTTCAACTTCATTTTCTACTATTACTATTACAAAGCCTACCTGAGGGAATCCCAGGAAAAATGAAGATCCTTTTGATCAGTTCATTGCTTCCAAAAGAGGAAGGAGAAAATATCCTTAGTACATCCTATGCCTTAGCAGACCTGGCAAATCAATGGCATGAACAAGGCGCTGAAGTTGAGGTAATGAGACCCATCTGGATCCCCTCTGAAGCAATAGGGCTTGGCTCAGGGAGATTCCGGTATAAGGATATTTTGATCACCACTTTTCCAATTATTAGAGTACCCAAGATCTTCAGGTATAGTACAGGCCCCTTGATTGGGTATCTAAAGAAAGAAGGGATCAGGCCCCAAATCATAATCGCTCATATGAGTCATTCCATCCGTATGGGGACAAAGATTTCAAAAAAGATGGGATTGCCCTTGTTGTCCGGCCTTCATGGAGGTGATCTTCAACTGATCAAAGAAAAGCCTGGTTTTCTTTTGCCATTCCTCAGAAAATCCCAAGCCATCTGGACAAGGTCTTTGGCTTCAAAAAATCAACTCCGTAGCTATTCAGATGAGGACTTTGGAGAGGTCGGTGATTGCTTTTCAGGGATAGAAAGGGAAGAACTGCTAGATTTCCCGTTAGCCAAGAATAAGTTTGAAGGCGAAGAAGCTAAACCCTTAAGGTTCATATCTGCCTGCACCCTTATTCCTCTAAAAAATCTGGACATTGTTATCGAAGGACTATCTGACCTGAAGGATATTGATTTTTCATATTCAATTTATGGGGAGGGTCCTGAAAAAGACCGACTTCAGGGAATCATAAAAAAGTTTGAACTGGAGGGTAGGATTTCAATCTTTCCGTTTATTACAAGGGAAGAGTTATTGGAAAAAATGAAGGAGGCCCACTTCTATCTTATGCCCAGCACTGGAGAGACCTTTGGGCTTTCATTTGTGGAAGCTGCCGCAAAAGGTTGCATTATCCTAGGGCTTCAAGGGCATGGGGTTGATGGGATATTCAAGGATGAAGAAGAGGCAATCATGCTCAAGGATCCATCTCCTCAAGATCTCAGGAACCGCATAGCCACCTTGATAAAGAACCCTCACTCTTTGAAAAAAATGCTGGAGAAATCCCTGGCAAAAGTTTCAACCCTTGAAAACTCGATCCTTGCAAAGCAGCAACTGGATTTCATGGAGAAAACAATTGGAAGGTGGAGAGACCGCTGATCTCAATAATTTGTACTGTCTACAATCAAGAGTCATTTATCGAAGATTGTCTTAATTCGGTGTTTTCTCAAGACTATCAAAACTTTGAATTAATCATTCACGACAATGGTAGCACGGATGGAAGCGTCAGGAAAATAAACCAGCAGTTAAGAGATAAGGAAAAAGTAAAATTCAAGGCTCTCAATAATAATATAGGCCTTCCAAAGGCTTTTAACCTTGGGTATAGGCTTTCAATTGGCGAATTCATCATTGATCTATCTGGCGATGATATGCTTGCCAAAGGTGCACTTCAGAGCTTCATAAGCCATTTCCGAAATCTGGATGAGGAGCATGGAGTGGTTTATTCCAACTCAACCTTAATCAATGCCTCCGGAAGGGAAATTGGGAATCACTTCAGACCTGGAAAAAAGCCTCCTGAAGGGTGGATCTTTTCTGATCTGTTAGAGCGATACTTCATCTCTGCTCCCACAATGATGTTCAGAAGAAGGGTCCTGGAACAACTAAATGGATATGATGAAGATCTGATCTATGAAGACTTTGATTTCTGGGTTAGATCATCAAGAGAGTTTAAATATTCCTACCTGGATAAGATAACAATTCTGGAAAGAGACCACGGGGGCTCATTTTCCGCTTCAAAGCTTGATCCTCAATTTGAGAATTCTACATTTCAGGTTTGTAAAAAGGCATATGAAATTCTCAGGGACGAAAACGAACTGGCTGCTTTGAGAAAGAGGATCAGCTATCATTTAAAACAATGTATTATAAATGATGACCAAGCCAACTTAGAGGCTTACCTGGCATTGTTTCAACGCTGTGATCCAGGGCTTACTTCCAGATCATGGGTGTACCTTCTCAAAGCTTTTCCATGGATCACAAAGAGGATCTATTTCATCTTGAAATCCCCCTTCTCAATCAAACCCAGGTAGCTTTTAAATCTGCTTTCTGAAATCTCCCCCTTGCCAAGGGCTTCAAGGACCTTGCAATTCGGTTCATTGAGATGCAAACAATTGTGAAATCTGCAGCTTTCACCAACCTTGCGAATCTCCGGGAAAAAGTGGGATATTTCATAATCTTCGATATCATCGTCAAGGGCAAATTCCTTGATCCCAGGAATATCTATGACTTTGGTTTCTCCCCCAACATCAAACATTTGGGCGAATGTAGTAGCATGTTTTCCTTTTTTTGAAAAATCCGAGATCTCGGAGGTCTTGAGGTCCAGATCAGGAAAAAGGGAATTCATGATGCTCGATTTTCCTGTTCCCGAGTGTCCAAAGAATAAGTTTGTTTGTTGATCCAGAAGCACAGCTAGTTTCTCCATTCCTACTCCTGAAACAACAGAGGTTTTGATAATATCATATCCTATTGACAGGTAAAGCGATTCCATTTCCTCCAGTAGCTCACTCTCCGAAGCATCAAGAAGATCCCATTTATGGATAAGGATAAGAGGCTTAATATCGAAAGCTTCACAGCAAACAAGAAATCGATCCAGGAAACCAGGACTGGTTCTTGGCAGCCTTTTTGTAAATACAAATACCGCCAGGTCAATATTTGAAGCTATAATATGGGAATGCTCTGTTTTTCTAGGCGACTTTCGGATAAGGTAATTCTTCCTTGGGAGAACTTTGGTGATCATATGATCGCTGCCATGAACTTCTACTTTGTCCCCTACTGCCACAGGATTGGTAAGCTTGGAATCTTTGAGCCTGAGCTTTCCTTCCAATCGACCCTCTACCGTTTTTCCACTTCCCAGCCTGATTTCATACCAAAGCCCTGTAGATCTATAAACCGTTCCAACCATTCTTCAGGTATTTATCATCTTTGAAGAAGCTATTCGATCCGAAGTTATGCAAAGAAATATCATCAAAATTGCCCTTCTCCTTATTATCGGGGTTGGTATATTTTCCAGCAAGGCTCAGGAAGTTTCAGAATGGAAGCCTTTGGGACCATTTTTTCCATACTTGAGATCCCTTAAACCCGCAGGCATTGGATGGGTTGATGCTATCTGGTCGGATCCAAAGGACAGGTCCCATCTTTTGATCGGTGCCCGCTCAGGAGGATTGTGGGAAACCAAAGATCTTGGAAATACATGGAAATGTTTAACGGGAGATCTTCCTGTATATGGTGTTTTCTGTATAGATGTAAATCCTAATGATCCAAATGAGATCCTTCTTGGAACAGGGATGACCGGAGGAGGATTCCATAAATTCCAGCACCATACCCAAGGAATTTTCAAAAGCACCGATGCGGGAAAATCATGGAACCTAAGCAATTCACCAAAGGACAAAACAGTGGTGACTGAATTGGAACGAGATCCATTTAACCCGACTCATCTGTTAGCTCTTTACATCAGACATTCCTCGGCGTGGAGAGCAAATGGAGGTGAATGGTCCGGAGGCTATCTGGTTGAGAGTTGGGATGGGGGTTCGACATGGACCAAAAAGCTCGTGGAAATACCTGATAGAAGTGAAATAAGGGAAATTAAATTTAGCCCTTACAAAAGTAGAAAGGTCTATTTATCCGGAAGAGGTTTGTTCCTGGAAAGCAATGACTCAGGAAAAACCTGGGAAGATAAGTTTCAAGAATTGGTCCTTACCGATTCCCTGGAACGACTTAAGAATGAAAAAGGCATAACGAAATCCCATTTAATCGCAATGGATATTGCTCGGTTCGGAGATAAGGAAACCCTGTATCTCTTCGCACATTATCCGAGGTTTGGAAATGCCCCAAATGGAAACAAACTATACAAATTCAAAGAAGGTGAAAAGCCTATCATGATCCCTCACCCCCGGACTTCAAAGGTGAGCACCCGGGGGAGGGTTGGAAGGGTCCTTGTCAGATCTTGCCCCTGGGAAGAGGACCTTTTGTTTTATGGAAAAACAAATCTTTCAGTGGTTTCCTGGAACCCGGATGAAAAAGATTTTAATCTCAAAAAGTGCTTTTCCCCAAGGGGACAACTTCATGATGATTTAAGGGATCTGGTGGTAATTGATACCAACCACATACTGGCTGGAACGGATGGAGGGTTTATGATCTCAGAAAATGGGGGAAGGGCCTGGAAATACATTATGGGAGATGGCTCTTCGGAAAACAGCATCAATAATACAGAGTTCTATGATTTTGATGCTGAAATGTTCAAAGGAAAGCCCTTTATGATCGGAGGTGCGCAGGATAATTCAAGTTTTATGTATTATGATGGGAAATGGGTTCAACATGGGGCGGGTGACGGAGGGGTATGCAAAGTGCTCTCGGTGAATGATACTTCAATCTATTTTTCCCTAAGCACCAACTACTTTACACGTCTGGGGAAAATGGACAGTTTTCCTTACCCAAAATTCCAAGGTAATTTTTCCTATGCCTCATCCCTTTACGACAGGGTCATTTTCCCCGTTTCAGATCTTAGTGACATTTATATTATTGGAAAAGTACCAGATAAGGATGATCAGTGCAGTTATCCTTCAAGGGGCTCTGGAAAGGGGACAAGAAATAAGATCCTTTCCATGAGCGGGGTTAAGGGAGCCTATAAAAGAGGTTGCTTTTACGGTTCAGACTTCCTGGAGTTAAAAGGCTACCCTGAAGAAATAAAAAGAAACTGGAATGCAAAAACCCCTCTAAAACCACCATATAGCAATATTAATGTTGTCTCAGGGGTGGTTGGAGATCCTGACATCATCTACTTCAGTATTTCGGATTGGGGCGGAACGGATTTCAGTCTGTTTAAAACCGCTGATCGAGGGCAGAACTGGGAAAATCTCACACCCACTCTATCTAAGGACATCAACAGGAAGAAAGCTCATATTTCGGACATTCTGATAGACCCAAACAATACAAAGCATGTTTGGATTTGTTTCAGTCATTTCCTTGATGGACAAAAGATATTTGAAAGCAGGGATGGTGGATTTACCTGGAAGAATATTTCCAAGGGATTGGAATTTGGAAATGTTCCCTGTAATGATCTTGATTATGACTCTGAAAATCGAGTCTTATATGTGGGAAATGATAATGGGGTGTATTATGTCAGAACTAACAGCAACTTCACAGGATGGAAAAGATTGAACAAAGGGCTACCTATGGTAAGGGTGACCCACCTGAAGGTTGTTCCGAAATCTGGAAAACTCTTTGCAGCCACCTGGGGAAGAGGAGTTTGGGAATCCCCCTTGCTGGAGAAGTCTGAAGACCTGGGTCCTGAGACCGGCAAAAAAAGGAAAAAGAAAAAAAAATCTAGGAAGGATCGATAGACCCAAGGATCAGATCTACAGATCCTCTCCCGCTTTCAATGAACTTTCTTGCCATCAAGCTGGCATTTTTGAGGACCTCGGGGTCGCTTAGGTATTCTATAGTTTTCTTTATCTGCTCAGAGTTTTCAACCACAAATCCTCCCTTCATTTGACTGAGTTGAACGGCTTCCGGAAATTTATGCAGTTCCGGACCAAAGAGAACCGGTTTTCCCCAGCCAGCCGGTTCGAAAATATTGTGTAATCCCTCCTTGAAACCTCCACCTATATAAGCTATATCAGCATAGCGATATATGGAAGAAAGCATCCCAATATTGTCGATGATCAAGATCCTCTTTTCAGATCCTGCATCTTTTATAAGCTCTGAAAAAAGAATGGATTCCTCCGGAAACAGGCTTCTGAAGTAAGCAATGGAAGAAGATGATATATCATGTGGAGCCAGTATCACCCGCTTCTTTCCATCGGTTGAGATGACATCCTTCAAATGGATCATATCGCTTGGCCATGGACTTCCCACAACAAAAGCAGTGTTATTTTCCAAAAAACCTTCTATCTCAGGAAACTTCCGGTCCAGGCTAACGATTTCAGCGACCCTATCAAATCTTGCGTCTCCGCTAATCTTGGACTCTATCCCATACTCGGCAAGCAAATCTTTTGCTTTCCTGCTTACAACAAAGATCCTGGATATTCGGGCGAGCCTGTTTCTCATGAACTTCCCTAGACCTTTAAAATAGAATTGGTCCTTTCTGAAATCAGCTGAAAACAAAACGCTTTGGATTCTCCTTTTTTCCAATTCCAGAAGGAAAAAATACCACAGGTCATATCTGGCAAAGAATGCGATCTCAGGTTGTAGGAGATCAATGAATTTCTGTGCGTTGGAAGGTGAATCCAAGGGAAGATAATAGAACAGGTCCCCCTGATCACGTGAATCTTTTCCTTCGAATGCGGAAGGGGAAAAAAAGGTAACCACTACCAGGGCATCCGGGTCTTTGGTTTTTATCCCCGAAATAAGGGGTTTGGAAAGCTCATATTCTCCCAGAGAAGAGGAGTGGAACCAATACCTCTTTTTGGGATTGTTTTTCAGATCATCCTCTAATCTTTTGAACAGATCCTTTCTTCCTGAGATCCATTCAGAGGCCTTTCGATCCCAAATAGAAGCTACCCGGATAGCCATGGAAAAAAGCCAGATCCCTATACTGTAAAGCGTGCTCATTGAGAGGTAAAGAAAAAAAAAAGAGGCCTCTCGGCCTCTTCAAATTTTTATAATGAGAAATCAGTGGGATGACAGATACTCAGCTACTCCATCTCGTGTAGCCGCCATAGCATCCTTTCCTGCACTCCAGTTTGCCGGGCAAACTTCACCATGTTCCAGATTATGGTGCCAGGCATCCACTATACGGATAGTCTCATCGATGTTCCTTCCAAGCGGGAAAAAGTTAACATACTCATGTCTTACGATCCCTTCCTTATCGATGAAAAAGGTTCCTCTGAAGGCGATCGGAGCTCCATCAAAGATCAATTCTCCATCCTCATTATAGTCATAATCACCGCCAAGAACACCATAATTGGTAGAGATCGTCTTTGCGGTGTCCGCCACGATCGGATATTTAACTCCCTGAATTCCACCTTGATTCTTTGGTGTCATCAACCAGGCAAGGTGAGCATCTTCGTGGTCGGTCGAACAACCGATCACCTGGACTCCCCTCTTCTCAAACTCCTCAAGGTTTTCCTGAAAAGCATGGATCTCGGTTGGACAAACAAATGTGAAATCCTTTGGATAAAAGAAGAGTACTATCTCCTTTTTTCCGAGGTAATCACCCATATTGAAATCTGTAATTTCTGTTCCATTTACAACGGCTTTCGCCTTAAAGCTTGGGGCTTTTCTCCCTACTAATGACATAGCGTAAACAATTTATTGGTTAGACATTATTTAATTCGAATTTCTTTGTTGGGGTTCAACTTCTCCCCCCTTATGTGCAACTGCATATCGGCGAGTTCAAAGTTTTGGATCCTCTTCTTTTGAAGATAATCCCTGATTAGAGAATTTAGTTCTTCATCATAAAAGTCAATGATCTCTTTGGTATTGGAGCAGATCAGGTGGTGATGATTATCCATTCTTGCATCATATCTTACAGGTCCCTTACCTGACATCACCCTTTTTGCAAGGCCGGCCTCAACAAAAGTGTCAAGGGTATTGTACACGGTGGCCAAGGTGATACTTGGGTTCTCAGATTGGATACTATCAAAGACCTTGTCCGCGGATGGATGACTTTTCACACCGACCAAAGCCCTGTAAACCACCATTCGCTGATGTGTGGCTTTAAGTCCTGCATTGCCCAGTTTTTCCTTTATCTGATCAAGCGAAATCTCCAAATGATAATTTTTATTATTTAGAAATAATTTTCTTGTAAAACTAATTAAAAACAATTTGCGATACAAGCCTGGTGATTAAAGCAAATAATTGCATGAGGGTTTCAATTGATAGGCTTTAGTTCTAATTTTGCGCGCTGATTTTTTAGGTACTAGAAGAAATTAATGGGTCTGCTTGAAATCGCGCTAATCCTGATCTTTTGTCTTGGTTACGCAGCAATCATCTTTGAACATGTCATCCATGTTGAAAAAACAGCTTCAGCAATTCTCACGGGAATACTTTGCTGGACACTTTACATTCTAGGGGTTGAAAATTCCGATCTGGTAAACAGCCAATTATTCACCCACCTAAGTGATATTTCATCCATTCTTTTCTTCCTAATGGGAGCCATGGCTATTGTGGAGTTGATAGACGCCCATGAAGGATTCAATGTGATCCTGAACAGAATAAAAACAAGGAACAAGAAGGCCCTTTTATGGATACTCTGCGTCCTCAGTTTCTTTCTTTCTGCAATCCTGGACAACCTTACCACTTCTATAATCATGGTATCGTTGCTTCGAAAACTGATTGTGGTGAGAAATGAACGTTGGTATTTCGCTGGTATGGTCATCATCTCTGCAAATGCAGGGGGAGCCTGGACACCAATCGGAGATGTAACCACTACCATGCTTTGGATCGGTGGCCAGATCACCTCAGTCGAGACCATGAAGACACTACTTATCCCTAGCATCATTTGCATGATCGTTCCCTTGCTTTTTGCTACCAAACAGATCAAAGGGAAGATCCCTGACCATAAATCTGGGTTGGATGAAAATAGAAACACCTCTCCTTTTGAACGCCGTTCGATACTATTGCTTGGAGTCCTGGGTCTGATCTTCGTCCCCTTCTTTAAGTCGATCACCAACCTTCCCCCTTTTATGGGAATGATGTTTAGCCTTGGAATGCTTTGGGTGGCTACAGAACTGATCCACAGAAGAAAAGAATTCGAGGAAAAGAAACAGTTCCTTGTATCCTCCGCGCTTAGTAAGATCGACCTGTCATCTGTTCTTTTCTTTTTTGGGATCCTCGCTGCTATTTCAGCCCTCGAAGCAACTGAGATCCTGCATGGCCTGAGTCATTTTCTGGAACACGCGATTTCCGACTACAAAATAATTGTCTTTGCCATTGGTATTCTTTCAGCCATTGTGGACAATGTTCCCTTGGTGGCAGCCTCTATGGGCATGTATCCTATGGAGCTCTTTCCCACTGACCACCAGTTCTGGCAGTTCATGGCCTATTGTGCCGGAACCGGAGGAAGCATCCTTATCATCGGGTCGGCCGCAGGGGTGACAATTATGGGGATGGAAAAGGTAAATTTCTTCTGGTATATCAGAAGGATCTCTCTGCTAGCTTTCTCGGGATATGTTGTTGGGGCAATTACCTACCTGGGACTGATGGCTATTTAGCAGGCGGGTTCTGGTTTTTTACCGGGATACCCATTTGATGGATGGCATCAACCAGATCAAAGATCAGATCATTCAATTCTGTAGACAGGCTATGATTCCCTGGATCAGAATTTCCGTTTTGGGAAACCTTTTTCTCTGAAACTTTGTGGTTTTTCAAATTGTGATCAGGTTCGGGCTTATCCAAGCTATCTTTTTTACGAGCACAAAAAAATTAAAAAAATACCAGAATTTCTCTTTTTTCAATGGATTATCCACAAGCCAATCTAATGTTTTTTTGATTTTTCACAAAAATATTACATACTATTTTCCGGTAAATTTTGGTGGCCTTTTCTCAATAAAGGCATTCATGCCCTCTTTTTGGTCTTCAGAATCGAATAATAAGTAGAAATTCTTACGTTCAAAGTGCAGCCCTTCATCCAAAAAAGTTTCGAATGAGCGGTTAACTGCTTCCTTAGCCAAAGAAGCCGCCAAAGGGGACATTTTTGAGATCTTTTCAGCAAGATTGAGGGCTTCTGTAAGATAAAATTCCACAGGCACTACCTTATTCACCAATCCATGTTTTTCAGCTTCTGTTGCAGAAAGAAAATCACCGGTTAGGACCAATTCCATTGCCTTGGCTTTACCCAAAGCTTTAGTTAATCTTTGTGTTCCCCCGGCTCCCGGCATTACACCGATCTTGATTTCTGGTTGGCCAAACTTGGCCGTTTCTGAGGCGATGATCATATCGCAAAGCATGCTCAGCTCACAACCTCCTCCCAGAGCAAAACCAGAAACCGCTGCAATAATTGGTTTTTTGGTCTTTCTGATCTGATCCCAGGTGGAAAACTGGTCTATCTTGAGCATATCAACGGAATTCCTACCAGCCATTTGCTTGATATCAGCACCGGCCGCAAAAGCCTTCTCATTTCCTGCAAGGACAATAACCCGAACGGAATCATCCTTATCAAGTGCCTGCAGGGATTCTTTTATCTCCTGCATTAGCTCAAGATTAAGTGCATTAAGTTCTTTGGGTCTGTTAAGAGTCAGAAGTGCTACACCTGGCCTTGCTGCCCTTTCTTCAAGCAAAAATTTCATGGTGATGAATTGAACCGAAAAGAACCAAAAAAAAGAAGGCTTTCCAAAAATTGGAAAGCCTTCCTACTCTTGCTTTTTGAACGAATTAAACAGGTGTATGAAAAATTGCTGTCTTCAGAGTTATATCCCCCTGATAGACAAAAGGTAACCTGAACTTCTGATTTTCCTAAAAATTTCCTTTAAGTCTGCATTTTAAGCTTGGAACTCCTCCCAGCCTTGACTTGAAAGCGGCTAGTCCTGCATTCTCCGGACCATCAAGGGGCCCAGCGATCCCAAGATCAAAAATCTCACAACCAAGTTCTTGAGCTCGATTATGCATTGCCAGAGACAAAAAGACCATTGGACTGAATTTATCATAGTCAGGGTCTGTACCTGGAATGAACTTATAATAGACTCGTCTAGAGACCCTTACCCCAATACCCGCAGCGATTATCCGATCTTTGTCCAGCACCTCAAATAGATCATAATTATCCCTAAAGAGGTGAATTTGTCTTTCAAGATCCCGGAACTCAATATTTAACGGGATCCCTTTGATCGATCTCCATCTCAAGATATTCTCGTAAGCCCTTTTCAAGCCAAGGGTAGAATTCATTTTCATCTCATATCCTGCCCGCATAGAGGCTTTGACCTTCCTCATTAGTGATGGGTGAAGGCCTGGACTCATTGAGTCGGAACAAGGTATATGAAAGCTCATGGTCTCTGCCTCTAGAGTAAACCCCAGGTTCAACAGGACCTTCACCTGAGTCATTACAAGTTCTTCATCATATGATTCCGGTGGCAGATCGATGGTAACTTCTCTAATTCCTTTTTCCTGGAGAATGGGGACAAGCTTTTTGAAGAAATCAGAAATGGCCTGCGATGAAGGCCGATTTCCCAAGGGGTCAATACCTCCGAAGGGCAATCCTGCACCTGAATGGATACTATTATCAAAAAGTCGGAATTGGAGAAGCAATTTTTTCCCCTCAAGATCCTTCCCTAGTGCAATGTGATCATTCTCCGGTTTGTTCTTGAATCCAGGTTTGTTAAAAAGGAATTCAGGTTTGGTTCCTGTTGGTATCTTGGGAGCTGTGATACTGATCTTCAACAATGAAAAGCTAAGGATTGAAAATTATTAATTTTCGAGCTACAGCCGATGACCTATTTATTATTAAGCCTTCTTTCTTCGGTCGGGATTTTCCTTTTTTTCAAATTCTTCCATTTAAAAAAGGTCTCCTTACTCAAAGCGGTAACTGCTAATTACCTCTCCTGCACTCTGACAGGATTGATCTACCATTTCGATAGCATCAGCCAGGTCAGGTTGAATGATCTGAGTTGGTTTCCCTATGCCCTGGTAATGGGGATGGTTTTCTTTTTTACCTTTTCCTTAATGGGAAGGACAACAGCCTTGAATGGAGTAACTGCCGCTTCAATGGCCACAAAACTCTCACTCGTATTTCCTACCCTTATCTCAATAGTCATTCTAAAAACAACCTCAACAAGTATCTTCCTCTGGATCGCTTTAGCGATTTCCATTCCCGCCATTGTTCTGGCAAGCATAAAGTCGAAAAACAAGGAGATATCCAATTCCGGGTTATTATTACCATTGGCTGTATTCATACTTAGCGGGGCAATTGATGGTGGCATCAACATCTTGAATTATTCATTTCATGAAAATCCAAGTTTTGTCCATTTTCCCGGGGTGGTGTTTTTCCTTGCAGCGGTCACAGGTTTTAGCTACCATTTGGTTAAAGGCTCTCGTATTTCACATTGGGGTGATAAATGGGTATGGGTAGGAGGATTTGGACTGGGAATAGCAAATTATTTTTCCATTGAATTTTTACTCAGAGGCCTTCAACATTTTGACAATGACGGAGCATTGGTTTTCCCGTTTCTGAATGTAGCTATCATAGTTCTGAGTTCCATGGCAGGCGTATCATTTTTCAAGGAAAGGTTAAGCAATCTAAATTTGGTTGGTCTTGGCCTTTCCATAATCTGCCTTTGCCTCTTGATTTTTGCAGGTTTAAATGGATGAATAGCATTTCGGTAATTACAAGCGGTTTTTATTCTGAAAAGGGAAGCAAGTTCTTCTCATATCTTTTTCCCCTTTCAAATCAGGAAAAGGTTCCAAAAATCCTCCAGGAGCTTGGAAATAAACACCCTGAGTCCAGGCATATCTGCTATGCTTATCGCCTTATTGGATCTGACATCATTGAGTTTTCTCATGATTCCGGGGAACCCGGCCATAGCGCAGGGGATCCTATTCTCCATCAACTAAAAGCATTCGACCTTATTAATACCGTGGGAATTGTTGCCAGGATATATGGAGGAACAAAGCTCGGCATACCGGGATTGAGAAACGCATACGGATCAGCGATCCGTTCTGCAATTGAGAAGGCCAAAATTTCAACTTTCATTCCCAAGCGGGAAATACTGATCAATTACGGTTATGAACTTGAAAGCGAAATTGGAAAATTGGTTCATAATTATTCTGGCCAGATTTTGAATAGCTCCTATCAGGAGACTTGCTCAATAAAAGTATCGTTTCCGGAGAAATCCATTCAAGAAGTAATAAAAACCCTTGTTTCGATGAAGTTCAGGGGTATTGAGTTCAATGAACTTTAAAAACAAAACTCCAGGTCAGCTTTTAACAATCTTCAGCCCAATAATCTCGGGGCTGGCTTTTTGCCTCAGTTACCATTCATTGGTTATCGATGACTCCTTTGTTCTTTATCGATACGGGAAAAATTTGATCGACTTTGGAGTATGGAATTATAACCCAAGTCAGCTCCAATTGGATGAGGCCTATACAAGTTTAGTTGGAGCCGGAATATCCATAATCCCTGCATTGTTAAAAATGGATCCCAAATGGTTTACGGTCCTTGTCAATGCATTGGTTCTCGGTTTAATCATATTTCAATTAAAAAAGAAGGCATTTCAAAACACCAGCCTCATTCTTTGGCTATTACTCGGAAATGCCCTGCTTTTCGTACACTTTTTTTCCGGCATGGAAACCTTCCTTTTCATGCTTGTTCTATTTACCCTTTTCTGGAAGATTCTTAAGGATGAGGAAAGTGAATGGATCCCAGCCATTTCTTTAATGTTATTCTTGATCCGTCCTGATGGGGTCATATTCTCCCTGTACGGATTTTTCATAAGCTTCACTAAAGGCCGGAGAGGAAAATTTTATTCGGTACTATGCATTATGAGCATAGCTGTGTACTGGATTTTGAGAACATGGTATTTTGAACAACTCTTTCCAAATCCTATCCACATAAAATCACTCCAGGGTTTCAAGCCAGGGATTTTTATTTCGAACCTATTTCAGGCAAAATTTTACATCGTCTTTTTAGCAGCCCTTGTATTTTTTCTTCAGGAGAAGAAGCTCAGAATATTGGCTTTACTCGCATTGGGAACCCTTATATTCCTTTATGCTCCTTCAAGGTTGATGATGAATTATGGAGACCGGTTTTTCTTTCAGATATCATTTCCCCTTTTTGCTCTTTCCGTTATCCTTATTCCGATTAAAAGGAAGATCCTGATCTCATCGATCCTCTTCTTCAATGTTTACTCCCTTGTCCCCTTTCAATACAATCCCCTGTTGACATATGGTCAAAGGCTTCAGTATTCCTATGTGGATCTGGGAAAGAGGCTGGCTCCCTTTCAAGGCCATACCATGGTCACCGGCGAGGGTGGTTCCTTGCCCTATTATTCCTCCTGGAGAAATTTTGATCCTCTTGGGTTGGGAACCAGGCGGGGTTCAGAAGGACAAATCGATTTTTTGGAAATTGCCAACCCGGATTTGGTTTTCTTCTATGAAAATGAAGAGGGAATGCTGGAATTGATCCCGGGAGTGGGGAAATCAAATGATGTGGACAACTGGCTCAAAGAAAATGGGTTCTACAAGGTCTCGGCGTGTTGGTTTTCCCCGGATTACAGGATCCATTCTTTTCTGAAAAGTGGAGTTGAGGATGAGGAAAAGATAAAATCAGCTCTAATTGAGAATGAAGAATACTCCAAACAAAGTATTACCAAATTCCAAAAATGGTTCTACGGACTATTTCACTAACCACAACCGATAATTGCATCGGCCTCGATCTCAACAAGATACTCAGGGCTGATCAGCCCGCTTACCTCTACCATTGTGGTAGCAGGGCCAACCCCCTTAAAGAACTCACCATGTGCATTTCCTACCCCCTCCCAATTCTGAATATTGGTGACGAACATCCGGGTCCTTACCACATCTTTTCTACTACCTCCAAGGTTTTCCAAAACCCTTTCGATCTTTTCGAGAATGAATTTGGTTTGGGAATATTCATCGTCCCCTACTACCTCCTGGGCCTCATTAATTGCAACAGTACCCGTTACAAAAACTCTTTCTCCCACCTGAACCGCTCTGGAGTAGCCAACCTTCTTTTCCCATGGGGCATCTGAATTAAGATTCCTTCTCTTCTTCATCTGATATCCTTCTGATCTTGATATTCAAATATGCAAAGGCAACAGTCATGAATGGGCTGATGATATTAAAAAAGGCAAATGGTAAATATGTAAATGTCGAAACCCCTAATACACTGGCCTGGGTAGCTCCGCAAGTATTCCAAGGGATCAGTACAGATGTAACCGTCCCGGAGTCTTCCAGGGTCCGGCTCAATACTTCCGGCTTCAGTCCCCTTTCTCTATAGGTTTTCGCATACATTCTTCCTGGCACGACAATGGACAGGTATTGGTCGGCGGTAATAACATTGAAGAAAATGCAGGTTGAGGCCGTAGAGGCTACCAGAGAGCCTGTGCTTTTCACCATCCCGATGATCCTCCTTCCAAGGCAGGCAAGCATGCCATTCATTTCCATTATTCCTCCGAAAAACATGGCACATAGGATCAGCCAGATCGTGTTCAGCATTCCGGCCATACCTCCTGCACTTAAAAGGTCGTCAACGGCAGAATTTCCGGTCGCAATGCTGGTCTCACCAAACATGGAGATCATGATCGCCATATAGCCTCCTTTTAATCCAGCTGACTCACCTGAAATCTGCTGAAAAAGATGAGGCTGAAAGATCAGGGCAAAGAGAGCCCCCATAAGCACACCGATGGCAAGGGCAGGAATTGCCGGTGTTCTACGAATTATCATGAAAATTACCGTTGCCGGAACAATAAACAGCAAGAGGT
The DNA here is from genome assembly GCA_028279065.1 of Cytophagales bacterium. Taxonomy (GTDB): domain Bacteria; phylum Bacteroidota; class Bacteroidia; order Cytophagales; family CCMP332; genus JANQHS01. Next base: position 43,809 of record JANQSY010000066.1, read on the forward strand.
TTATGTTGAATGTTTCGTCAAGAGAATTCAGTACTGACTCGATCCCCTGGATCTCCCCACCGCTCCCCTTGAACCCCATAAACGTGAAGATCACAATAGTGATCAGAATAGAGGGGCCGGTAGTGAAGATCATGTATCGGATATGGGTGAAAAGGTCGGTCCCGGCCATTGCGGGTGCAAGATTTGTGGTATCCGAAAGCGGTGACATCTTGTCCCCAAAATAGGCTCCTGAAATAATTGCTCCAGCTATCATTCCCTCACCCCAACCCAGGGTCTTACCAATACCGAGCAATGCCACACCCAGGGTTGCTATCGTGGACCATGAACTTCCTGTAGCCAGCGAAACCAGCGCGGAGATCACGCAGGCAGCCATCAGAAAAATTGATGGGTTCAAGAGTTTAAGGCCATAATAGATCATTGCAGGTACCACTCCGCTAAGCAACCATGTTCCGGCAAGAGAACCGATCAATAGAAGGATCAGCATTGCTGGCAAAGCAGAGGATATACTGTTCACCGCGCCATCCAGAATTTCATTCCATTTGAAACCCAACCTGAAGGATATTATGACAGCAATCCCTGCGGCAAACAACAATGCGATCTGACTTGAACCTGCAAGAGTATCTTCCCCGAAGTAAATAACATTTAATCCGAGTAGGATTACCAAAAAGAAGATTGGTACAAGAGAAAGAAGTACCGAAGGGGTCTTAGGAGTCAGGGCTAGAAAGTTTTTTTAATAATAGCCAATTATTCATTCTCATCATATGAACCTGGAGAGCTTGATTACTAAGGGGTTACAAAAGAGGAAACAATGAATTAATAAATGTTTAAAAAAGCCTTAAACCAAGCCCGGTCCTTCTTGACAACAAAACAAGCATAAGTATTTGTGTACCAATAATTTATAAAAACCTCCAGAAAAGTCCCGAATTAATTATTTCAAAATCTAAGGGAGACAAACCTATAATATCTAAGGACAAATTTTGCAGGGCATAAAATCGAAAAGATATGAAAAAACTATACTCCTTAGCTCTAACAATATTAATATCGACAGTTGGTTTCGCGCAATTTCCAACCACTATGGAAATCGATACCACCTGGCTACCCGATGAAGTTGTTATGCCTGCAAGTCCTTTAAAAATGCAGGTGATATTTGTCGGTGGATATGATATGGTGCAAACTACCTCAACCTATGGGAATCCAGCAGGTGAGGCAGTAGCCAAACAATGGCATGATTTCATTGGCTTCACTCCTGATAACTCTTCCAACGACCTGGGTTGGGTCTCGGTAAACCATGAAATGATCGTTCCAAACGACTCGATCGGTGACGGTGGTGGAATGACAGTATTCAAAGTACGCTGGGATCAGGCCACTGATTCTCTTAAGATCGTCCCCCAAACGCTTAGCGATGGAAGGTCAGGAGATTTCTTCAATGTTGACTTTGTCAACCACACTGGCGAAACCGGAATGAACTGCGGCGGAATCGCTTCCATTGTGGATGGACGCATTTGGACCGCGGAAGAGTGGTTCAGAGGCTCCAATCAGGATATCGCAGATAGAGACGCCTCTGACTTCACAATTGGTACAGGTACAGCAAATGGTATATCATCTCCAGCCGGATTCCCTGGATTCAATGGAGAGACCATTTCCAAGTACCAGAATTACAATTACATGGTCGAAATAGATCCAAGAGAAGCTGTTGCCGTTCGAAAGCAGTACAATTGGGGTCGTCAAGCATTCGAAGGTGGAGTCATCATGGCAGACAATAAGACGGTTTATCTGGGTGAGGATGGAACTCCAGGTTGGTTTTCCAAATTCGTAGCGGATACGGCGGGAGTGTTCACATCAGGCGATCTCTATGTTTACAAGCATGATGCAGCTGGGGCAAATTGGGTACAGATAGACAATACGGATCTCAACAAGATGTTGAACTACAAAGACGAAGCAGTTTCAGCAGGTGCTACGATGTTCAACAGGATCGAATGGGTTACCATGGATAACAATACAGGTAAAGTCTATTTCACAGAAACAGGTAGAGACAATCCTGGAAGTCGTTGGAGCGGAGAGCATGCCGGAGGAGCCGTTCATGCACCACATCATATCGCAAGGGCGACTGCTCAAGGAACCGATGCTGATTCTTCAGACTATGAGGACTTTTATGGAAGAATTATGGTTTATGATCCTGTGACTGACGAGGTAACAGTATTCCTGGAAGCAGGTCCAGCAATGCCTGACCCTCCAACTTCACCTTATCCCTACCGGGCTCTTTCAAATCCTGATGGTTTGAGTGTTTTCTACAATCAGGGAAATTCTTATCTCCTGATCCAGGAAGACCTGAATGGAACATCCCATGGCAGAGTGCCAGCAGGAGTGCAAAACAGAACTTGTGAGATGTATATGCTTTACCTGGGAATCCAGAATCCGACCATCGATGATTTGAGAAGAATCTCGATTGTTCCCAAAGGAGCAGAGATCACTGGTGCTATTGGAATTGATGACAACATAATTCTGGTCAACTCTCAGCACCCTTCGACTTCCAACCCCTTCCCGTTCAACAACTCCCTGACTTACGCGATTACCGGATGGAACGGCGTATTGTCAGATCTTGAAAGGTGGAATCCCCAGGTAGAAAGTTCATTTAACTTCTACCCCAACCCAACAACAAGGGAATTATTCCTCATCGAGCCCATGGATGTAGCGATTTACGGTGTGGATGGTGTTAGGGTGAAAGTTCTGAGAAACGTGAAATATGTAGATGTTTCTGACCTGACTCCGGGAACCTACTTTGTGAAAAACTCAGTTGGCGAAACCAAGAAGCTCATTATCCGGTAAATTCTTTCATTTTCATTTTGGTAACACCCCGGGCTGTTTGTAGCACATTCCAACGCCCGGGGTTCATTTTTTTTATTCATGAAGTACTTTTTTCTTCTTATTCCTGTTTCCTTACTACTTTTTTTGAATCAGGGTGGATCCAAACCAACTGAGACGATCCATGACTACGGACCAGAATACCATTCGGGCCTGAACGAACTTCAAACAAAAGCTGAATATTTTCATCATAGTGTGACGAAAGGAGGTTCTCAACAAGAGCTTATCAAAGCCTTTCACTCATGTAAAAAGGCTTATAAAAGGGTAGAATTTCTGACCGATTACCTTGATCACGAATTCTGTAACAGATACTTGAATGGAGCTCCTCTATTAAAATTGGAAAAAAACAGCCCTGTTCCGACATCTCTTGAACCGGAAGGGCTTCAACGTCTGGAAGAATTAGTATATGAGAATCCACCCAATATTGGTGAGATAAAAAAGCTCTCGGGGTCCTTTGTTTCAAGCACAAAAAAATTCTACAAGGTTCAAACGAACCTGACCATTCAAGACAGACAAGCGTTTGATGCCATGCGATATGGCATATACAGAATCTTTACACTAGATCTATCCGGGTTTGATTGCCCATCATCGGATTCTGCCGTATCGAATGCTTTGTATTCATTCGGTTCCATTGCGGCAATGTATCAGGAATATGAAGATGAATTGAGGCAGAAAAATGAAAAACTGTTTGACGAGACTACAGATCGATTTTCAGAAGCCAAAGCCTATTTGCAAAGCAATCAGGATTTTGAGGAGTTCAATAGACTTTACTTCCTCAGAGAATTTTTAAATCCACTTTGTAACGCGGTTTTAAAGAGTAGGGAGTCCTTAGGAATCGAAAAATGGAGTGAGGTTTTTGCATTCGATCGATCCGTTTCAGAAACAGAGGGACTCTTGTTCGGTTCGGAATTCCTGAACCCCTATTTTTTCTCTAAGTTCCCTGAGGAAGAGGATAGTGAAATTGTCCAAGCGCTTGGAAAGGAGCTTTTTTTTGACCCAAATCTCTCCTCCAATGGCCAAAGGTCCTGTGCCTCCTGCCATAATCCAAAGCTTGCCTTTAGCGATGGGAAAAGAAAAAGCATCTCCTTTGATCAGAAAAGCACTACGCCAAGGAACTCACCAGGATTGATCAATGCCATATATGCTGAAAAGTACTTTTTGGACCTTAGAAGCGAAGATCTTGAATCCCAAATCGAAAATGTTCTGTTCTCAAGCAAGGAGTTCGCACATGACTGGAAAACCCTTGAGGAAAGCCTTCTTAGCAAGGGTTATGACCAACGCTTCACCCAAGCATTTCCTCAGCACAAAGAACGGCCGATCAACAAATACACCGTCGCCTCTGCACTGACCTCATACCTGATCTCCCTTCAAGGACTGGACTCAGAATTCGATCAGTATGCCAGGGGAGAGACTCAAGAAATAGATCCAGAAGTTGAAAAGGGATTTAATCTTTTTATGGGAAAGGCAGCCTGCGCGACCTGCCACTTCCCTCCTACCTTCTCTGGATTGGTGCCACCCTATTATTATGAAACCGAATCGGAAGTGCTTGGTGTACCATCTGAAGCCGCAGAACCCTTCGAATTAGACAAGGATCTGGGAAGGTATGATGGAAGATTGGAGGACAGAATAGATTTCTTCAAGCACAGTTTTAAAACACCTACGGTACGAAATATCCAGCATACCGCGCCCTATATGCATAATGGAGTTTACGACTCTTTGGAACAGGTAGTTGATTTCTATAATCGTGGAGGCGGAATGGGGTTGGGCCTTGATGTTCCTTTTCAAACCCTCCCTGGGGACAGCCTTGAACTAAATTCCAAGGAGATCAATCAACTTATCGCATTTATGAATGCCCTGGAGGACCTCAGTTCAGCGGATACTTTGATGGAGATAAAGGGTTATTGACCTCCAGCCATCGATAGCTAAAAATCAAAATGGATTCCAAAAAAAAGGGCACCCACCGGGTGCCCTTCTTTGAGAATATATAATAGAGGATTACTCTATTACAACTTTGGTTGAGACAGCGTTTTGTCCTGATCTTACAGAAACAAGGTAGATTCCTGCATTCAGGTTATTTACGTCAAGAGTAACAACATTTCCTCCCGCATTAAGGTCAACATTCTCAGTGACCACAGACTGTCCAAGCATGTTGGAAATAACAACTTCGTAAGAAGCGTCAGTCCTAAGGTCAAGGTCGATGTTGATCAGATTATTAGCAGGGTTAGGATAAACTCCCATGTCAACGTTGTTCACAACGTCTTCTTTCAATCCAAGTAACGTAACATCAGTTGGATAGTGAACGATGTATGACTGAACTACTCCAGGAGAAGTGGAATTCCACTGTGCATCCAGGTAGTCATCAGATTGCCATACTACATGAGCGCTATTGCCCACGATCCATGGCCATGCATACAGATAGTAATCCTCTTCTACCCAAGAAGAAGCTATAGTTCCGTTAACCTCGTCACATACGTTCCTTGTAGCATTCCAGGTGTTACCACCATCGAAAGAAGCGATAGCGTAGACATCAGAACCGGGTCCTTTCTTACCATCATTTCCGTCCATAAGGACTCCTAGACCAACTAGATCTTCCCTTACCGCGGTGAAATGAATTACTACCTCTCCGTTATCACCAAGGGAGATTGCGGGGCTAGCAACTGGACCATGTGTATAGTAGTTACCGATGGAGTCAAGAACACCAGGAGTTCCGTCTTCGCCATCTCCGTCTTCATCAACATAGGTTAGCAGTCTAAGTGCTGCCATGTCGACAGAATCAAGAGTGTTGAAGTCTGGTCCCATGCTTTCATTCCAATATGCCAGTCCTTTTCCCAAAGTGGCATAGTATCCCAGCCAATTGTAATCTGTAGCTCCAGATCCATATGCTCCGGTAGCCGCAGCAATATGAACCATGCCATTAACATCTATTGATGTGGACATCATATTGTCAAAGCAATAGTTGATTTCATCTCCAGCACCATCAACATCTCTGGTGATCCCGGTTGTATCAAGAGTAGTAACTCTAATTACATTCCAGCTATCTCCATTATCAGTTGATTTGAACAGCATTACGGATCCCTGTCCGCCAGTGGTAATGGCTACAGTGGGTCCTCTTTGAACTACGTTCATACCCTCTGCCCAAACTCCTTCGCCATCACCTGCGGTCCAAAGGCTGGTCGCAAGATCGGCAACTGTGGTATCACTTAGCTTATCCCAAGTAACACCACCATCGGTTGAACGAGAGTAAAGGAATCCAGCTTTTCCATTAACAGCTCCAGGGATAACATGGTGAACGTAGTTTCCTACTGATCCATAAGAATTGGAGAATGTTCCACCAAGTATCTGAGTTGTTGTATCCTCGGCCCATGTACCTGTTCCAGGAGTAGCCCTGGAGTTCATGTACTGAGGAGTATGAGAAAATACCCTGTCATTGTTGTCATCAGAACAGATGGAAGGCCATCCGCAACGATTCGAACGTATTGGGTATTCAGCTGGGCCCCATGTTTGAGCGGTAGCATCATAACGACGGTAGCCAATGTTCCTGTTAGGACCACCACCAGCACCAGGCTCATCAGCAGTAGAGATCACAGAGACATCTCCATTGGAGCTGATAAAAATCCTGTTCTGCATGGATGCATTGGTTTGAACATCGTATGATGTCTGAAATAGGGTGTCACCCCAAGATCCCCCGGCTGCCTGAGTTGAACCCACAATAGGAGTGGCGGCCTTCAAAAGGTCCATCTCGTATGGGGTTACATCACTTGGCTTTGGATGGAGCTTGGCGTTTACCACTTTGCCTCCTGCGTACACAAAAGACATGGCGCAAACTGCCAACACGGTTGTAAATAGTTTCCTCATATTCATTTTCGTTATGGTTAAAAAATGGTTTCTGACGAGCTAAAATAATAAAAACACCATTCATACAAGAGTTTTCAAGCCTTAAAATGAAATATTGCCTTCCGCGTAAATTGATTTACAGGAAATATTGAATTCACACCCTGATTGTTAGCAGGGCAAAATGAGCCTATAAGCGCTCAAGGGCAAATAAAAGCTTCTCAAGATGTTCCTCGGTATTGTACAAATGTGGGGTAACACGTATGCCTGTAACCGACTTGGTATCAACCGGGACGGTCATGATCCTATAATCATCGAACAACGCTTTTGAAACGGGGCCTGGATTGCTGCCTTTAAGCCTGAAATTTCCTAGACCAGCGTACCTATTTGGATCCTCAGGGGTATTGACAATGATCTTTCGAAAACTTCTTGCCTTTTGGGTCCAGTAGGTGGTATTGGAACGTAACCTTTCTTCCTTTCGCCTTCCCCCTATGAACTTATGAAATTCAATGGCGTTTCTGATCCCTCTTCGTGTACCCAATGGCTGTGTTCCCTGACGTTCGAACTTCCGGATATTTTCTGGATCGTTTTCCACATCTCCAAACAATGGCCAGACCTTTGAAACATGTTCCTTCTTGATATATAACAATCCAGATCCAACTGGGGCACATAGCCATTTATGCAAGCTTGTTCCAACATAATCCGCTCCCAGATCCCTTATCTGGAAGTCCACATGAGCAAAGGAATGCGCAGCGTCAACAATGACCTCTACCCCCCTGGAATGGGCCATTTCAGATATTTTTTTACAAGGGAGGACCTGCCCGGTCAAATTGATCATATGGGTTACAAGGATCACTTTGGTCTTCGGGGTTATAGCTTTTTCATAGGCATTGACCAACTCATCGTCGGAAACCGGATCCATAGGAAGACTGATCTCTTTTACTACAATACTGTCCCTTTTTTCCCTTTGCCTGAAGGCATTGATCATGTTGGGGTAGCATTGGTCAGTGATCACTGCCTCATCTCCCTTTTGGAGTTCCAATCCGTTGATGACTATATTCAACGACTCAGTGGTATTTCGGGTAAGAACAATTTCCTCAAGGTCCACACCGCAAAATTCTGCCATGGCCTTCCTGGTCTCAAGGGTTTCATCATCAAGATCCGACCTCATCATGTTGGAGGTCCTTTGATTCAGTTCCCTTCCGTATCCAACGAATTTCTCATAATCCTCCCTGATCTGTGGACTGAAATATCCGTTTTCGAGATTGATGAAATCCGGAGATGGGTCATAGGCTTTTCTTACAAATTCCCAGTCAAAATCCTGGTCTCCGATTTCCGGTAAGGTCAATTTTGATATCCCTTTGCTTGCTTCAGCGAGGGAAAATGGGGCATAAATGAAGCCCAAGCCTAAACCTGTATTCCTTAAAAATTTTCTTCTTTCCATGTCATTTCATTGAGAAGGGGCCCTAATTCTGTTGAAAAGTGTAAAAAATCGAACAATGATGTTTAGTAATGAACATTTTTTTGAGAGCCATTTGGTGTAATCTACTCAAAATCAAGGTCTTATATAAGATGGCATTTTAATTGGTAATTAACAAGGTCTCCGGAAGAAAACAAAATGCTTAAAAACTATATCACAGTAGCCATCCGAAACATTCTGAATGATAGGTTTTATTCATTCCTGAATATTTTCGGACTTACCCTGGGACTGACTTGTTTTATCCTAATTCTACTCTTCATAACTGACGAACTCAGCTACGAAAAAGGATTTGCAGATAACGAAAGGATCTATAGGGTCTGTGAGATAATAGCATCTGAGGGAGGTGGAGAGAATTCCGCAAGCGTTCCGGTTCCAATGGGTACTACCCTGATGCATGACCACGCCGACCTTATAGAAACCCAAACAAGATTCTTCAACTGGCAATCTCCAAAATTTGTCTTAAGGTCAGGAGAGCAATCATATGTGGAAAAGAAGCTCTTTCTTGTTGACTCCACCATCTTCGATGTCTTTGATTATGAATTCGTCCGTGGAGACAAGGCCACAGCATTTATTGAACCCAATTCAATAGTATTATCCAAAAGAGCAGCTAAGAAATACTTTGGGGATGAGGATCCGATAGGCAAATTTCTGGATTCAAACAACTTTTGGGACCATAGCCTCAAAGTCACAGGGGTGATCGACAATGAATCCAAAACCAGCCATCTTGATTTTGATGTCCTGGTCAATATGTCGACCATTCCAAAAAATGAGAATTCCCGGTGGATGTTCCAGAATTATTATTGGAATCCAGCCTGGACATATATCAAATTGAAAGAAGGGGTAAATCCTGAATCACTTGAAGAGAGGTTCCCTGACCTTATCAAAAAGTACTTTCCTGAAAACATTCATGAAAATGCCTCAATGTATCTGTTTCCTTTGGCAGATGTGCACCTTAAGTCCAATCTGGATTTCGAGATGCACCCCAACAGTGACATTACTTATATCTACATCTTCTCTATCATAGCTGGATTGGTCCTGGTCATAGCCTGTGTGAACTTTGTGAACCTGGCTACTGCAAGGACCTCAAGAAGGGCAAGAGAAGTTGGTATGAGAAAGGTCTTGGGAGCATATAAGAAAGAACTGGTCTGGCAGTTTATGGGAGAAACCCTTTTCCAAACCTTTATCGCTCTTTTCATGGCCCTCATTGCGGCGGAATTGTTATTAAAATCATTCAATTCCTTTTCTGGGAAATCGTTTTCACATGATTTCATTTTCGACCCCTACATGATCACTGGATTTTTTGCTGTATGGTTAATAGTTGGAATCATTTCCGGATCCTACCCCGCTCTTTACCTTTCCAGCTTTCAACCGATCAAGGTGCTCAAAAGCGGAACTGTGGGATCAACAAGGAAATTCAGCCTCCGGTCCATGCTTGTTATTTTGCAATTCGCTATCTCTATTATCCTTATCTCGGGTACAGTTGTCGCATTCAAACAGCTTCATTATTTACAAGAAGCCAGACTGGGATTCGACAAGGAAAAGGTATTGATGATCCCTTTCAATAATGGTTTGGAGATCGTTCGGTGGGATGCGATGAGAAAAAAGCTAACCGACCATGAGGGCATTTCGGAGATCACCACATCTGCCTATATTCTTGGTGACGGACACCAAACCGATAATTATACCTTTCAAGGGACCACTGAGGCTCAGCAGATCGCATTTCTTGGTGGTGGTGAGAATTTCGCAACTACCTATGGTATTGAATTAATTGCGGGAAAAGACTTTTCCCGTACCAAAAGGGATACAAGCTTCATTCCTATGATCATAAATGAAACTTTGGTCAAACATTTGGGATGGGCCGATCCTGAAGAAGCAATAAACAAAAGAGTTATGAAAAGAGGGGGTAGAAATCTCCAGGTGGTAGGTGTTGCCAGGGATTTCCATTTTGCCTCCCTACATCATCATGTTACACCGGTCGTCGTTGAAGGGCCTAGGGCTTACCATTGGGGAATGGGTGGGACATATCTGGCCATCCGCTTTGATGGCAAAAGTTATGAATCGGTAATCAGTCATACGCAAAACACATTGGCTGAATTCTTTCCAGAGATCCCTTTTGAGTATTATTTCCTTGATGAGAACCTGGATGCACTCTACAAGACCGAAAATATCATGTCAAAGGTGATCACTACTTTCTCGTTGTTTGCTATCGTGGTTGCCTGCCTTGGATTACTTGGACTGACAGCCTACAGCGCTGAGCAAAGGACAAAGGAAATCGGTATCAGGAAGGTGTTAGGAGCTACCGAAGGAAATCTGGTGGTGTTGTTGAGCAAGGAATTCTTCATCCTTGTCATTATTTCATTCCTGATAGCCGTTCCGGTCTCCCACTATAGCTTGAACTCCTGGCTACAGGATTTTGCTTACAGAATCGACATTTCATGGATGACTTATGTAGTGGCTGGTCTTGTAGCATGGTTGATAGCAATGGTTACCGTTGGGATTCAGGCTTTAAAAGCTTCT
>JANQSY010000068.1 GCA_028279065.1 Cytophagales bacterium
GTCAAAGGGCAGCATTTTCCCCAACCCTGCAAAAGATAGAGTATGGAGGTGGCGATGCAGGGGGTGTTTCAAGTTGTAATCCTGGATGGAAAGGGATCAGAAGTTATTAAGAGCTCATTTTCCGGTGATCAGGATTTGATCAACGAGGGTATCAATGTTGCCCGTTTAAATTAGGGTGTATATCTCGTTGAGGTTTGGGGAAATTCAGGGTTGATCCTCAGCCAAAGATTGATAAAAGCAAATGACTAAAATCTAATAAAAACGCCCAGCTGGGCTTTGATTAGCTCATTTATCCTAGAAATTGTCCGATGATAAAACTTTTTTTGAATTATAGGATCGGGCTAATGGTTATAAATTTTGTAAATGGCTAGATTGCCTTTGTTATCTTATATATGACTTCTAAAAATCCATGAATATGAAAAACAAATTACGAGACCTTCAAATAAATTTCCTTTTATTACTCCTTGGAGCCTTGGTTCTTCCAGGTACCGTCTTTAGCCAACCATTCACGTTGGTAGAGACTCCAGGCGGATCAACCTCATCCAACCGTAGAGGACCTTGTACTTCCTGCGGATTTCAGGCCTATGTGGGTGTATATCCCGCAGCTGAGGTAAGTCCAATTATTCCTGCCAACGACAGTATTGCTGTTGTGGGTTGGAACCTCGTGACTCCCCTGGCTTCACCCCAGGTTTCAGGAAACATCGTTATTCTGCTATCGAATACCACGGACGCAACCTATAACAAAGGAGCAACCTGGACAGGAGCAATTGCCGGTATGGATACTGTTTATGTAGGCCCATTGACTATAGATACAGTTGCAGGTGCTATTGACCTTGTTCTTCAAAATAAATTCGAATACACCGGGGATGGATTATATTTTGCCTGGCAATGGACAACTTCCAACCAGGGTGGATCCGAAGCAACCTATGCAGCAAATACCTCAGTCGATCCTGGAATGGTAAGGTATTTTAACAATACGGGGCATACAAATGCCCTTGGAGCAACTGCGGTTTGGAGAACACAGCTGAGGCTAGGATATCCTACTCCAGCTGTTGACCTTGCGCTTTCTGGTGACGAAGGGGGAGGTATCGATTGCGGATCGACTTCTGCTGATTTCAATTTCACCGTTGACAACCTTGGAGCAAATGATCAGGACACCATATTTATTGAATATGACCTGGTTGGCCCAGGAGTGAATACCACCACTCTGGATGCCATAGTTCAAACCGTTATAGCAGGACAAAGCGTTCCTATCACAATAACCATCACTGGATTGACCAGCGAAGGAGATTATTTTATGGATGCCAGAGTGGTTCAGCCAGGAGATGCATTTCTTGGAAACGATACCGCAAACACCGCAAAGGCAACAAATTTCCCAGAGCTCAATTCATATCCATATACCGAATCCTTTGAGCCCGATACAGCTCAGGATTGGTCCTCAAACGCTACGGGTTCAAGCATGAATGACTGGCAATTGGGAATCCCGGCAGGGTCTGTAATCAACTCTGCTGCTTCTGCTCCAAACTCATGGGTAACCAATCTTACCGGTAATTATGGAGATGCACAGGATTCTTGGGTGACATCACCCTGCTTTGACTTTACAAGTATGGTCCAACCAAATTTTGTTGCGGATATCTGGTACGATATTGAAACAGACTGGGATGCAGCGATACTAGAAGGAAGATCCAGTACCTCAGGAGGATGGATTACGGTCGGAGGACTTAACACAGGCACCAACTGGTATAATAGCAACAGCGTCGACTTAGTAAATGGACTTCCAGCCGCATGGAATGGCTCAGGCGGTGCTGGTTCAGGTGGATGGGTCACTGCGATCCACGACCTGGATACATTTGCCGGCCAAACCGATGTTCAATTGCGTTTCCACTTTTATTCGGATGGAAACACCAATAATGAAGGGATGGCTTTTGATAATGTGGATATTTCTGATGCAGCGGGCTCGGCTCCAACGGCGGATTTCTCGTTCTCTGCAACCGGTTTGACTGTCGACTTTACCGATGCCAGTATTGGCACAGTTGATAGCTACCTATGGGATTTTGGGGATGGAGCCACGGATACTACACAGAACCCTACCCATACCTATGCAGCATATGGAAACTACACCGCATGCTTAACGGCAACAAATTCCAATGGATCTGATAGCTCTTGCCAGACCGTTATGCTGATCAACAGTCTTGAAACAGTATTTGGAGATCTGGTCAAGGTTTATCCTAATCCAGCATCGGAATCTGTTAACCTTGAGATCAGAGGATTGGAATCCGACCACTTGGTTTACCGACTGAGGAATAGCGTTGGACAACCGGTGGTTTCGAAAGAGCTTTCTGCTGGGCAGAGTGCTTATTTTGAAAGCATAGATGTTAAATCCCTTCCTGCCGGGATTTACTTCCTCGAAATAGACAATGGAATTCAAAAAGAGAACAGAAGGATTATTATAGAGTAGGCCTTTAGTTTCTCAGAATAAATGATCCCCGGTTTGGAACATTTCCAGATCGGGGATTTCTTTTTGATCTATCTCAATTTCCCAATAAGCCTTTAGAAATTAGACCTGTCAAGCCTATTTTTCCTCTTAGGAACGAGTGATCATGAAAACTCCGCTTTTGTACGCATCAATTCTTTTGTCTCTTCTATCGTCTGCCGGAGACTTCGCAATAATTGAGGTAGTTTATCAGAGTTCATCACCTGAGATGGTTATGGTGGGTAAGGGTCTTAAATTTAGATCCTACAGATAAATGTACCTTCTAAACAGGGTAACTCGAACAGGTATGATGGCAAAATCAAGGTCGAAATGAAGATTTCATCAAAAGGGAAAATTGGGATTGCATTGGTGGTCTTGGGAATGATTTTGCCCGTATTTGCGTTGATCGTTCCGTTTTTGGGCCTATCGGAAGGTCTTTCGGCAGGTTTGGTTGGGTTTCTTATGATTGGCGGACCCGAGATCTTCATTGTGGCAGGTGGGGCTCTTGCAGGAAAGGAAGGTGTCCTGTTGGTGAAGGAAAAAGCGAAGTCCCTGCTCGGATTACCTAAGGGAAACTATACCGCACCTCGTTCCCAATATAACCTGGCCCTTTTTTTATTGGCGGTCTGGCTGATTTCATTATTGGTACCTTTCTACATTCCAGCAGTATATGAATGGACGCAAAGCTTGACTATCAAATGGTATTACTACGCCATCGGGGATCTGGTATTTGTGCTGGTATTTCTCTTTTTGGGAGGTAATCAGTTGATTACCAAGATTGGCAGGCTGCTCACCTGGGAGCCTTGGGAATTCCCAGATAGAGGTACTGATTAAATATCAGAGAGTATATTCCCGGATCAAGTCATTCCTTGTCAGTGTTTCTTGGCGGGAATGGTATTATTGAATTGTTTTATTCAGTAAATTGATGTTTGACTAAAAACTCTGAAAACTATGGATCCTTACCGTGCCCCCAACCTTAAGCCCATTCTTCTCGCTTCTTTTTCATTTTTTCTTGGCCTCAACTTGCAATTACGTGCGCAAACCGGCACGGTGCCAGAGCTTATGTATTTCAAGTTTGATGGTACTGCTACAACGGTTCAAAATGAAGCATCCGCACCGGTAGGAACGAATCCAGCACCTTTGGTCACGGTAACCCAGGGTGGTACAGGACAATTTGGAGGAGCCTTGCAAGGTGCAAGCGGGGGAGAATTGCAAACCGGTTGGAATACCTCTATTTCAGGGGATTGGACAATGTCATTTTACGTGAATTTTGGAGCAACCGCATCTACTTTTCAATACATTTTCGGAGATGCAGGCGCAGGCAATCTTCGGATTTTTGCTAATGGCGCGGCAGGGGTTGGAAACATTGTATTGAGGGGGCCGGTTTCTGATGTTGTTTGCTCAGGTGTGGCCGATGGGCTCCCTCATGTGGTTCACTACGTCTATAGTTCGGCTAGCGGAGATATCAGGGCATACAGAGATGGAGTTCTGAATAACACCGTAGTTCAAACGGCGATCATTCCAACCGGTAGTGGTATGACCATCGGAGGGCATAACAGCACGGATATGCAAACCGGAGCAATTATGGATGAGTTCAGGTTGTATAATCGTGCCTTGACCCCTCAGGAAGTTGATGAAACCTGGGATGAAGAACTCCCACTATCATCTGCTCCGAACAATGCAGGAGTGGCTTCCATTGATTCTCCGAGTGTCTTTTGCCCAGGGATCCACAACGTTGTGGCCACCATTCAGAATTATGGGCAAAATGCGATTGATTCGGTCAGAGTCAACTGGTCAGTAGATGGAATTCAACAGCCTACAGTGCATTGGGTTGGTACCTTGGATACAGCCGGAGGAACCGGTTCTCATACGGCACAGGTTCAGTTGGGTGCGTTCAATTTTGCTACTAACAATCCATATGATGTTGTGGCTTGGACTTCGTTCCCTAATGGGGTTGTGGACACCGTGACCAATAACGACACAGCATCGGAGACACTCCAATCAAATTTACCCCCGCCGGGGAACATTATGGTCCAGTCGATTACAGCGACCCAGGCAACATTGACCTGGTCTGGGGGTGCTAATAATTCGTGGTTGTGGGTAAACGTGCCGGCAGGAGACCCGTTGGTTGGTGTTGGTACCCCGGTCAGCACGAACTCTGCCACTGTGACTGGATTGACCTCAGAAACCGGATACGATTTCTATGTCAGAGAGGTTTGTCCCACGGGAGATACTTCTTTATGGGCTGGCCCTTTCCTTTATATAACTCCATTTCAGTGTCCACCAAACGCCTATTGCTTTTTGACATGCGGAGCAATGGGTGAATTTGGTCCTACTCAAGCCCAATGTAACACGGTTTATTCGGCAACAAACCTCGCAGGACAGGTAACCGTAACAGGCGGTATCCAAAACTGGAATGTTCCATCCGGGGGTCTTTATGAAATCACTGTTTATGGTGCTCAGGGATTTGGGCCATTTGGGGGC
>JANQSY010000086.1 GCA_028279065.1 Cytophagales bacterium
GAAGATCGAGCCTAGTGAACTCCCGACTCTGCCTGGTCTAAAGGCGGATATTAACCTTATAGGAAATAGCAACGGAAGACAGGGTGTAGCCTCCGCTACGCTGGAAGGCGCAATAAAGAAAATTAACGGCCTGGGATACAGGATCCAAGGGACATTAAAGAGAGGCGGCAATTTTCATGCCCCCGATTATTACCTGGATAATACCGGAATGAGGGAGTATAATTTTTCATGGGGGGTAGGATACTTTAAGAAGGCCGCAGGAGTTGAGCTCTTCTATAGCCAGTTCAACAGCGATATCGGGATCCTCAGGGCTTCCCATATCGGGAATTTGACAGACCTTCAGAATGCATTTGAGTCATCCCAACCCAGGGGCAAGGATGAGTTCACTTACGAGATCAATCGTCCATGGCAACATCTTGAACATGAGCTTTTCAAGGCAAAGGCTTATCTGAAAATAAGCGATCGGAACAGGCTATTATTTGTGTTTGGCAGACAATATAATCTCAGGGATGAATATGATGTGCCACACCTGGGAAGAAGAGATAATACTGATCCTGAACTATCCTGGGAGATCACGACCCATACCGGTGAATTGGTTTTTGAGAATAACTCTTCAAATGGGTTCTTCGGCAAATTCGGAATTATGGGCATGAACCAGAAGAATACGTATAATGGCAGATTTTTCATACCCAATTTCACCAAGGCAGGTGGGGGCGTTTTTGCTTTGCAATCCTGGAAGAAAGGAAGGTGGCTTTTTGAGGCAGGGGCACGATTTGACTACTTTGAGCAAAAGGTTTATCTATGGGAAGGCGACTCCCTTTTAGCTCCGGAATACACCTTCCAGGATTTTACACTTTCAGCTGGAGCCAGTTATCAGCTAAATCCAAATCTTAAGATATCCCTGAACATTGGCTCTGCCTGGAGGCCTCCTTATGTCAATGAAATGTTCAGCGATGGAGTTCATCACGGTTCTGCATCCTACGAAATAGGGAATCCAAATTTGACAGAAGAAAAGTCCTTGCAATTCACTTTAGGAGGGGAATGGAAATCCAAAAGGGCCTTTATTTCCACGGAAGCATATTACACCGATTTTCAGAACTACATCTACTTAAAGCCATATAAGCCACCTACCCTTACAATTAGAGGAGCCTTCCCAACATTCATCTATGATCAGGTCCCGGCCATTTATTACGGTTGGGATTTCCTTGGAAGGTTTGACTTGAGCAGGCAACTCGAATGGACATTGAAGGCTTCAATTGTCAGGGCATACGAAAAGGAGAATAACGAATTCCTTGTATTCATTCCGGCCGATAGGTTGGAAACAGAGGTACGTTTCAAGGTCCCAAACCAGAAAAAGGAAAAGAACACCTTTATCGGGCTTGGGGCTCAACTGGTTGCCAAGCAATGGAGGGTAGATCAGGAGATTGATTATGTGCCCCCTCCTGAAGCCTACCAACTTGTATTCCTAAAAGCCGGTACCCGTCTTTGGCTTGGAAAACAGCCCCTGAATCTGGTCCTGCGGGTAAACAATCTACTAAATACAAGGTACAGGGATTACCTGAACCGATACAGATATTTTGCCGATGACATCGGCAGAAACATTTCACTAAAAATCAATTTACCTATAAACTTTACAAACAATTAGAATTATGAAGAAGTCAATTTTTATTTCACTTTTTAGTTTAATTGTCCTTGCATATGGATGTAAGGATGATGATGATCCGGCTCCAGCTGCTCCTCCAAACGAGGAAGAGGTGATCACGACGGTGATTCTAACCTTCACTGAAAAAGGTGGTACCGCAACGTCAACCTTTACTTACCGTGACGAAGATGGCGATGGTGGAAATCCTCCAAGCACTTGGGAACCTATCGCATTGGATACAGGCAAGGTTTATGAATTGAGCATTGAGTTGCTGAACGAATCCGATCCAAACGATGTCGATACGGTTACCAACGAGATCATTGAAGAGGATGATGAGCACCTGTTCTGTTTTACCCCATCCACTCCTGTCGGACCGGATGTAACGATCACCCGGACCGATTCAGATGGCACCTACGAGGTAGGACTGATGTCTGATTGGGATTGTGGAGCTGCAAGTGCGGGAACGGTATTGATCGTTCTGAAGCACCAGCCGGACGGTGAAAAGGACGGAACTTGTGGGCCTGGTGATACAGACATTGAGCTGGACTGGCCAACCACAATAAACTGATCTCACTGATCGGATCGTTTTGATTTTCTCTTAGCATCTCTAAGAGCCTTATCAATGATCCACTCTAATTGACCATTGATACTCCTGAAGTCATCTGCAGCCCAGCGCT
Organism: Cytophagales bacterium; assembly: GCA_028279065.1. Classification (GTDB taxonomy): domain Bacteria; phylum Bacteroidota; class Bacteroidia; order Cytophagales; family CCMP332; genus JANQHS01. The sequence continues at coordinate 2,320 of JANQSY010000086.1, forward strand.
CCAGATCCTTCAGGGTATCCGGGTCAAGTCTGAGTACGAATGGTTTCTTTTTCCCCATCCTCAGTATTCCTCAATAGGATTCATAAACTTCTCCATTTCCTTTTTCAGTTCTTCTGGTCGTTGGGTACCCAGGTTTAGTTTTGGTCCTTTTTTCCGAACCAGAGTGAGCACCCAGGATCCCTTCATGATCATTGACCTTTTATTTGGACCCCATTTATAACCAAACCCCCTGGATTCTACCAGAGGGCTTATCTTCCTGATCTGCCAGGAAACTATTTGGTCTCTTGAGATCTTCTTTGAAGAAAAGTGGAATGGGATGAACCTATACCAGAGGAATCCATTTTTGATCTCCACCAGTAAACGGGAACGAAAGATCATCAGGTTCGCGACAAACAAAGCCAGAAAGGTGAATATGCTGACTATGATAAGATCCAATCTTTTGGAATCCGATTCGGGGACCGATCCTTGCTGGATCAATTGGTAAAGCACACCTCCAATGCCCAGCAATGTGGCCAGCCCCATTACCCATAGGATCCAGGAGGCAAATCCCTGTTCTTCCTTGAAGTAAACACTCATTTCTACGAGTATAAGGTTCCTGTATTTACCACAGGGTTCACATCCTTATCTGAACAGAGGACAACCATAAGATTCGAAACCATTGACGCTTTTCTTTCCTCATCCAGTTCAACAATCGATTGTTTGCTCAATTGCTCCAGAGCCAGATCCACCATTCCTACAGCTCCCTCCACGATCTTGATCCTTGCCGCGACAATTGCCGTGGCCTGTTGCCTTTTAAGCATGGCATTAGCGATCTCACTCGCATAAGCCAGATAGGCAATCCTCGCCTCGATCACATGGATCCCGGCAATAGAAAGACGATCCCTGAGCTCCTCCTCCAGAGTATGGTTGACCTCCTCAAGACCAGACCTAAGGGTGATCTCAGAATGATCGTCTTCAAAATTGTCATAGGGATACATGCCGGCCAGTTTTCTTACCGCTGCATCGGATTGCACTCTTACAAAAGATTCGTAGTCATCCACTTCAAAGGCGGCAGAATAAGTATCTCTTACCTGCCAAACCAGGATTATGCTGATCATGATCGGGTTGCCCAGCTTGTCGTTAACCTTAACTTTTTCGGAATCAAAATTCCTGGCCCTAAGGGAGATGTTCTTTTTTAGGTAGAATGGATTCAACCAAAAAAACCCGGTATCCTTTACCGTACCCTTGTATTTACCAAAAAGGGTCAGAACCTGGGATTTGTTTGGATAAACAATAAAAAAGCCAGGGAGCAATCCTATTCCAAGTGCTATCAGGATAAGGATCCAAGGGTTTTTTGTCATTATGACCAGGTACAATCCTCCAAACATCAATAACAGAACCAATGGGAGGATCAGGTATCCCGAAGTGCCTTTTACTACTCTTTCTTCTTTCATAACTGATTCAATTTGATATCACAATACTACTATTTTAATTTAAGATACGCAAACAGGGGACTCAGGTTTCGGTTTTTCGCAATTTTTATCCCTAATTTTGTGCCCCATGAGGATCATTGGAGGTTTGTGCATCCTGGCACTTACGATTTTCATCCATTCCTGCCGGGAGCAAACAGAACGAACTCAAGTATCTAAGGATCAGATTCAAAGGGAAGAGATCCCTTTAATTGTTGAGCCAGCCCTCATCTATGGCATTCCTGAGGACTCAGCCATAGTCAGCAAGGGCAGGATCAGAAGAAACCAATTCCTTGCCACGATCATGGAACAGAATGGGGTGGATGGTGAAACCATTTATCAGGTCAATCAGAAGGCAGTGGGAGTGATTGATTTGAGAAGGATCAAATCCGGCAAAGAATATGTGATCTACAGAAAAGGAGATTCAGCCTCCTCGGCAAAGGTTCTGGTCTACAAGGATAACCCTATTGATGAATACGTTTTTTATCTGGGAGATAGCTTATGGGTAGATCATTTACAGAACCCGGTTGACACTGTCTGGAGAACACTTTCAGGAACAATAAAAAGTTCCTTGTACATGACAATTTTAGAACTGAAAGCTAATCCGGAACTGGTGCATAAATTGAGCGAGATCTATGCCTGGGAGATCGATTTCTTCCACCTGGATATGAATGACCAGTTCAAGATCATTTATGATGAGCTTTTCGTAAATGGAAACTCTGTTGGGATTCACAGGATCCATGCCGCCGAATTCACCCACAGGAACAGCCCATTTCAGGCTTATCACTATCCAATAGAAAATGAGGAGGACTACTTTGATGGAGATGGGGAAAGCCTTAGAAAAACCTTTCTAAAAGCACCTTTAAGATATTCCAGGATTTCAAGCAGATACTCAGGAAGAAGATTTCATCCCGTGTTGAAACGCTATAAATCCCACCGGGGAACCGATTATGCAGCTCCTACAGGAACTCCTATCTATAGTGTCGGGGATGGAGTGATCACCGAAGCCAGGTATGCCAAATACAATGGAAACTACGTTAAGATCCGTCATAACTCGGTTTATTCCACCCAGTACCTTCACATGAGCAAGATCAAGAAAGGCATCCGACCTGGGAAGGTCGTTAAGCAGGGGGAAGTCATTGGGTATGTAGGATCAACCGGCCTGGCAAACGGGCCTCACTGTTGCTTTAGGTTTTGGAAAAATGGCTATCAAGTGGACCATCAGAGGGAAAAGATACCCCCAACAAAACCGGTTTCTGAAGAAAAAATAGACGAGTTCTATGCTTACATCAAACCCATAAAAAGGAAACTCCGGAAGATTGATTATCCGGAAGACAAGATCTTCCTGGACACCATACTTCCGGAGCTTGCCAGCACAACTAATCCTGTTATTCGTTCATCAAGGCCCTGATATCTTCAGGTAGTCCTGATTTTCCTGGGATCTTGGCTTTTGGGTCAGCCATCCTACCTTGCTTGTCGATCAGAAAATAATGAGGAACATATCCGGTATCATAGGCATCCCTGAATGGTGAACCAGGCTTATCCCTGGAAATCAGATTGACGCCTTCCACATTAAGCTTTTCAATTGCGGCCTTCCATTTTGCATCATCCTTTTCATTCACAGCAACATACAGAAAAACTACTCCTTCCTCACCTTTGAATTGCTCACGAAGCTTTTCGCTTTTGGGCATGGATTGAAGACAGGGTTTACACCAGGATCCCCAAAGATCCATGTAAACCACCTTGCCTTTGAAATCAGAAAGGGATACTTCGTTGCCATTAACATCCTCCATGGTGAAATCCATTGCAACCTCCCTGTCCTCTTTTGGAAGGATCTCTGCAAATGAGAACTGTACAAAAATTGCGAGGGTAAAAACGGTGCCTATTATTTTCATCTTGTTATGGTTTAAAAATCTTTTTAAAAACGTCTGCAAATTTAGTCTCTGACGCAATTTTTATACCACCCTTAACGGATTCCTGAAGTTTTTGTTTACTATGTGGAATAAACATTTGATCATAACCCAGTTTAGCGCATTCCTGGATCCTCAGATCGGTCCTTGAAACCCCCCGGATCTCCCCTCCTAGCCCAACTTCACCAACAAATACTGCCCCCTCTGGTATCTCAACATCCAAGTAAGAAGAAACCAAAGAACAGCAAACCGCAAGGTCCATTGCTGTATCCTCAATTCTTAATCCTCCTGCTATATTCAGAAATACATCCTGGTCAGAAAATTTAAGTTTCAGGCGTTTCTCCAGGACAGCCAGTAACATGTTCAACCTTCGCTGATCAAAGCCGGTAGCAGACCTTTGGGATGTCCCATAGGTAGCTGGACTGACAAGGGACTGTACTTCAATTATCAAGGGTCTGTTGCCCTCAATGGTTGCCCCGAGAGCCGACCCGGATCCCTTTGACATACCTGAACCGGCAAGGATCTCGGATGGATTCGGTACCTCCACCAGTCCCTTTTCGGCCATCTCAAATATTCCAAGCTCGGATGTAGAACCGAAACGATTCTTACTTGTCCGAAGGATTCTGAATAAAAGGTTCCTATCGCCCTCAAACTGAAGGACTGTATCGACCATATGCTCGAGGATCTTGGGGCCAGCCAATTGACCATCCTTGGTGATATGACCTATAAGAAAAACAGGGGTGCCACTTTCCTTTGCGTAGCGAAGGAATTCCCCTGCACATTCTCTGACCTGACTGATGGACCCCGGTGGGCTGTCAACAAAGGCCGATTGCATGGTCTGAATAGAATCAACAATGACCAGATCAGGTTCAAAGATCTCTATTTGCTTAAAGATGTTCTGGGTGCTTGTCTCTGCAAGCAGATAACATTGATCATGGCCACCAACCCTTTCAGCCCTCATTTTGATCTGATTCGGGCTCTCTTCTCCTGAAATGTACAGGATTTTTGAATCCTTCATCAGAAGCGCCAACTGAAGCATCAAGGTAGATTTTCCTATGCCAGGCTCCCCTCCTACCAATACTAGCGAGCCTTTGACTATTCCTCCACCCAATACCCGATTGATCTCTTCGATTGGGGTCATTATTCTTTCCCCTTCAGCCATTTCCACTGCGCTAAGCAAAATCGGCTTCGGGCTCCTACCATTTCCCCTGGATTTTACAATTGAACTCTGAGCTTTCTTTTCGATCACCTCCTCAACGAAGGAATTCCATTCACCGCAGGAAGGACATTTGCCCAGCCATTTGGGTGATTCATACCCACAGGATTGACAGAAAAATGAAGATTTTACTTTGGGCATTTTAAAGGTTCGAAAATAAGCCATTCCCAACCAACCATTTCGGTACCTCATGCAAAATCAAATGGAGCAAACCCAAGAATTCCTGGATCTGCACCATCCTCATTTTCTACTTGGTCACAAGGCTTCTGTATTTGGGATATTTTATTGCGTAGGCGAACTCTTTTGTTATTCTTTCACCTGGATTCAGGTTTAGATTCCAAACCAGGAGCCCTTGTTTTTTATCCAATTCCGCGTCTTCAGCTCCTAGGTTTTCAATTACAACGGATCTTCGGTCTGAAAGAGGAATCTGATCTTCAATGATCAGATTAATAGGGAACCCCCGGTTGTTCTTTACTTCAATTACAAAACCTATGGTTTCCCTGACGGTGCTTCCATTGATCCTTCTATCATTGGTTTCACTGTTCATGGTTCTTGTAACCAGAACATCCCTGTCGCGACCCAATGAAATATTCAAAGTGTCAGAAATCTCATTTACATCCAATCTTGATTTACCGACAAAGGTGCCTTTGAAGTAGATATTGGTTTCTCCTGAAAGGAGTTTTAAATCTGTCCATTCATCTATTTCGGCGATCAAAAAGGCCTCAAGATCGAGTTTGGGAACGACCTTATGAATGTACTTAGCCTGAAGGTCAACCTCCTTTATCCTCAGGGAAAAATCCTTACCATCAGAAGGGATGGAATAAGGTATTTCAACCTTATAAGATAGGTTTGCCACTGAATTGTGCCTCCTGGTTGGGATATTTTGCAGCGTGACCCTTGATGCAGTAACCCCTGAAGTGAGCTTTGAACTGTTAACATAATACCTGGACTTCCCGGAACCTGTCCCACTTCCACCAGTGCCAGTTCGTTGAATGTCTCTTGAAGTCAATCTTGCACCCGTGGAAGTATTGTCCGGATCGATCAGGGGCTGGGCATAGACCACCACATCCTGAGTGAGGAGCTTGGCTTCAGATTCAAGTTCCATATCCAACCTTGTGGTCTGATCACTCTTTACAATTACTCCTTTGATCCTGTAAGGCGCGTAGCCAACATAAGATACCTCTATATCATACTCGCCCGGTACCATGGGCTTGATTTGATAGTTGCCATCGAAATCGGTTATTCCTCCACCCTTGCTAAACCCGTCTTGCATAACCTGGATATTTGCGAAAGGAATGGTTTCCCCAGACTCTCGGTCAATTACCTGTCCTCGAATTCCATTTGTTCCTGGAACGAAAGTATGCATCTCTTTCTTTTTCACTGGCTTTGGAGCATAAGGATCGATCTCGTTTACATACCATGGGATGAGATCCGGCTTCTCTCCACTTAAAGCCGGGTTGTTTGTTGAGAGGGTGAGCAGCACATTCTTCCAGTCTTCTCCCGAGCTTTGAAAGACATTGGCATTGTAGACTATGGTTAAAGGAGAATGGATCTTGTCTACCCTAAAATCATAGAAAGGCTTCCACCCGGCTGAGGGGATATAATAGCTGAATGTGATATCCACAGAATCAGCTTTGGAAGATTCAATTGTTGCCAATATCCTGGAATGTTGAACACGCTCTGCCGAGCTATGCATGTTGATAGATTTATAAAGCTCATTGATCCTCTTCCCATTTTCCTTCAATTCCTGGGTGATAAAGAGCTTTTCTTCCCGAATCTCATTCAACTTCTCCCTATAATAGGAAGCAGCAGATTTAACCTCATCAAGGGATGCCCCACCAAATTTTCCGTTGAATTTGTTGTTAGCGAGGATCATATCCTCTTCTAGTTCAAAAACAGCCAATTGATTGGTGAGTTTGGAGTTTTCAAGTTTTAACTCCTCAACCTGATCTTGCATTTCCCCCACAATGGGGTTCTTTTTTTCAGAGGGAGGAATAGAACTCTCATGCTTAACCGATAGGATCTTTGAACCCAATACCGATTTTACCTGAATGCTGTTTTTTTCAAGCTCTCCGGGAAGTTTTTCCAGAATAAGGATCTGTTTCCCAAGATTTAATTTCACCCGTGCCATCCTGGTGACCTCGGCTCCGGAAAAGAAAACAGTCACTTCTGTGATTTTGGATTTTACGGAAACGGATTCAACCGCATACCCCAGATTAGACAATGAAAGGAAAAGGAAGAGTAGTTTCTTGTACATCGTTGTCAGTTTAGGTTAAAAAAATCCGGAGGCTTAAGGTCCTCATATATAACTGGGAATTTGTGGTTTTTTGTTCCCACTGTGAAAAAAAAGCCTATTCAAGTCAAAAAAAGCATCTTTTCATTATTCACTTCCGTCCTGAATTCATGTTTTCTGACATAAACCAGAAAGCTTCAAGGCTCCCATTTTTCATTCAACTCAGGCTTCATATTTCGATGGAAGTCAATGAACCTATCTCTCCCCCCAAACCAGTTCATTACATCTTTTCGGTCCAGGAAGGTTGGCTTTTGTGAAACAAGGATGCGATATGAGTTATGGACCCAGTCTTCAATTCCATTCGTATATCCATGGTTTACAGGGTTCTGATGGATATACTTAATGACCGCTGTTAGGTACGAATCAGAATCTACCTTAAATCGCTTCGTGCAGTCAATCCACAACGCACCTCTCCTTCCAAATCTTTTATTATAAGCCTTCGCGTAAGAATTCAGCAGGTTGCTGAAATGTAGCATGATAAGTTTATGATAATCACCGTTAAACTTTTTATGCTCTGACAATGACTTGTCATCCAGTGTTTTAACTAAAAAGTGAATATGGTTTGGCATTAAGCAATAGCATAATGTGCTTGCAACGGGAGCCATGTACCAGGAATACTTTTCCAAAAAGTACCTATAATTTTCTTTCGACCTGAATAGGTTTTCCTTTCCCACAGCATGGTTGACTATGTGGTAAAAGCAACCCGGTTCAAATTTTTCAAGACCATTCAAGACCTATGAGGTTTAAAAAACCTCATAGGTCTGAATTTATAGGTTTATATCATTCAATTTATCCGGATAATTCTATCTAACCGGACTACGAAGAGAATGATGACTCGGTATTTAATTGTCCCACTTTTTGGTTGATTATCTTTGCAAAAAACCATCAATAATGAAGTTCAGGAAGGAACACGACACCATGGGCGAGGTAGAAGTACCGGCAGACAAATATTGGGGTGCTCAAACACAGAGATCTCTTATGAATTTTCCGATCGGGGAGAATAAAATGCCGATCGAGATAGTCAAAGCGTTCGGCCACCTAAAGAAATCAGCGGCAAAAGCAAATGTTGATCTTGGGGTCATGGACAAGGAGAAAGGAGAACTCATCGCAAAGGTTTGCGAAGAAATCATCGCTGGAGAGTTGAATGATCAATTCCCATTGGTGGTTTGGCAAACCGGTTCCGGTACTCAAAGCAATATGAACGTTAACGAAGTGGTCGCAAACAGGGGCCATGTCATTGCAGGTGGAAGTCTGGAGGATTCAGAAAAAAAACTTCACCCCAACGATGATGTGAATAAATCCCAGTCCTCGAACGATACGTTTCCGACCGCCATGCATATCGCCGGTTATGAAATGATCGTGAAACTAACCCTTCCTAAGGTCAAAAAGCTCAGAGACACCCTTGACGCCAAGGCAAAAGAGTTCCAATCGGTGGTCAAGATCGGGAGGACGCATTTCATGGATGCCACCCCCCTTACCCTGGGGCAGGAATTCTCAGGATATGTTGCACAACTGGATCATGGTAGTGACCAGATGGTCCCTTGTAACGTAATCACAAAGAGGGGCGCCGTGAGCCAGAGTTTGAGTGCCACGAAGGTGGTGGAGAGTGACAGG
>JANQSY010000098.1 GCA_028279065.1 Cytophagales bacterium
AATTCATAAATACAACACCCTTATATTCTCCGGATGAAAGCCCATTTGCAAAGGCTACCATTTTGGAATCATTCCCTTGCTTGGAATTGTTACCGCGACTAGGGTCAATGGTCTGTCCGTAGTTCTCAAGCATATAATTGATCCCATTCACCAATGTTTGGACATTGGGATCATTACTACCTGCAACTACAAGGGATCTTCCCTTATTCCTCAACAGATCGGCTACTGCATTGTCAAGGTTTTTGTATTCTCCTGCACCACCGGATACTGGACTTCCTCCGGTTTTCTGTGCCACAGCGTTGTATATGGCCTTGACGATCTCTCCTTCTTGAGAAGGTTTGACCTTGGTTCTATAGTCGGCATTCGCTCCGGTAATGGTCAACAACGACTCAAACTGGTAGTGCCTTGACATTTTCTTTTTGGACTTCCCGAGCTTCCTCCCCTCTCCATATTGCCTGACAAACTCCATGGGTGAAACCCATGATCCAAGAAAGTCTGCATTCACACTGACTATGGTCTTGGCTTTAGAGAAATCATAAGATGGAACAACAGGCATTCCAAAGCTCATTTCATTTCCCTTGCTTATTCCATAGCTGGAGTTAACATCGTATTGAATATGTTCCAGACCTGAGTACTCAGCACTGAGTTCCTCTATCAGATTCTTAGTGGAAGGGCTGACATTGGTTCTTGAAACAAGAGCGATCTTTCCACCGGAACCGGTGATGGAAGATAATTTCTTATTGACCTCGGAGTCAACCTTTTTCCAATCGGCTTCTGCCCCCTTCACCATTGGTCCTTTCAGCCTATCCTTATTGTATAGATCAAGAACTGATGCTACTATCCTGGAATTTGTTGCTCCCTGGGTGACCGAGGACATTTTATTCCCCTTGATAAAGATGGGTCTGCCTTCCCTTGTCTTTACTACTATGCTGGCGTATTCGCCATCCTGAGCATAAGTAGAAGCATAATAATTGGCAACACCTGGATCAAGGTCGGTTGGCTTGTTCAGATATGGGATTGCCTTCCTAACAGGTGCTTCACAGGCAGCCAGTGATGCCGCTGCCACTGAGAATCCCATCAGCTTTAGAAAGTCTCTTCTGTCAGAAGTGACTTCCTTTCCTTCTGGATCCTCATTGCCATTCTTTTTCTCCTTGATCGGGAGGTATTCCGGAAATTCTTTATCGGCGTATTTCAGGAATTCAGGATCCTGGTTGAGCTGCTCAAGCCCCTGCCAGTAAACTTTTTTTCCTTCCTTCATATAATCGTATTCAGATTAAATTTCAATAATGACATTTGGAACATTCCAGTCCACCAATATCCTCTACTGTCATCCCCGCTTTATTTCCTTGATGGAATTCCAACAATTTATCGTAATAAGCATTGCCCTCAGCATTTACCAGGGTTTCTCTGTGGCAGTTCACACACCATCCCATGGTTAATGGAGAGTATTGCTGAATGACTTCCATTTCCTCCACAGGACCATGGCAGGTCTGGCATTCCAGCCCCCCCACAGCCACATGTTGGGAATGATTGAAATAAGCCAGATCAGGTAGGTTATGGACCCTAACCCACTCGATAGGCCTGTTATTTTCAATGGCTTGGTAGATCTTTTGAATTTCCGGAGATGCAACCTTCACGGAATTATGGCAGTTCATGCAAATGTTCGCGGAGGGGATATTGGCGTTCTTGCTTTTGGTTACCCCTGTATGGCAATACTGACATTCGATCTCGTACATACCAGCATGTAGTTTATGAGAGAATGGAATGGGTTGTGTTGGAGCATACCCCTGTTGAATACCCACGGAATACATTCCATCAATTGCCGATTTTAAAACGACAAGGACAAAGACAAGTACTATGGTATTTACAAATGGCTTGCTTTTGAGAATTGCCAATAGATCAAATCCAGGGCTTATGTATTCTTTTTCTTCTTCGGTGATGTCATCCCTTGAGGCAACAAATCGTTTCATCAGGCCAAGCAGCATCACAAGGGCAATCATGATCGCCAACAGAATGACCACCAGGATGGCAACGATCATTACCAGGAATTGCTCTGAAACTCCAGAACCCCCACCGCCTGCTCCCGAACCATCAGCAGCAATGGCTACTTCCTCTTTGGGTACCTCGTGGAAAGGATTGGTGCTTTCCTCTACTATGAATGCGTAAAGCCCTTCAAGTTCCTGATCGCTCAGAAAATCATGGTTGGGCATATATTGTTTGTACTCATCGTACAGAGCCTTCGCATGGGCGTCGCCCCCATCAATTACCTTCTGTGGGTATTTGATGAAGTTCAACATGGCTTCCTTTGAAGGCCATCTGGTATGTGCATCTTTTAGAGCTGGACCTACTATAACCGAATTAAAGGCATGACATTGAGTACAGTTCTCCTCGTAGATGCCAACTCCAATTTCAATTAGCTCTGAGTTCCCCCCATCTTCAGCTGGGGCGGCCTCTTCAGTAGATTCCGGTTCAGTGGATTCGGCTGGAGATTCTTCTTGAGCAATAGCCAGGCTAAACGACAGCAGTAGTGAAGCAGCTAGTAAGAACTTCCCATGTTTCCTGGAAAGCGTTCGAAAAACAATATACATCGGCAGAACGATTGTTAAACCTGCACAAATCTAACTACCGAAGGCATATCATCAAACATGCTTTTAAATGCATTTTAAGGCCATTGTGGATAAGCTGGGTAGGCTTTAGTTACCACACTGATAATAAGCCAGTTATAAAAAAATCTAGAAGCAATAGGGTATCCTTTCGTCATTAATTTAGAATGATTTTAAATAACTAGATAATTGGGCAAAAATATACCGTTTGGTATTTTTTTATTTAGTTTGCCATCCAAATGGAAATAACCCTCAGCAAAGCGGAAAGAACAAAGCAGTTCATCCTGGAAACAGTCGCGCCTGTCTTCAGTAAGAATGGCTATGCAGGAACCAGCCTTTCAGATATTACTCAGGCTACGGGTTTGACCAAGGGCGCGGTTTACGGGCATTTTGAGAATAAGGAGCAGCTCGCTTTGGCCTGTTTCAATTTCAACCTGAAAAAGATCCTGAACGAGTTGAATATTTTTGTGGGAAAACACAATTCTCCGCTAGCTCAATTCAAAGCTATTACTGACTTTTATAGGCGCTATTATTACCTGGCCGTTGATTTTGGGGGATGTCCACTCATAACTGGAGGGGTTGATTCCAACCATCAGAATCCCTTGCTGTTTTCCAGGGTAAAACAAATGACCGGAAAGATCCGGGGCAAGATGGTTGACATCATTTTGAATGCCATTGAGCAGGGTGATATGAGATCGGACCTTGACCCTCACAAATATGCAACAAGGATCTTCGCCATGATCGAAGGCAGCCTGTACCTGGCCATCCTTATGGATGAGCAGGATTGTGTCAATGATATGATGGATCATATCGATGATATGATCGAAAAAGAGATGAAGAAATAAATTTTTTTTGACCTAAAATATACCGATTGGTATAAACCTATGAAAGCGATACAAAAAATCATAAAGGCCTATTTCAAAATATTGTCTCTAATCTTCCCGGAATTTGCAGGGAGGCAAGGGTTTGAGCTTTTTCAAAGGACAAGGCCTTTTCAAAGCAGATTCAGGAAAAGGGAGCTTTTGTTTTATAAAAAAGCCCGGCATTTTGAGGTTCCCGGCTTTCCTGAGAATTCCAGGGCCTATGAAATTGGAGACCCCGAAGGAGATCTGGTGATCTTGATCCATGGTTGGGATTCCAATGCTGGGAGCATGGCAAGAATAGGGGATTCCCTGGCGGAATCAGGCAAAAGAGTGGTTTCAATGGACTTACCTGGTCATGGCCATTCTAAACTTAAAAAAGCCAACATCCATTCGTGTCGGGAAGCGGTAAGAAATCTTGTTGCTTACCTTGAACCGAAAGGACCTCTGACCTTCGTGAGCCATTCGTTTGGCTCAGCGGTTACGGCTTACGCTATGTGGAGGTCATCTTATGAGATAAAAAAATGGGTCATGTTGACTACCCCGGAAAGCATGACAGAGATCTTCAAGGAATTCCAATCCATGATTGGGTTAAGCGAAAGATCATACAGGGTTATGGAAGCCCTTGGTAATAGGATCCTCAATGAAAGGATAAGCGGGTTGGAAGTATCAAAATGGATGAAGGAGATAAATGTTAGTGATTTGGTCCTGATCCATGACCGTTTTGACCGGATCCTTCCCTATTCAAATTCAGAAAAAATTAAATCTGAAAATCCAAGGGTAAAGCTAAAACCACTGGAAAAAGTCGGACATTATAGAATGCTTACGGATGCCAAAGTAGTCCAAACAGTCCAGGAATTGCTTTGGTGGCCGTCAAAAACCAACAATAGGGTTCTTCAAGAAACCGGCGAGAGAGACCTACAGCCCGCTTGACCTGAGATCTACCTAACCTCTTAATTAAAAAGACCCAACAAGGCCTATATGGATCAGGATCTCCTAAAGGACTATTCCTGATCCTTGGGTTTTGCTTCGTAGTCTTCCTCCTTGTTTTTCTTGAATACAACTGAATATCCCATTATAAACTTATGGACAGCATGTGAAATGTTATGAGGAGCTATCACCTGAATCTCGTAACCCTGGTCACTTACAAAGTCCAAAGCCTCAGCAAGGGTGGCAAACTCCTTTGCGTGGAAGGCGTCTTCGGTAGCCTGGTCCTGCGGGCAATCAATTTCCAGAGTCTTTTTGTCATCAACATAAAAATTTGCCGAAAGCAGACAGTGCTTGTTCCCAGCAAAAACAACGGTTGTAATCAAACCGAGCACAATGGTAAAAATGGTCTTCATAGTCTATTTAAATTATGCTAGCGAAAATACGAAGGGAAAAATGAAATGTGAATTATGGGTTATGGATTATGAATTTTTCAGTTCGAAAGGATTTTTTGGAATAAAGAATCAAAATATATGAGCCCGGAGGCAAACTGAATTCCATTGGAACCCTTCCTGTTTCGTCAGGCTCTTCAAGAAAAGCGTTTAACACAAGGTTCTTGCCTGAATAGTCAAATATGGAGTAACTCTCCCAATCCCTTTCCTGATCAAACTTCAGCCAAAATCTTCCATCGTTGGGATTTGGATGGATACTACTGATCTCGTCAATGTTTTGATCTGAGATCCCATAAATGCCGTTGACCCCAATTGGTATAGATTCAGAGTCCCAGACCTGATGTCGAAGCATATTTTTGAAATTCACCTTTATGGAATCCTGCATGAACTGTAAAGGCCGCATGATCAACCCATACCTTTCTCCAGGGTAAATGTTCAGGGTGTCAATTGCCACAACTCCAGGCAACGGCCGTCCATCGGACATATGAGCCTTCACATCAAGACCAGAGGGAAAGATATACTCTTGGATCCCAAAACCTATGTTCATTAAGCGCAGATAGATCGGTTCTCCCACTCGAGCATTATATATGGAAAGGGCTGAATCCTCCCATAATCTCTGCCTTCCCTTCCCAGAGATCTGAAAGAAATCCGGAAAGAAATTGGTAAATGCTCCGATGGTCGTATAATCATCATGCCAGGATTTGTCGATTTCTGCACCCATCCAGGAATAATCTTTTACAAAGCTTGGACCTCCGGGGTAGAGTTCCTTTAATCCTCCGGGACTTTCAACGATCAACATTCCATACATACCCAATTGAACATGCATAACCGAGGTCACATGACAATGGTACATGTAATTGCCTGTATGGGTCGCTACAAATGAATAGGTACCGCTTGAACCTGGTTGAATGAAAAAAGAAGTTGCCGGTACTCCGTCGTTTGCCTGATCGACGTCCAGACCGTGTAGGTGAATGGTATGTCCTTCAACTGAATTGTTGATCATCGTGATCTCGACCGTATCTCCCAATTCGCAGAGAATTGTTGGTGAGGGAAGCAGTTTTTCGCTGGAATCCGGCAACAATCGCTGGAATCCCCAAATATTCATGTTCTGGCCATTATGCAATGGCGAGATCCCATTCATGAAAGCATCAAACAAAAACTCTCTTTTGACCTGAGAAAAGAGATTACCATGCAAAAAGAAGAGAACAAACAGTATGAGGTATCGGCTTCTCATGGATCGATACTTATCAGAACCAACATTCCACCTGGCGAATTTCCGCCTATGGTGGTGGCCACAAGATTATGGTCGTGCACAGGAAATGTACCATCCTGATGGGGGACCAAAAAATAGATCTGCCCTTCACCCACCTTTATTGGAATTGAATCCTTGTTCCAGCCTACCTGCCAGGAATCCGCAGATGAGTATTCCAGGACGACATGGTAACCATGAAAATGGATAGAGTGATCCATCTGTCCTGAATTCAATGTGAAGATCCGAATGGTGTCCCCCACATTACCTTTCACAACTGCGAGGGAATCGCTTTGCAAAGAAGGATGGGTCCTTTCATTGATAGTGAAGTAATTCGGCGCAAATGTGTCCGGATCAAAGGGAATCCCAGTGAGCAGATCGGAATTTATATTGCTTTGATGCTCTCTTAAGTTCCAAAAAAACTCATTGCTGGTTGATGGCCAGATAAGCACCATGCCTGAGAGGCCAAGCATCTCATTGTTGGCAAGATCATCATAATATTGATAGATCCCTTGCTGTGGGAAATGTAACCAGACGAACTGCATAGCCCCGGGAGGGATTGGACCTGAATTGATATTGGTGTTCCTTATTCTGAATTGATGTGTCTGATTGTCATTATTCTTTAAGTAAAGTTTCAGGCTATCCCCGGGGTTAAGTCGTATTCTTGCTGCAACCTGATCAAAGCCATTTCCTTCATTCAGGGCTTTATAAGGAAATGATGGACCTGGGAATTCAAGCTGGATATTTCCAGCATTGAAATAAAGGGTATCTTCCAGTACCTGGCCAAAAGAGATATTAGCACAGATCAAAAAGCACAAAAAGATCAGCTTTTGAATCATGGTTCAAAAATAACGATATGCTAAATCAGGAGGGCAAAATCCAGATCCAAAAAAAAGCCCCCATCTCCGGGGGCTTCCTTTTCCTGTTTTTACTTATCGATTCGTGATGATCCGTATCCGATGTTCCGTCTCTGCCCCCATCAACTTC
>JANQSY010000119.1 GCA_028279065.1 Cytophagales bacterium
AGGATATCATCCCCATCAAATACCACCGTACCCTCGTCGGGCATCAGGTATCCTGTGGCGATTTTCATTGTGGTGCTTTTACCTGCCCCATTTGGTCCAAGGAACCCAAGCACTTCTCCCTCGTGCACCTTGAAGTCAATTTGGTCAACGGCAACCTGGGTGCCGTATCTTTTGGTCAGTTTTTGAAATTCAATTTCCACAGCTAGGTCTTTTTTCCTTTGGGTTGTAGCGGCCTGATCTCCAGATCTACATGGTGGTAGTTTGGGCTAGAGGTTAACATGTGAACTATACTTGAGGCAATATCATTCGGTTGCATCATATTCTCATTGGCCTGAACAGAATCAATTTCATCAAAAAAATTGGTTTGAACAGAGCCAGGATATATGCAGGAGACTTTTACTCCAAAGTTCCTAACCTCTTTATACAAGGAATGTGAAATCCCACGAACTGCATGTTTGGTGCCACAATATCCGGACATCATTTCAATCCCCATGTTCCCGGCAATTGATGAAATGTTGATGATATGTCCTTTCCCTGCTGACTTCATATCTGGCAAAACAGCCCTGGTGCAGAGATACAACCCCCGGACGTTGATGGCAAACATTTTATCCCATATCTCTACAGGGGTTTCCTCTAGAGAGTAGGAGTACCCTAACCCGGCGTTGTTTACGAGGGAAAATGGTATCCCGATTGCCTCTTGGGATGAATTATAAGCTCTTTTTACCTCTTCTTCTATTGAAATATCGCACTTGATATCGATGAAGTTTGGATTCTGTATTTGGGTTCCTGATCTACTCCAGCCAGCCACCTTCATCCCTAATCCAAGTAGCTGGTTTGTGGTAGCCAACCCTATTCCTCTACTGGATCCGGTAACTATTGCTGATTTGCCTTCTAAATCCTTCATACAATCGCGCAATTATACCCTTATATGCCTTGGCAGTCAATAATTTTTTTGAACTGATTTTTTCAAAATCTTGCATGGTTTTTGGGTACAGGGTTTTTGCCAGGGTAAATATTTATCATTGCCAAGGATTCCTAATCGATGAAAGAAGAAAGCCTGGTATCTCTCAAGGAGTTCAACAGTTTCGGTGTTGATTCAGTGGCCAATTCCATGGTCCTGATAGAAAACGAGCAGGATCTCAAGCAGCTCGACGAGCTGATTGGTACGAAAAAATTCTTAATTCTTGGTGAGGGCAGTAATACTCTTTTTTCTCAGGACTTTGACGGTATCATAATCAAGATTGCGATAAGAGGGTGGGAGGTTAAGGATGAAAATGAGGAAGCGGTTCAATTAAGGGTAGGAGCTGGCGAAAACTGGCATGAATTTGTCTTGAAAAGTCTGGATGAAGGTTTCCAGGGGCTTGAAAATTTATCTTTGATCCCTGGCAGCGTTGGAGCTGCTCCCATCCAAAATATCGGTGCTTACGGAGTTGAAGTTTCGAATCTGATCGACTCTGTTGAAGGCTTCGATTTGATTGGTAACGGGTTTAAGACCTTGATGAGCCCGGAATGTGAGTTTGGGTATAGAAGCAGCATCTTTAAAAAAGAACTAAAGGATAAATTTATTGTGACCAGGGTAAACTTTAAGTTGAACAAAAAATGGGGATCCCTAAATACCGAATATAGGTCGCTTTCAGCATTCCTTAAGAAAAATAAGATGGATGACCCCGACCCCAGATCCTTAAGTGAGGCGGTGATCAGTATCAGAAACTCAAAATTGCCTGATCCTAAAAAAATAGGGAATGCAGGAAGTTTTTTTAAGAATCCGATTGTTGATAAGGAACGGTATAAAAGTTTAAAGGAAAAATTTCCAATGCTTGAGGGATTTCAACAAGAGGATGGATCGTTTAAGGTATTTGCCGGTTGGTTGATACAAAACCTAGGTTGGAAAGGAAAAAAGTTTGGAAATGCAGGCGTGCATTCGGAACAAGCCTTGGTTTTGGTGAACTTGGGGGGAGCAAAGGGCCAAGAAATTAGGGAACTTGCAATGAAGCTTATCCAAGAGGTAAAGAAAGAATATTCAATTGAGTTGGAACCCGAGGTAAGAATAGTATGATCAAGAGGATCATTATAAGGATCGCATTAATGCTGATTGTCCTGATTTCAGGATTGGATAACCTATGGGGACAGACCCGATTGGCAGAAAAGCGGGAAAGCCCCCTTGAAATGGCCACCTATAAATTCAAGGATACTTACATTAAGGTTACTTATGGGAGTCCATATAAAAGGGGTAGGGAGATTTTTGGGGACCTGGTTCCCTATGGTAGGGTATGGAGGACCGGTGCCAATGAGGCAACCGAGCTGACCTGCACCAGGAATCTGATGTTTGGGGGTAAATTCCTGAAAGCAGGAACCTATTCATTGTTTACGATTCCCGGTGAATCTACCTGGATCGTGATCCTGAATAAGGAACTTGGACAGTTAGGGGCGTTTGAATATGACAGAACAAAGGACATTATGCGGATCGAATTGCCATCCAAAAAGACTCCAGATTCTTCTGAAAATTTCCTCATCAATTTTGCCCCCTCAGAAAACGAAAAGGAAGTTATCTTGTTCCTTTGGTGGGACCAGACAAGTATCAATATCCCGATTGGGATATTAAATTAGGATCATGAAAAGCATCCAAACATGGCTGGACGAATATGGTGAAAGCCATATGAATAAAACCAACAAACTGATCCATTGGATTTGTGTGCCCTCAATAATGTTCAGCCTGCTGGGATTGCTTTGGACGGTGAATTTGGGTCTTGGAATACTCCCAACAGAGTTTGCGGCTTGGGAAAACCTGGCGGTCATATTATTCTTTGGTGCCTTAGTTTTTTATCTTCTCCACTCTCTTACCCTTGCTATGGGAATGTTCCTTATTTCCGGATCAATGCTTTTGATCATTGATTATCTAAGTGGCTTAGGCTCAAAGTTTTTGATCATAGTTTCAGTTTCGGTTTTTGTTATAGCCTGGATAGGGCAATTCATTGGACATAATATCGAAGGAAAAAAGCCAAGCTTTTTTAAGGATGTTCAATTCCTTCTAATAGGCCCTGCCTGGCTGTTGAGCTTTGTTTATTCCAAATTGGGAATTAAGTATTGAGGGCCTATTCTGCTACCCTTTTGATCCTGGCTCCAAGCCCCTTAAGTCGTTCATCGATCTTTTCATATCCTCTGTCGATCTGATCAATATTTAGGATCCTGCTGGTTCCCTTAGCAGAGAGGGCGGCTATCAGGAGTGAAATCCCAGCCCTGATATCAGGAGAGGTCATAGTGATTCCTCTAAGACGGACCTTTCTGTTCAACCCTATTACTGTCGCCCTGTGGGGATCACAAAGTATGATCTGGGCTCCCATGTCAATTAGTTTGTCAACAAAGAACAAGCGGCTTTCAAACATTTTCTGATGGATGAGCACGGTACCATTAGCCTGGGTGGCCACCACCAAGACAACGCTGAGAAGGTCTGGGGTAAACCCTGGCCAGGGGGCATCGGCTATGGTCAGAATCGATCCATCGATGAAGTTTTCAACTTCAAAGTGCTTGTGAGCCGGGATCAGAATGTCCTTCCTGTTTTGGATAACAGTTATTCCTAATCTCCTAAACACTTCAGGCATGATCCCCAGCTCTGAGAGATCTACATCTTTGATTGTTATCTCTGAGCCCGTCATGGCGGCCATTCCGATAAAACTCCCTACCTCGATCATATCTGGTAGAAGTCTGTGTTCGGTTCCTGAGAGTTTATCCACACCTTCTATGGTCAGAAGGTTGGAGCCGATTCCGTTTATTCTGGCGCCCATAGCAACCAACATTTTGCAGAGCTGCTGGAGGTAGGGTTCACAAGCTGCATTATAAATGGTGGTTGTGCCTTTGGCCAATACGGCAGCCATGACAAGATTTGCGGTTCCTGTCACCGAAGCCTCATCCAGGAGCATATTACATCCCTTTAGTCTTGAGGCATTGAATTCATAAAGCTTATGATCAGGGTCATATTTGAATTTAGCCCCAAGCTGTTGAAATCCAACGAAGTGAGTGTCAAGTCTTCTCCTTCCTATTTTATCACCGCCTGGCTTAGGTGACTTTCCGATTCCAAACCGCCCAAGTAGAGGGCCTAAGGTCATTACCGACCCTCTCAAGGCCGATGCTTTATTGAAATATTGTTTGCTATCCAGATAACCAAGGTCAAGGTCATCTGCCTTGAAGGAGTATCCCTTATTCTCTGTTTTTTTGATCTTAACCCCAAGTTCCCTTAGGATTTCAATAAGCCTTAGTACATCAAGGATCTCAGGGATATTGTGGATCTCAACTTTTTCAGCGGTTAATAGGCAGGCACAGATAACCTGCAGTGCTTCGTTCTTTGCACCCTGTGGTACTATGGACCCAGATAGTTTTTGACCACCTTGGATCTCAAAAACCGCCATTTAGTTTCTTTTTTTTCTGAACCTTCTTCCCTTGGATTGGCCTCGATTTCCTTGTTGGGAATTCGATTTAAGGTTTAGCTCAAGAAGCCCTTCCTCCCTGGCCATGATTATGTCGGGATCAAGTCTACCCCCGGAAATATCTCTGAGTTGTTTTGCAATAACCTCATCATCCACCGCTTCCTTGTTCCAGTTGAAATAAAGGGTTTTCATTAATCTGACAAGATAGATCTCTGCCGCTTTCCTTTTTTCGGGATCCTCGATCTCAACGGCTTTTTCAATCAGCAATTCAAGATTGTGTCCATAAACCCTATACTTAATGCTCTTTTTACTGTACGGCATTTTTTTGGGCTTCCTGTTTACCATGGAGGCCTGAGGAGGGGGGAAAGGGGAATCAATGTCCAGGTCATAATCAGCGATTATGTAAAGGTGATCCCACAAGGTTTGAGCGTTCTCTTCGCTTTCGGTATAGTATGGATTGATCTGCTTCATAAGCTCCACAAGAAGCTTTGCAAGCCTGGTTCTTTCATCCTTCTCCTTTACCGATTTTATATGAGAAACAATGTTTTGAATATTCCTCCCATACTCTCTCAATCTGAGAGTACCCCTGCTTTCTATCATGTTAAGTGATTGTTATTTAGAGTGAATTTTGAGCTTAGCAAAGCTAAGTAATAATGTTTTTTCGCCAAAATCATCAAAATTGACCACCGCCTTCTTTTGCTGATTATATACTTCAAGCTTTTGGACTTTACCGAATCCAAACTTTGGGTGTTCGACCTTCATTCCTTCCTCCAGAAGCGTAGGATCATCTGGTGTAAAATTCTCCGGTGGCCTATAGGTGCTTTTTATTTTTCGGACCGGTTTTAAGTTGGTGACAGGGGTCCTTGGGGTTTCCTTTTTCCTTACATAGCCCCTTGAAACCGAGCCTGCCCTGGCAAATCCTGATGCTCTTTGATTTTGAAAAACCAAATGTGGGGGAATCTCCTCCAAGAACCTTGAAGGTTCGCAAGAATTGAGCATTCCATAGCGATACCTTGTTGAAGCATGTGTTAATACCAGTTTTTTCTGGGCCCGGGTAATGGCTACATAGAACAATCGCCTTTCCTCCTCAAGGTCCGCTCTGGAACTCATCATTAACTGAGATGGAAAGAGGTCTTCCTCCATGCCTGTGATGAATACATGATCGAATTCCAGTCCTTTGGCGGAATGTATGGTCATAAGGGTCACAAAATCAGTCTCTTCCGATTCATTATCCTGATCTGTGAGAAGGGCAATGTCCTGAAGAAATGCTGAAAGGGAATGATCTTCCAATTCGGAGTTGTCTGTGAACTCCCTGATCCCACTTAGAAGCTCTTGAATGTTCTCATATCTGGAAAGCCCTTCAATGGTTTTGTCTTCATAATACTCTTTAAGCAAGCCAGAATGCTTAATGATGGTCTCAGCAGTGGAAAAGGCATCTTTTTTTGTGGCCTCAATCTGGAAATGTTTGATCATGGAAGCAAAATCATTCAAAGCATTCCCAATCTTTCCTTTAAAATGTTTTTCAGATTCCTGAATTATGTCCCATATCGTTTTAGAGTTCTCTTTTGCAAGGACGATGATTTTGGAGACCGATGTAGGCCCGATTCCCCTTTTGGGAAAATTTATGATCCTTTTCAAGGCCTCTTCATCCCTGGGATTTAGGGTGAATCTCATATAGGCCAAGGCATCTTTTATCTCCTTTCTACTGTAGAAGGAGATGCCACCATAGATCCTATAGGGGATGTTAACCTTCCTTAAAGCTTCCTCTAATGCCCTGGATTGAGCGTTGGTCCTGTATAAAATCGCGAAGTCCGAGTTCTTCAACTGCTTGTTCATCTTTTCCTGAAAAATGGAAGATGAAACCAGGCGCCCTTCTTCACTATCTGAGGAGGCTTTTATCAATTCAATTCTCTCACCACCTTCATTATCCGTCCATACCTCCTTGGTCAGTTGGGCCTTGTTATGGGAGATCACATGGTTTGCCGCCTCGACAATGTTCTTGGTTGAGCGATAGTTCTGCTCAAGTTTGAAGATCTTTTGATCCGGGTAATCTTTCTCAAAATTCAAGATGTTCCCGATGTCAGCTCCGCGGAATGCATAAATGCTTTGAGCATCATCACCAACAACACATATATTTTGAAATCGGGAAGCTAATTTCTTGGTGAGAAGGTATTGGGAAAAGTTGGTGTCTTGAAACTCATCTACCAGAACAAACCTGAACCTATCCTGGTATTTATTTAAAACGTCCACGTGGTTTGAGAAAAGGACATGGGTGTAGTAAAGAAGATCATCAAAGTCCATGGCCTGTGCCTGGAAGCATCGTTCAAAGTATTCCTTATAGATCCTACCTAGCTCTGGTCGCTGGGCTTCGTAATCTTCCGAAACAAGGCTAGCATCATCCAGGTATTCATCCGGACCGATCAAGCTGTTCTTTGCCAGGGAGATCCGGTTTAGGACCATGTTGGGCTTGTACAACTTATCATCCAGATTCAACCCCTTTACAACCGTTTTGATCAAGGACTTTGAATCATCGGTATCGTAGATAGAAAAATTGCTGGGAAACCCTACCTTTTGGCCCTCAGCTCTAAGAATTCTTGCAAATACTGAGTGGAAGGTGCCCATCCAAAGATTTCTTGCATCCTGTCCTGTGACCTTAATGATCCTCTCCTTCATCTCCCGGGCCGCCTTATTGGTAAAGGTGAGAGCCAGGATATTGAAGGGGTCTAGCCCGTTTTCAATCAACCAAGCTATTCTAAAGGTTAACACTCTGGTTTTACCTGAGCCTGCGCCAGCAAGGACCATCATTGGCCCTTCCTTATTCGTTACTGCTTTTAACTGAGATTCGTTGAGGGTATTTAGATCTAACATGGGCAATTGCTGATCGCAAAAAAAGCTATTCTTTTTTGAGCAAAAACAGTGCTTCTTTGAAAAAATTTTAATTTGATCCAGGTCGGAAAAGTTTTGTTAAGTGATGAGCTCTTGGAGGAGTTCTTTTGCTGCGATCTAAATGCTTGCAAAGGAGCTTGTTGCGTAGAAGGGGAGGCTGGAGCACCACTCAAAACTGAAGAACTGGAGCCAATGATGGAGAAACTTCCGGCTGTTAAGAAATTGCTTTCAGAGGAGTCGATAAAGATCATTGAAAAGGAAGGGCCTGCTATTTTGGATTCTGATGGAGAGTGGGTGACTCCTACAATCGGAGACAAGGAATGCGTCTTTGCTTTTTATGATGATCAGGGCATTTTAAAATGTTCGTTTGAAGAGAGTTGGGATGGAACAGAGAAGGATTTCAGGAAACCGATCTCTTGCCACCTTTATCCAGCCAGGGAGGTTGAGCTTTTTGGTTCCACTGCGCTGAATTACCATCAATGGGAAATCTGTTCCGCAGCTTGTGAGCTTGGCAAAAGAGAAAAGATACCTCTCTTTAAATTCTTAAAAGTGGCATTGGAGAGAAGGTTTGGAAAAGAATGGTACTTGGAATTAGAACAGATAGCAGTACAAATAAAAAAGGGGCCGAAGACCCTTTGATCAAATGGTTTCGGGAAGTGTATGCTCCCTACCTTCATTCAGTTCTTTCAGGTAATCCATCATGGGACTGAAATACTCTAGCATTGCCTTTGCTCCCATTTCTTCTCCTGTGCTTTCTTGCAGCAATTCCCTCCAGTCTCGAGTAGCCCCAGGGGAGAGAACGCCATAAAGGAAATCCCCGACTTCCTTGCTCCCATAATAGTTTGTGTTCCTGGGATCCTGTTTTAGGATTTGCTTTGAAATGTGATTGTGGAACTGAAAAAGCAATGCATAGGAAAGTGCATAATCATAGTACTGAGCGGGGTCGTTGTTAATATGGGTTTTTGATGCAGCATCACAGTACTCCGTGCCTCTTTCAGAAGGAGGTACGATCCCTTGGTATTTGGTCTTGTACTTCCACCAAACCTCATTGAATTGATCTGAACTTATCCCACTTGAGTAAAGATCATTCTCAAAATGGGTCATTACCCCGGCTGAAAATGGAATGAAGGTGATATAGTTCAAAGCCTCTTTGAGAAGTATTGTCATTTCGTCGGTTTCGGTTCCTGGCTCAATAAGTCCAAGGTTTTCTATGAAAGGCTTTTGCATTGCAGCGAGCCCCAGCATTGAACCGATAGCTTCATGATATGCCCTGTTTGCACCACCTCTCAGCAATGGTGGCACATTGGGATTGGTGTAAGCAATGTAGTAATAGATATGACCATATTCGTGATGTGTGGTCTCATACCAACGCGTATTCGGCTCGACTGACATAAGTGAGCGAACATCGTTCTTCAGGTCCATGTGCCACGCAGAAGCATGATTGTTCTTTGAATAATCCGCTCCTTCCGGAAGAGGAAGCAGATCAGAAAGCTCCCAAAAGGATGGCGGCAGTTCTTCAAATCCAAGACTCACATAGAATCGCTCGCTTTGCTTAAGCAACCAATCTGTGCCCTTCTCCTCGAGTGCCTCATCAAGATCGAATCCTTCAACCTGAACCTCCGATGACCAATCCTGTCCCCAACGATTTGGTAGCCAATGAGCCGGCAACATTTCAGGAACTTCTTCGCCATATTTTTCCGCAAGCTCATATCTCATATAGGTGTGAAGTTCACGGTAAAGGGGCCATACATCACTGATCAGTTTTTCGTTAAGCTTGACCATTTCTTCAACCTCCATTTCATAATCGGATACCTGGTAGTCAAAGAAATTATCATAGCCCAGGTTTTGAACGGTCTGGTTCCTAAGGTCTCTGAGTTCGGCAAGACCATCCTTCAATACTACCCCAACCTCTTTGCTTGCTTCCCAGGTACTAAGCCTTTTGATCACATCAGTCTCCTCTTCAAGGATCCTATCGATCTCGTTGGTGGAAAGAGTGTCGTCGCCAACGACGTATTTATACCCAAAAAGATCGGAGTTTTGCTTCACCTCCGCTGCTATCCTTTTTTGTGTTATCTCACCAGCAGACTCCGGATTATTTGCAGCCTCATAAAGGATCTTCTCCAACTGCTTAACCTGTAATTCTTCCAGTTCCTCTTTGTTTTCTAAGAGTGTGGTCGCTTGTTCTATCACTTCCTGGGAACCTGTGAATTCAGCAAAAGCTTCATTAGCTCTTTTGGCTGCTGCTTCCCTTGTTGTATCGCCGGAATAGATCTTGGTGTTAGCTTCCCATTCCGCCTTGGCGGAAACATAGTATAGCTCTAGGTATTTATCGGTATAGGAATTGATGAATTCCTGGGCCTTATCCCCAGTCGTACCATCTGGCTCTTTGGAGCAGGAAAAAAGCATTACAGACGAAACGAGGACAACAAGAGTTTTTTGCATAATTGATTTGGTTCAAATAAAAACTGAAGGCAGTGGGACCTCTTTTCCAGTGCAAACAAGATCATCTCCGATTCCACTAAGTATTAGTGGTTTGATTTCATTGATGTGTTCCGGATCATATGGAGCGGATACCTTAATATAGTTTTCTGTGAACCCGTACATCTTTCCACCTTTGACCTTTTGCTCGAAAAGCACTTTTCTGGTGGTTCCAATATTCTTGGAATAAAGGATTGTTCGTTTTTGGTCCGAGAGCTTGCGAAGATCGTTGGCTCTTCGGTTCCTTTCTTTTGGGGTTACAGAGCCTTCCATTTCTTTGGCCAGCGTGTTAGGCCTTTCCGAATAAGGAAAAACATGGAAATAGGAGACATCAAGCGATTCAAGGAACTCATAGGTCTCCATAAATTCCTGAATGCCTTCTCCTGGGAACCCCACGATCACATCGACCCCAATTGCTGCATCCGGGATCAAACTTTTTATGCTTTCAACCCTGTCCTGATAAAGCTCTCTTTTATATCTTCTTTTCATTTTGGAAAGGATCAGATTGCTTCCGGATTGAAGCGGTACATGAAAGTGAGGGACGATTTTTTTGGATTTTGCTACAAGCCCGATGATATCCTCGCTCAGAAGATTGGGTTCAATTGAGGAGATCCTGATCCGTGGAACTTCAAGGGAGTCTTCAAATTTTTTGACAAGGTCGATGAATTTTTCCTGCCTCTTACCATCAATGATCCCAAAATCGCCGATGTTGACCCCGGTAAGAATGATCTCCCTGGAGTCGAATTTTTTTACCGATTCCTGAGCAAGCTTTAGTAGTTCATCTGAATTGATGCTTCTGCTTTTGCCCCTTGCCAAAGGAATGGTACAGAAAGTACATCCATAATTGCAGCCATCCTGGACCTTAAAAAAAAGCCTCGTTCGGTGGTCGCTGGAATAGGAGGGGATGAACTCGAGAGATTTTAAGGTAGAATCCTGATTTGCTTTCCTCTTTGAGTGAACATGATCGATGATCTCAAATTTTTCCTTTGCTCCGTAGACTTCTGTCACGCCAGGAATAGCTCGGATCTCATCGGGTTTTAGCTGGGCATAACAGCCGATTATATAGACCTCAGATCGGGGAGAGATTGTCTTGGCTTCCTTTACGATCTTCCTGCACTTCTTATCTGCGTTTTCCGTAACAGAACAGGTGTTGATCACAAAGACATCAGGGTTTTCGGTAAAGTCAACAAGGCTGAATCCTTCGGCCTTAAAACCATCTGCGATCGTGGAAGTTTCGGTGAAGTTTAGCTTGCACCCGAGAGTATATAATGCCACCTTTTTCATCGAGTCCGCAAAACTAGAAAATCCCATTGAGAATATTTTTTTCCAATTGTTGCTTGCAGAAAAAACCCTCTACTCAAAGTAAATGCACGAAAAACTCAAAAATGTGGAAAAAATAGACCCTATGTTTAGTGATTTTGAGCTAAAAACAGGATTTTTGATAAAAATTATACCCAACCCCAGAAAAAATGGCAAATCTTAGGTTTCAAGCAGTACTGGAAGCGCAGCGAAGAGAAAAGGTTAAAGTTGAATTTCCTTCAAATAAGATATCGGACTACTTCGGTGAGAAATCATTCGGAATAGAAAAAATGAAAGAAAAGCTTCCGGCGGAAGTTTTCAAGAAGATTGAACTCGCTGCGGCTAAAGGAGAGGGGATAAGCATGGAAACCGCAGGGGCGGTTGCATCGGCAGCCAGGAATTGGGCCATGAATTTTGGCGTTACCCATTACACCCACTGGTTTCAACCGCTTACAGGTGCGACAGCAGAGAAGCATGATTCATTTTTTGATTCGATAGATCAAATCGAGAAGTTCAAGGGTTCCACCCTTGTCCAGCAGGAGCCTGATGCCTCCTCCTTTCCGAGTGGAGGAATAAGAAGCACTTTCGAGGCCAGGGGTTATACAGCATGGGATCCCACATCACCGATGTTCATCATTGGCACCACCCTT
>JANQSY010000126.1 GCA_028279065.1 Cytophagales bacterium
CGAATCCTGCAGGACCCACATAGTAAATTAACCGCCGCAAGGCGGTTTTTTTGTTTCGGGCTGGCCCAAATTTATTTGGGTAAAGCCTGGATAAAAAAAGATCACTCCGAAGGAATAGTGGTTAATTACTAGGTGACAGGCCACCCAACATGGATCCATAAAGCACTACAAGTAGGCTTCATGGCGAGCACAGCTTCGAACGCTGTGAGGCCGTAATCCAAATTAATCCCTCATTCCACCGCCTGAAGGGTGTGGCATGAGGGGGGAGATCGGTGGAATCTATTTTCATTTATGCCAAAGATGGATCAGAGATCCCACCTCTTTTCTGGCGAAAAAGGTGGGATGACGCTTTGGTTTGGTTTTCTTGAACATATTTAGAATACCGTCATTCCATGGTCTGAAGGGAAGGGAAGCGGGCAGAGAGCAGTGGAATCTCAATTGAATCATCGGTCCAATTGAAATAGATCCCACCGATCGAAGCTGGTGGGATGACGATTGGTAGGTGTTTTCGGAAATCATAAAAGGCAGCTTTTAGCTATCTTTTGAGATCCATGGAAGTATTAGCGTTAATAGGCGTGGCGGTTTTTGTCCTTTCCATCCTGGGCTACATAGGGGCCAATGTTTTCCGCTTTCTACAATCGGTATCGGACCTTTTGTTTCGGGACTTTATTAATACTCACCTTCTTTTCAAGAACCTGAGACCTGAATACAAGGAATCCCTGGCCAAATACTTCCGGTTTTACCGCTTTCTTGAAGGAAAGGAAAAGGAACGGTTCGAAAAAAGGGTTCAGAAATTCATTGACTCAAAAAAATTTATTCCGAGAAAGGGGATAGAGGAAGTGACGGTGGATATGAAGGCGCTGATCGCAGCAACTGCAATCCAGATCACGCTTGGTTTTCCAGGAATCTACTTCAAGCACTTTTGGAGAATACTGATCTATGAGGATGATTACTATTCGACCATCACCAAGAAATATCACCTTGGAGAGGTTAATCTAAAGGGTATAATCGTTTTGTCCTGGAACAACTTCTTGAAAGGATTTATTGAGCATGATGATGGACGCAATCTTGGATATCATGAAATGGCCCATGCCCTGAGACTGGAGGATGCAGTTATGAACCGGGAATACCTGTTTCTAAATCCCTATCGATTGAGAAAGGTGGATTATTTGGCTGGATTGGAGATCAAAAAGATGAAAAAGGAAGGAGCAGGCTTTTTAAGGAAATATGCGGCAACAAATCTGCATGAGTTCTTTGCTGTCCTGGTTGAGAATTTTTTTGAAAGGCCCAATGAACTAAAGGAATACAATCCCAAAATATACCAGGCCATGTGTGATCTGCTAAAACAGGACCCTCTGAAATATTATGCTTAACCCCTTACTTAAAGTCATTCCACTGTCCGAAGGGTAGGGCAGTGGGCGGAGATCGGTGGAATCTTTTTTTAACCTTCAGGATATGTGAACAAATCCTACCGAACGAAGCCGGCGGGATGACGATTTAGTTTTTTCCACATTCTGAAGATCTTCCCAATTATTCGAGTTTGTCCAATGAGACTCCACGGTTTTCGCTGAAAACCTTCTGAGTGACGGATAGCCCATTGCCCACCCCCGGTCAGTTATGTGTCCGTTTCTGGTCATATATAGTACCTTGTAATACATAGTACTATTATAACTAAAACATAACCAGGTGGTTACAACTTTTGGCACGCAATTGGTAAGACTTAATCGAGGTCAAATTAAACTTTTTAAGTCATGAAAAATTTTAGGAACATATCAGCGATTTTTGGATTGGTCATCCTTCTTGTTGGAACTTCTTTTGCAGGTACAACCACAAACGAAACGAGTAAAAAGTCTGAGGTCGGGATCCTTGCAAATGCCACCTTCGACAGGGTTGTAGTCTCTTTCGAAAATGACGAAAACGATCCTTACTGGGTTGCTATCGAAGACGCAGAAGGAAACACCCTTCATTCCGAAACAATTTTGAAGCCTGGAGTCTTTAATAAAAGATTCGATCTGGCCGAGTTGGAAGATGGAGAGTACAATGTGAAAGTTGGAAGAGGCGACCAGGTAGCATCGGTAGAAAGGATCTACCGCAAGTAATAGCGATCCATGCATGTTTGCTGAGCCACTCCGAAAGGGGTGGCTTTTTTAGTTTTGAATACAGGGCCGTTATTTGCGGAAACATTCATGACCCGGATCTCCTTTCTTTTTCTGTTCATTCTATTCTCCTCTTCAGGGGTAGATGGCCAGTCCTTAAGGATTGCTCATCAGAAGGAGTTTGCCCCTTATGCCTGGCTGGATAGTACCGGCGCTCCTCAGGGGGTTTTTATCGACTGGTGGAGGGTATTCGCAGAGCGGACCGGCACAAATATGGAGTTCATTCCAGGTAGTACAGAAGAATGTGTTGAACTGGTACTCGATGGGAAAGCGGATGTGGTCGCAGGGCTATTCTTTGAGCAGGAATATGCTGAAGAGCTGATCTATCCAGGATCGATCATGAGGATGAATACAGTCCTGGCATTGAAAAGGCCGAAAAGACCCAGGTCGGTCTATGAGATCGATTTCCAGGTAGGGATATTATCCAAGGAGATCTCATACAGTTTTGTAAAAGAAAAGTACCCTGAGCTCAAGCTTAAGAAATACAAGGATTTTGAGGAGCTGCTGAATGATGTCGAAGAAAAAAGGGTGGAAGGGTTCATCTATGAATTTCCAAATCCCATTATCAGAAATGTGGAGGTTGACATGCCGGACGGGTATTATCAGTACCTGGTCCTCAGGGGTGATAAGATCAGGCCTGCCGTAAAAAAGGGCAATACCAGGGTCCTGGAACTACTGGCCCAGGGGAATGCTATGATTACCGATCAGGATCTGGCATTGATCGCAGAGAAATATAGTTTTTTCAAGGAAGATCCTTTTCTCAGATGGTGGGAATGGTTAGGTATAGGAACAACATTTGCTCTGTTGTTGAGCACATTGATCCTGTACCGCAGGCTGAAAAGGAATCGAATACAGAGGCCTGATCTAAGCGAGGAGCATATCAAGGACCTGATAAAGGGTGGTGAGAATGACCGGGTGGAGTTAAAATCTAGTCTGAAATGGGATTACCGACAGGAGCAAAGCAATAAATCACTGGAAATGGTGATCGTAAAGACCGTTGCGGCTTTTCTTAATTCCCAAGGTGGGAACCTTTTGATAGGAGTAGGGGATGAAGGAAATATTCTGGGATTAGAACCGGACTATAAGAGCACCGGCAACAAGGGCAAGGACGGAATCATCCTGGCCGTGACGAATCTGTTGAACAAACACCTTGGTAAAAAGGTCCATGGATTTGTAAGAATGGATGTCATAGAAATGGAGGGTGGAGATGTTGGTGTGATCCACGTTGAACCCAGCGACCAACCGGTCTTCCTGGGAAAGAATGAGAACGAAGAGTTCTTTATCCGGGCCTCGGCTTCCAGTCAGCCCCTGGCCATGAGCGAGACCCTGGAGTACATCAACTCAAGATTCAATAATTAATGAGGGGACCGGTAAATCCGGACCCCCTTTCCAATTCATACTGAAAGATCAGGAGTCAGAAGAGGTCTGTTCCTCTGTACCCTTTAGTTCACCATACCTGCGGTAGGCCACGAAAGCACAAGCCGCGGCAATTACGATATTGGAAATACCCATAGGAATGAACTCATCATGCATCAGGTGGGTGATAAGTGCCCCGATCATCTGAAGGGTAAGTCCTGCAGCGGCCAAGGGAACAAGGATCCTTGGCAGGGCCTTAATCAGGTAGGGCAGAAGCAATCCCAGGGCACCAAGGAATTCCAATGCACTGATCACTTTTATGGCCATAGGGCTGAAGCTCTGGACCCAGGCCATCTGCTCAGCCAATTGCTCATATGGGGTGGTAAACTTTCCAAAACCGGCCATAAGGAATAATCCGGCAACGGCTATCTGTAATACCCAGGTTAGAATTTTCATAGTTGAAATTATTGTTGTTACAACAAATATAATAATAATTGTTACAACAAATTTTTATCATCATTTTCTTTTCAATTCTACCTCAGCCGATTGATTTTTTATGACCAGCTTATCCTTTTTGATCTCAATTAACTTCCAATCATTCAGTGTTTCCCCTAAACGCTTGTGATATGTTAAATCCCCCCGTTTGATAATGGCAATACCGTTTCCCTTAGACTTCATCATTCCCAGATACTGAAACTTTGGTGGTGGATTTATTTGTTTGATTGATGCTGGTTTTTTCGTGTTTATGGGTTTGTAATGTGTCCTTTTAGCAGTTTTAAAGTCCCGGTCAAATGGATCAGGGTAATCCAATTTAGGTGTAGGGGGTAGCTCATCCTCATATGAATTCTCCGAATTCATCGTGCCAGCAGTTTTCTTGGGCTTTTGGATCGATAGGGTCTCGTTCATCCTCCATGCTATTCCTGACCACAGTGCTATCACCACCGAAAGAAGAACCCAGGTCAATATTCCTCTTTTTCCCAACTTCATTATCTGATGGTCAAGGTCCTGGTAAAGTAAGCCCCGAAGTAGGCTGAATTCTGAGCCCTCACCCTCCACTGATATCTCCCTGAATCCAGATTGAATTGAATATTGGTGAACGGGATCAGGGTATCAAGGATCATCAATTCAACGCTGTCGAAAGAAGGTTTCGCTATTGAAAACCTATAATTTTCTGCTCCTTGAACCTCTTCCCATATGAAGTTTTGAAGTTTATGTGTGGTAACAATGGAATCTGAGGGTGCAATAAGGCTAACAATTGCATCTGAAATATCCTCCACAATGACCTCGGTGCAGGAAAAAAGGAAAATTAAAATGATGAAATATTTGATCATGGCTGTTCCGGAATTCTTAAGGCGACAAGGGTTAGGTCAGAGCTAGACCTTTCCCCATCGGAGCTACTTTGATAGATGGCTTTTCGCACGGTCAGATTGGCCCTTGAGGTGTCAATAGAGTATTGGAAGAGCAAAAGCTCCCTGAAATTCCCCCTTACTCGCATTGCGTAAGTGATCTGCTCGATGCCTTTTTCCCGGATCTTTTTTTTCGAGGTAGTGAACTTCTCAATCTTCAGATCCAGATCCACTTTCAGCTCCTGGTCCTGGGGATTCAGGTCCTTGGGTTTTTTCCAGGATTCCATGGATAAGGATTGAGAGCTTAGGAAGGTGGGCTCTTCAGCTTTCAAGGTCTGATTTAAATGATCAAAAAAGGGGAGAATGGTATTTTTGATGCCAAAGCCCAGGAAAACGATCAATCCTCCTAGCATGATCCACGGTCTTTTCGGTGGAATGGAATTCATGCCGTGATGATCAATTCGAATTCTCCCCAGCCCGAACTCTGGTCTTCTTCATATTCAATCAGGCTGGCCTCCAGGATATCTTTCAGTTCTCTTATCCTTGAAACGGTTTCCAATAATACACCTCGGTCTTTGACTTTTCCTTCTAGCTTTATGATCGATGTTGAACCAGGGATACGTTCATACTCTAAAACAAGAAGGTTTAGACGTCCTTCAGGATCGCAACCAAGAATCTTGTCTATGATATTTGCCCCCCTGCCATAAACTCCAAGATCCTGATCCTTGAAAAGTGCCCTTGTTTGGATCGTTTGATCCTGGATCAGCTTATTTTTTTCTTCTTGGGCCAAGGAGATACTGGTATTCCTTGAGCGATCCTGAAGCTTTGATACCAAATACCTGTCACAGCTGAGCGCCCCAAGAAATATTGCTAGAAGGATAGGGATCCATAGTCTAATGATCCTTTTTTCAAGCGCGTAGTAAAGGCTTTTGTTATAGGAAAGAGAGAATTCAAAGCCAGGTGGAAGGTGTTCAAATGGACTTTGCTCCAACCATTTCCCCAGGACCTCATGTGCTTGTGAACCAAAACCTTCCCTTAAAAGAAGAGGTTCTAACCAAAACGCCCCGATCATTCTGATACCCCCTTTTCTTAAGCCTTCTCGGTATCTTTCTTCAGATGATCTTGAAGCAAAAAAATGAGTTTCCTCCTCTTTTCCAATTTTGACTGAAACCCCTTTGAGCTCGCCGGAAAGGTGGGATTCCAGAGGGTTTTTGCCGGTTTTGGATTGTATGACCTCCCCTGAGATCGCAACAAAGAAGAAGGAGTTTTTTTGAATCAATGGAAGTCCTTTCGTCCAATGTTTCCCCTTTGGATCAAAGAACTGATGTTCCCATTCCTTACCATCCGGATCCAGTGATCTTGAAAGGATCAACCCTGGTTTTCGGGGTTTTAGTCTCCTTATCCAATCTTCCTTCAACACATCAATAAACTATTGTAGGCTTAATAAAAACCAGCAACCTTGATTCTCCTTTTTCCTGATTTACAGAGCTGAAAAGCCACTTTAGTACGGGAAGCCTTGAGAGAAAGGGAACGCCTTCGGTTTGTCGGGTCTTTCTCAATTCTTCAAGGCCACCCAGTACTATCATCTCCTCATTCCTCACTCTGACGATCGATTCAAACCTCCTGGTCGATTTACCCGGAGGGCCATTCAGGACAAATGGGTCTGTGAACGTTGAGAACTCAGCCAGGATATCCAGCGTGACATGATTTCCTGCTGAGACCAGGGGGTCGATCATGATATTCAGATCTGCATTGATCTCTCTGTATTGAGGGGTTACAGTGGTGACTAAATTGTTGCCGCCCTGAATGTTTTGGGTCTGTTCCAGGTAGTACTCTGTTTGCCCTATGGTCAGGCTGGCCTCATGACCATTTAGTGTGGCAAGTTTTGGTGTGGACCTTATTCTTATATGGTTATTCTTTTCAAGTGCCTGGAGAGTAGCATAGAAATTGGGATTTACCTTTCCAAGGTTTATGATCCCCTTGGTGTTCACTACATCCACAAGGTTGTTGATCGACGAGGATCCGAAAGTGAAATTCAAGCCGGGTAATAAGGTTCCCCCGGTTTTCACACTATCAGAGATACCGGTTTTTATTCCGGTTTCCACATCCCTTCCTTTTCTGACATCTATGGCAACCAATTCTATCAGGATCAATGGGACCAATCTGTCCAGAGGACCTATGAACTGTTTTATCTCCTCGATCCTGGGTTTGCTTCCGCTTATCAGGAGCCCATTCAGCTCCTCAAAAACCTTGATCTCCACCTCCCGGGAGAGTTCAGTAGGGATGGTTTCCAAAAGATCTTCTACCGACCGATATTTGAACTGAACGAGTTCAGATGACCGAAGCCCTTCCCTTTGCCTTTCTCCTATCAGGTACACATCATCTCTGAAACTATAGGTGCAGTTTGATCCCTGAAGCAGATAATTCAGGAATTGATCATGCTCGACAGCCTTTACCTTCAGGTTGATCTTTCCCTGTGGTGATGAAAAAAATATATAATTCTTATCAGACCTCAGGGCTAATTCCTGGAGGACATCAAAGATCGGTGCCTCGTCCAATTCCGCATCAATCAGGATGGGGTCTGAGTTCAGGTCCAAATCAAGTTGGAACAGGTTTTTTGAGTATCGCGGGTTTTGGTTGAATTTCTTGCCCTGGTAGTTACTTCTTGAAGATGTGGGGGATGTCTCTTCACTAAGTAGTTGAGCCTGAAAGATCAGAATACTTCCATCCCTTGTTTTTTCGGTGGTCAGTCCATTTGCGAAGGCAAATTTCTCAATGGCTGCATCGAAGATCATTTCAGATATGAATCCGGATACAAGCTTATCGGCGATATTCGGGGCTGGCACAACATTTTTTCCGGATTGTTGAATCACCAGTTTCAATAGCAGGGAAAGGGTGTCGTTCTTCGAATCAATGCTCAGGTGATCATCGTAGGGAGAATAACTCACCAATGGTCCGGGTTTGGGGTTCTTTTTCTCGATGACAGGTTTGTTTTGAAAAACCGATATGATAGTACCGGTGATCTTTATCCCTAGGTCGAATTCTCCGATCAGGAAAAGGAGGATGTTCATGGTGGATTCTCCATTGAAATTGTTGCTCACCCTTCCTGTAATATCTTCGGCAATATGCATATTCAAGGAGGAGGCCTCAGCAATTGCCCTGAGAAACTCCTTTAAATTCAAGCCAGATACGGAGTAGTCAATGGTTTCCTTTAGACCTGGGATCTTTTTTTTAGACAAGCTTTTAAGCTCTGTCCGGATCGAATCCAGATCAAGGTTTTCCTGCGCGTAAGAGGGAAAGACGAATACCAATAGAAGAAGGATCACCCTTAAATCCATTTCAGCCATCAGTTGAGATCAACCCAATCACCTCATCGATGGAGGTTTTTCCCTTCCTCACCATTTCTATAGCCTGGATTTCTAGATTCTTTCTGTTCCAGCTTTTGTCATCATCCGGTGTTTTGGAACCATTTTCTCGTACCCATTTTCTCCATTCTTTATCGGGCGAGATCATTTCATAGATGGCTTTTCTTCCTTTATAGCCCGAGTAAAAGCAATTTTC
>JANQSY010000130.1 GCA_028279065.1 Cytophagales bacterium
ATGTATCCTGGCTATAAAAAACAATATTGTGCCCCCTACCATCAATCATTTTACAGATGATGAGGCTTTTGATCCTAGGTTGAACTTCACCTTCAATCAAGCTCAGGAAAGAGAGGTTAGGGCTGCGCTTAGCAATACCTTTGGATTTGGCGGACATAACTTTTCTGCCATATTCAAAGAGGTTTAGGCAAAAACTTCCTTTGGTAAAAAACCTTCTTCCCTCTTCTCAAAAAAATTCCCTAAAGAAAAAGATCAGGATGATTACGGGGATTAGTCCCAAAAACCTGAATCTATATTCAACAGCTTTTGTTCATGCCTCCAGGGCAAATAAGGATCAATTGGGCCAAAAAGAGGACAATGAGAGGCTTGAATACCTTGGTGACGCAGTACTGGACACGATCATCGCTGAATTTCTTTACAAAAAATATCCTTTGAAAAAAGAGGGTTTCCTGACAGAGATCAGATCCCGTATCGTGAACAGGGACACCTTAAATCGTGTGGGGTTTGATCTAGGCTTAGGAGCTCTTTTGATCACCAACTCAAGGCTAAACAACGCCAAGAACCAAAAAGGCCTGCTTGGTGATGCGCTTGAAGCGCTTATTGGGGCTCTTTATCTTGACAGGGGGTTTGACAAGTGCAAGGCCTTTGTCATTGACAGGGTTCTTAAGAACCATATAGATATTGATCAGGTTCTCAAGGAAAATCCTAACTACAAAAGCCTGGTCCTGGAGTGGGCACAAAAAAATGGCCATGAGATCAAATTTCAGATCGTGGGTGAACAAGGAGAATCCTTCAAAAAGGAATTCTTTGCCCAGGTTCTGGTCAATGGGGAGTCCTTTGGTACAGGCGCTGGCAAAAACAAGAAGAAGGCAGAGCAATTTGCGGCTTTGCAGGTTTGCAGGGATCTTAAACTGATCTAGATTGGGAAAGAGCATTCCGTACGACAAGATCGCATTGGCCACAGTAAACCAGTGCCCTTTTGATTGGGAAAACAATGTCAGCAACATCACCCAAGCATTGGAAGAAGCATCCGGTACGGGAATTGAGATGTTGGTTTTCCCTGAGCTTGCCCTTACCGGCTACAGTTGCGAAGACACCTTCCTTTCAGATTGGTTGACTGAAAACTCCCTGATATATCTTGAAAAGCTGCTTCCCTTCACCAAGGGATTATGGACTAATATCGGAATACCTCTTAAATTAAATAATAAGTTACATAATTGCTCAATAATAATTGATAATCAGAAGATTATAGGTGTAGCAGTTAAACAAATTCTTGCAAATGATGGGGTTTATTATGAACAAAGATGGTTCAAACCATGGCCCGGAAAAATTAAAGAAGAGGTTGAAATTCTTGGCCAAAAAATAACCATTGGGGAAGTCCTGTTTCCATTTAGAGATCTTCATGTGGGATTCGAGATCTGTGAAGACGCATGGCATGAGAAGGAACGCCCTGGCAAAAGGTATGCTGTTTCGGGTGCCGATATAATCATTAACCCAAGTGCAAGTCATTTTTCATTTGGGAAGGCATTTTTTCGAAGGGATCTCGTTATCAACAGTTCCAGGGAATTTGATTGTCTTTATCTCTATTCCAATCTGCTCGGGAATGATAGTGGCCGT
This sequence comes from Cytophagales bacterium, assembly GCA_028279065.1. Taxonomy (GTDB): domain Bacteria; phylum Bacteroidota; class Bacteroidia; order Cytophagales; family CCMP332; genus JANQHS01. The sequence goes on from JANQSY010000130.1 coordinate 1,618, forward strand.
CTGATCTTTGACGGTGAAATGTTGGCGGCTGAAAAGGGCGAATTGATCCAATCAAACAGGTTTTTCTCATTCCAACCATACAATTTGCTACCCCTTTCGTCAAAGGATGAATTAATTGAAAAAGACCTTTCGGATTTTGAATTCTTTCCCAGGGCGGTCTCATTGGCATTGTTCGACTATATGCGAAGGAGCAAGACCAGGGGTTTCGTTCTTTCACTCAGTGGTGGGGCTGATTCTGCTTGTTGTGCGGTATGTGTTCATCAGATGGTCAAATGTGGCATTGATGACCTTGGGAAAGAAGGGTTTTTGAAGGCTTTGGGGCTGAAGGATCGTATAAAGGGTGAATCGGTTGAGGCTATTATGGAAAAGATCCTTGTTACCGTGTATCAAAGCACCAGAAACTCCTCAAAACAAACCAGGGATGCAGCTTTTGAACTTTCGAACTCATTGGGTGCAAGGTTCCTGGAATGGTCTGTTGACGATACAGTTAATGACTATCTCAGGATAGTAGAAGGGCAGATCGGAAGAGATCTTAATTGGAAAGAAGATGACCTTGCTCTTCAAAACATCCAGGCGAGAGTAAGAGCCCCAGGGGTATGGTTACTCGCAAATCAGATGGGTTACCTCCTCCTTTCTACCTCTAATAGAAGTGAGCTTGATGTTGGATACGCCACCATGGATGGGGACACGGCCGGTTCCTTGGCTCCCATTGCAGGGGTTTCCAAGCATTTTGTGCTATCCTGGTTAAAATATGCCCATGAAAATATGGGATACTCCGGCCTGAAAAAAAACCTTGACCTTTCCCCTACCGCTGAACTAAGGCCACAGGAATTCGACCAAACCGATGAAGAAGACCTAATGCCATACCGGGTTCTTAATCATATTGAGAAATTCGCGATTGGGTTGAGAATGAAACCTGTGAGGGTGTTGCAGGAAATGGAAAAGGCGGGTTTCGGGGATAGAAAGAACCTTAAGGCCTGGGTCCGGAAATTTTTCCTTCTTTGGAGTCAAAATCAATGGAAAAGGGAAAGGACCGCACCCTCATTTCATCTGGACGATCTCAGCGTTGATCCAAAGACTTGGTGCCGTTTTCCCATCCTTTCTGGAGGGTTTGAAAACGAGTTATTGGAACTAGAACAATTAGAAGAGTAAATTGGAATTGATAGGATACATTTTTTGGGGAGTAAAGCCCCAACTCTTTCAACTTGGAGGTTTTGAGGTACGGTGGTATGGGCTACTGTTCGCAATGGGTTTCTTTGTGGGGCAGTTCATCCTTTCAAAATGGTATAAAAGCGAAGGAAAGAGTGAAAAGGATGTAGAAAGGATCACTCTTTACGTGGTTGTAGCAACGGTTATCGGGGCAAGATTAGGCCATTGTTTGTTCTATGAGCCGGTTTACTATCTAAGCAATCCTATTGAGATCCTAAAGGTATGGAAGGGGGGATTGGCCTCTCATGGCGCCGCCGCTGGTATCCTTATCGGTCTATATATGTACGCAAGGAATACACCAGGGCAATCTTATCTATATGTGCTGGATCGGCTTGTTATCCTGATCGCGATTGGTGGAGGATTCATAAGGCTTGGAAATCTTATGAACTCAGAGATCATAGGAAAGGAGGGTGACCTTCCTTGGTCCATAGTATATACTGATGCTTCCGAAGACCGGCTCAAGGCATATTATCCCGGGATAATTGAAAGCATAGGTTTCAAAGAAATATCTCAGGTTGATCAGTCGATCAACAGGGTGCCAATGAAAATGCAGGTCAATCTATACGAAAAGCTGGATACTCCCGAGATGCGATCATTCTTGGAAGGTCAGATATTAAGCACCATAAAAAGCGATGCTGAACTATCCAAATACCTGAGTCTTGAGGATGGATCAGGAGTAACTGCCACTCAACCTGGAAGCGGGACCATAGTTTTATCCGGAATTCTTCGACATCCAACCCAGCTATATGAGTCAGTTAGCTACTTTTTAATAGCTTTTATCCTCTATTTTTTCATTTATCGCAAGGAAAAAGACTTCATTGAAGGTAAGATCTTCGCCTGGTTCCTAATTTTGCTGTTCGGAATACGTTTTTTTCATGAATTCCTCAAAGAGAACCAGGTTGGATTTGAAGATGGATTCAGTCTGAATATGGGGCAGATCCTTAGTATACCTCTGGTCTTTGCAGGAGTCTATCTCTATATCTGGAAAATATTACCCGCTGAAAAAAAGAAGACCAACTCAGAGAACCCTGGTTAAGGACAGTCTAATCACTGCTGCCTATCAGATCCTTATTACCCTTTTCGCTTCCCTCCTCCCATACAGCCTCTTTTCCCAGGTCATCTCGCCTGGCCCTGTTAACGCTGATAGCACTCAAAGGGCATACTATCAGGTTCGTGACCTTAAAGTAATTGGAAACAAGAAAACCCGGACCCATATAATAATTAGGGAGCTCAGCTTTGAATCTGGAGACACCCTTCTCAGAGAAGGACTTGAGGATTTCATTATTGCGGAAAGGAATAAGATATTCAATACCAATCTGTTCAATACGGTTAACCTCAACCACAAGGTAGAAGGGCAATTCATTGATTTTGAGGTTGAAGTTGATGAAAGGTGGTACATCTGGCCTTCAGTACAGATCGATTTCGGAGACAGGAATTTTAACGAATGGATCCAAAGGGGTGCCGAGCTAAAAAGGCTGGTATTTGGTCTCTCTTTTACTGATAAGAATTTCAGAGGTAGAATGGAGAAACTTACCCTCCGAGCTCAGTTTGGTTTTACACGGAAATTCGAGGTTTTCTATGATCTGCCCTACATTGATAAGAACAGAAAGACCGGCATCGGCTTCAAGGTTTCCTATTCGGAAAACGATCAAGTGGCATACGAGACCAGGGATCATTGGCTCCAATTTGTTGGAATAAATGAGGTGGGCATTGGGACTGTCCAAAGGAAGAGGTTTTACAGCCAGTTTGGCTTTGAAAGAAGAAACCGTTTCTACTCCAGGCATAATATGACCATTGGGTACCACGACCAATGGGTTGGTGATACAGTCGTTAGCCTCAATCCGAACTATTTTGGAGGCGCTTTAAGTTCTATTCAATTTTTCAAGTTGGGATATTCATACACTTATGATGTTCGGAATATCGCCTTCTACCCCACCAAGGGTCATATGCTTCAAGCAGGGGTGGAAAAAGAAGGATTAGGCCTTCTTGGGCCATTGGATGTCTGGAAATTGTACGGCAATGCATCAAAATACTTTTCGCTTTCAAAAAGATGGTCTACCGGTCACTACCTTTCCGGATTTGGGACCTTACCAAGAGACACAGTCCCCTATTTTACATATGGTGGCCTTGGTTACAGGAATGATCTCCTCCGAGGCTTTGACCTGAAGGTGATCAATTCCACCAGTTATTTGATCATGAAAAATGAATTGAGGTTCATGGTTTTTTCTTTTACAAGAAAGTATGATAAAATTGTGCCCATAAAGCAGTTTCAGACCATTCCGGCATCCCTTTTTGTCAAGGCATTCATAGATGTAGGGACCTCGCATGACCCCTATACGGCTGCACTGAACCCGGAGTTTGCAAACAATGGAATATGGGCATGGGGATTGGGACTGGATCTTGCCACATTTTATGATCTGGTTTTTCGTTTAGAGTATTCAAGGATCTCAAACAATGAAAACAACTTGTTCTTAAATCTTCATGCCGCATTTTAAAGGGATAAATCGGTTAACAAAATACTTGAGGGTATTCTTGATCATCTTGGTCATGTTGCCTAATAGTCCTGTGCTCCTTGCCCAGGATTCAGAGGCCTCCCAGATCTACTCGGTCCCGATGCACCTCAATCCCGCATTTACGGGTTCTTCAGACTTTAGTTCCGCATATCTCAACTACAGGATCCAGTACCCAGAGATCAACTATCCTTTCGTATCTGCAAGGTTTGCAATTGACTATTCCTTCCACAAGATCCCAAGCGGAGTTGGCCTGATCATGTCCTATGACCGAAGCGGGCCAGGAGACCTTAGAAAGACCTCCGTTGGGGCTCTCTACTCCTATTATTTCAATATCAACAGGGACTGGGAGGTTCGCGCCGGAGCTAAGGCTGAGGCGGTTTTTCAAAGCACAAACTTTTCCAACTACATTTTTGGTGATCAGATATCCGCAAACGGAACCTATCAGGGTACCAGCCAGGAGGGACTTTCTGGCTCAGAGACCATTATTTATCCGGATTTTCAGCTTGGTGCGGTAATGCACAATGATGCAGCCTGGTTCGGTATTGCAGTGGACCATATCGCTCAACCAAACCAAAGCTTCATGGATGGAGATTCCAGGCTGCCAAGGAAATACTCTTTGCATGCTGGCTATCGATTTGGTTTCATAAACGCCAATGGAAGGGTTCAAAAGGGACTGAAAGAATTCAGCATTACTCCCATGGCATTGCTGTGGATGCAATCCTCTTTTAAAAGACTAGCGCACGGGGCTGAGTTCGTCTACGAACCACTTATGGTTGGGTTTTGGTATAGAGGATTACCTCTGGGTACCAACCCTGCAGGGACCGGGAACCAGGATGCCCTTGTTTTTCTCCTTGGCTTTTACACCCAGGGTTTTACCATTGGTTATAGCTATGATTATACCATTTCCACCCTGGCAAGGAATTCTGGTGGAGCTCATGAGATCTCTGTTGCGGTGGATTTTGGCTTCTATACCATGGGAAAAAAGAGCTCCTACCGGAAGAGATGGCCAAACCCAAGGTTTTAGTTCTTCAACATAATTCTTGAAATTTAGTTGAAGATGAAGCCTCCCCAACTGGAAGAGATCACAAAGGAATTTCCCCACATTGACCTTGTGGCAAAAGCTGCTGAGAGCGCAGGAATAGAAACCTACGTTGTCGGAGGCTTTGTCAGGGACATACTCCTCAAAAGGGCCAAAGGTGATATCGATTTCCTATGCGTTGGAGATGGAATAAAACTGGCCAAGGAAACCGCCAACCTGATATCCCCAAAAAAGAAGGTACAGATCTTCAAAAGGTTTGGGACTGCCCATGTATCTGATAAGGGAGTTGATCTTGAATTTGTGGGTGCCAGGAAAGAGTCTTACTCAAAAGATTCTAGAAATCCTGAAATTGAACCCGGAAGCCTGGAAGATGACCTGAAAAGGAGAGATTTTACCATCAATGCACTTGCTTATAGTATAAATCGGTCTGACTTTGGAGACTTTTTGGATCCGTTCGATGGTGTCACAGACCTGAAAAAGAAGATCATCAGGACTCCTTTGGATCCCGATAAAACGTTTTCAGATGATCCCCTAAGGATGATGCGAGCGATCCGGTTTGCAAGCCAGTTGAGTTTTGATATAGAGGCAGATACCTTTGATTCGATTTCCCGCAACAAAGACCGGATCAAGATCATTTCCCAGGAAAGGATATCAGACGAATTGAACAAGATCATCCTATCCCCCATTCCCTCATATGGATTCAAGCTATTGTTCAGCTCGGGGCTTCTTCATAATATTTTTCCTCAAATGACCGACCTCCATGGAGTCGACGTAATTGAAAAGAAAGCTCACAAGGACAATTTCTTCCATACCCTCCAGGTATTGGACAATATCGCACTAAAGACCGATAACCTATGGTTAAGGTGGAGCGCAATCCTTCATGACATTGCCAAGCCTGCTACCAAAAGGTTTGAGAAGGGTTCCGGTTGGACCTTCCATGGCCATGAAGACAAGGGAGCGAGAATGGTCCCGGGGATATTCAGAAGATTGAAGCTTCCAATGGATGACAGGATGAAATATGTCCAGAAACTTGTCAGGCTTCATCTTCGTCCAATACCGCTGGTCAGGCAGGATATCACCGATTCCGCTTTAAGAAGACTGCTTTTTGAAGCAGGAGATGATATAGAAGACCTTTTGACACTTTGTAGGGCGGATATCACCTCAAAGAATGAAAAACGAGTCAATACCTATCTGAAAAACTTCGATATCGTAGAAAAGAAGCTTCAGGAGATCGAAGAAAAGGACAGGTTGAGAAATTTTCAACCCCCTATATCTGGAACCGACATCATGGATCTTTTTGGCCTTCCTCCAAACCGGACGGTAGGAGAATTAAAAAATGGTATTCGAAATGCTATTTTAGAGGGCGAAATTGGAAATAATCAGAAAGAAGCCAGAGAATACCTATTAAAACTGGCAGCTAAAAAAGGAATTCAGCCAAAAAAACCTTAAAAATCAAATGAACAAACTACTGATCATTACCCTTTGCTTCTTCGTATTTGGATTCAGCTATGGGCAAAAGAAAAAATCCGAGCCCCAGGGCAATAATGGCAGTTCACAAATGAAAACCGGAACTTCCGGGATCGAACTGGAAAAAAAGATAATCCGCAATGGCTTAAGGTATCAGGATCCAGGCCCTGTTGCGATGAGCTACTATAGCATCCTTGCCAAATACCCCGATTCAGTCAACTATCTTGATTCTTTGGCTTTTTTGTATTTCCAGGTGGGTATGAATCAACAGTGTATCCTCGTCTCAGCGGACATCCTCAAGGGCAACCCTTCAAATCTTGGGATCCTTGAATTGAAAGCAGTTTCAGAGAAAAACCTTGGTTTGATCAAAATGTCCCTTGAAGACTTTGAGAAACTTTATCCCGAAACAAAAAATATTCAGCATCAATATCAGATCGCTACACTTCAATACGACCTTAAAAGGCTCGGAGAATGCCAGCTTACTATTCAGGCAATTTTGGGTAGAGAGGATCTAAAGGATTCAAAAGTCACGGTGTTTTACGGACAAGGACAATCCCAATCGGTGCCTATGGAGGCCGCTGTCTACAATATGGAAGGTGTGATCCTCATGGATCTAAATGAAGACGAGAAAGCCAAGGAGATGTTTAAAAAAGCCATTGAGCTTGACAAAGAGTTCCTTCTTCCAATCAACAACCAAAAGGCCCTGGAAAAACGGAATGAGGAGAAGTAAAAATATTTCCTCCTCCATGCAACCCATTTGATTTTCTTAGGTCTTTTCCATAGTGATCCCTGAGGCACAGATCAACAAGGAAAAGAACCTGGTAGCGAAATGTATTCAGGGAGAGCGTAAGGCGCAGTATGAATTATACAGCCTTTACTCCAAAGCAATGTTGAATACAAGCAATAGAATCCTAAGTAACCCCACCCTTGCAGAAGATGCTCTCCAGGAAGCATTCATTGAAGTCTTCAAAAAGATCTCATCTTTCAGGGGAGATTCTACCATTGGGGCATGGATAAAAAGAATAGTGATCAACAAATCGATCAACCTGCTAAAAAAGGAGGATTCCAGGGTCGAAACCCTGGATGAGTCGGTTGATCCGCCTGAAGTTCAGGAAAATCCCGGAGATCTTTCATTTTCTACTGAACAGGTAAGTGAGGCTATTATGAAACTACCAACAGGTTTCAGAACAGTCTTTTCATTATACCTGCTCGAAGGATACGATCATTCTGAAATAAGCCAGGTTTTAGGTATATCAGAATCTACTTCAAAGACCCAATATAAAAGGGCCAAGGAAAAGGTCAGAAATGAACTAATGATTTTAAGGAGATCATAATGGATCAATTTGAAAAGAAAATATTCGAACTAAAAGAGGATATGGATCAACTGGATCCATCAAATAACCTCTGGGATAGGATTGAAGATGAACTTGACAGGCCTGAACCCAAAGTAAGGACCATCTTCTGGGGGCAAGCCATGAGGATCGCAGCAGCAGTCTCAGCTATCCTAATGATCTTCTGGCTAGGTTATTTAGCTGGCAATCAAGATAATACTCCTGCCCAGGTGACCAGTACCTTACCCGAAGAGTTCCTTGAGGTCGAAAAATTCTACCAAAGCAAGATTGAGGTAAGCAAGGCTGCGGTCTTCTCTACTCCCCTTGATGAAGACCTAAATTACCAGTTCAAAAAAGACCTGGTGACCCTTGATTCAATCTATGTCGGACTTAAAAAACTATACGCAGAAAAGGGTGCCCAGCCAAGACTGCTGGAGCACATGATCCTGAATCTTCAAAAGCAATCAGAACTTTTACAAATACAATTGGAAGTCATACAAAAACAAAAAGCTAGAGGTCATGAAAAAGAAAACATCAGCGCTTAGCCTTACTCTTGTCCTGTCTGTTTTCCTTGCATATGCAGGACCGAAGAAAGGCTCGGCCTATGAGGAAAACCGGACTATAACTAAGGAGTACCCGATGAAAAATTCAGGCTCCCTGAAGATCAGCAATGAATTTGGAAAGATCCACTTTGAAACCTGGAATCAGGACAAGGTCTCCTTTGCGATCGAGATAATGGTTATGGATCCAAGTGAAAAGAGAGCCAAAGAGAAGGCCGAGAAGATAGTCCCTGAGTTTTCACAATCCGGTAACCGGGTGATCTGTGAAATTGATATACCCGGTAAGATCAACAATAATGGAAAAACCCAGCAGGTAGAGGTCAATATTAAGGTCCAGCTTCCTGATGGTGTATCACTTGATGTCAAAAACTCTTTTGGGGATGTTTATCTCCCGGATTATTCCGGAAAGGTCCAAATGAACGTCCAATACGGAAAGCTTCATGCAGGAGATCTGATCGGGCCAGAAAATGAACTTAAACTGGCCTTTGGAGGCGGTTCCTGGGGAAAGATCGTAAATGGTGACATCGATATCTCTTATTCCGAATTCGACATGGGGACCTGTGATAAGCTACTTATCAATAGCCAGTTTTCTCAGGGTGAAATCGGAGATGTAGCTGACCTCCAGGCAAAGGTTAATTATGGAGGATTAGAAGTTGGTAAGGTAGAAAAGCTTCAAGGTGATTTCCAGTTTTCCAGCGTTGAAATTGACCGAATAGGACAAGAAGCCCTTATCAAGTCCTTCTATGGAGATGGAGTGGAATTAAAAATGGTCGGCAAAGACTTTACCAAGATTGACATCTCTGCCCAGTTTGCAAGTGTTGAGATGAACTTTGAAGAAGGTGCGAGTTTCAAGCTGGAAGCCGATATGGATTTCGGAGATCTTGATTACAGGGAAGGTGACTTCATGAAGATCTCAAAAGAAAAGGACGAGTATGTCCCAAGCGCCACTTACAAGGGGATATATGGAAAGAAAGCCGATCCTAGCTCGGAGGTAACCATAAGAGGAGAGTACGGTTCCGTAGAGATAAACTAAGATTTTATAAAAAAAGCCCTTTCAAATCCTGAAAGGGTTTTTTATTTGCCCTGTGATCAGTGTTCTTATTCCTGCATACAATGAGAATCCTGTAGAATTGTGCAAAAAGATCGAGGCCCATTCCAGAGACATAAGGGGTTTTGAGATCCTGATTGGCGACGACTACAGCGATAAGCCAATTGAAACATTGCTTGAGGGCTCAGGACTTAGCATGACCAGAGTGATCAGGAACCCGGAGAACCTGGGATATAACCTAAACAGAAATATGCTGGCCCGGAACGCAAAGAATGAGGTTCTGCTTTTTCTGGATGCAGATGTCATGCCCCTTAAATCAACCTTTATCTACTTCTATTACAGAGAGTTCGAAAGAAGTGTTACCCAATACGTTTGCGGAGGGCTGGAGTACCCTGGAAGACCTGAAGATCCTGATCTGATGCTGAAGTGGAAACATGGAAAAGAACGTGAAGTGGTGTCTCCTGAATTGAGGATGCAAAATCCAGGAAGATCGATCACAACCTCAAATCTTGCAGTTCGGAGGTCGGTGTTTCTGGAAAATACTTTTTTGGAAAAAAAGACTGGTTATGGGTATAATGACACCATTTATGGGCTTTTGATTGAAACGAAAGGGCTACAAATCAAGCACATCTACAACCCCGTTGTCCATGAGGGGCTCATCCCTGCAATGGAGCTGATCCAACGATCAGAACAAGCTGCAAAAAACTTGAAGTTCCTTTCGGATGAAGATGAATACAGTGCTCTCCTTACTCAGATCAAATTATTTTCCGCTTATCAAAAACTAAGGTTGGCCGGTCTTATTCCCTTGGTAAGAGGGCTACTATCAAAACGTGAGCAAAGATTAAAGGATAGCCTGCTTTCATCCAATCCCAACCTTAAACATTATGACCAATTACGGCTTCTTTATTTACTTAGGGCTATGAAGGAATAGGCCTGAGAAACGAGATTCGAATGGGAGAAATGAGAAGTTAAAAACTGAAAATCCTTAATTCCCAATCCATTATAATTTTTCATACATCTCAATAAGCCTACTCTCCTCATTTTGCCAAGTGTATACCTTTGCCCCTAAGTCAGCCTGGATTTTAATTTCCTGAACTTTTGCTTCATCATTTTCAAGCTCCCTAATGACCCTGGAGATTTCTCCAGACTGATTGGAATTCACAAATTCACTGCAGGGATAATCTTCGCAGATCCTTCTATACTCCGGAAGGTCGGTATTGACCTGCGGGATTCCAGCAGCCATATAATCGAAGAATTTGTTAGCAAGCGAATAATAGTAACTCAGACCCTCTCCTTCCACAAGATTAAAGCCACCAAATGCTTCCCTGGTCAATCCAACAAGCTTCCCTGGTTTGAGTTGCCCCATGAATTCCACTTTGCCCTCCAATCCAAGATCCTTAACCTTTTTCCTCAGCAGTGATTCCAGTGGTCCTTTCCCCGCGATCAACAACTTCTTAGAACTTACTTTCATCGCTTCAATCAGGGCCTCCAGTCCCCTGCCCTTATTCAGTGCCCCTTGGTAGATCCAAAAACTTCCCCTCTTGGGCCAATCCGCAATTGGGCCCTCTGAAATCCTTTTTGGCACGTTCCGAACGACCCCAAACTCTTTTCCGAAATCTTTTTGAAGGCATTCGGCAATCCCAGGGCTAACCGAATATCCAAGATCTACCCTAGGTATCAAAAACCTCTCTAACCATTTCCATACGGCTTGCACCATGGGCCGGCCTATGACACCGGAGGTCTCAGAAAAGTACTCATGGGCATCAAATACAAGTTTTTTTCCCCTAAGTCGGGCGGCAAGATAATTAGGAAGCAGGGTGTCCATGTCGCAGGCACATAGGATATCAGACCTTGAAAGTAAAAGGATGAAAAAGAGTCTGAGATTGAGTTCCTTATAGAATAGGAAGCCCCTTTTGAACCATATTCTATTAATCCTCCACCTGACCTCACCATCCGGTAGTTCCGCCTTATGGGTGGTCCCAAATCCCAATACATTTACCTCGTACCCGGCATTAGCAAGGCTTTGAGATATCCTATGCACCCTTTGATCTGTTCTCAGATCATTGCTAACAGATATGGTGATTCTCCCCGGATTCAAGATCTAATAATACCAAACGTCGCGGAGACTGAATTCTTCTTTTTCAGAATCCAGAATTGCATGCTTGGAACATTTTAGAACCCTACCAGGATTATTTTCCAGGAAATTATGGTTGTGAGTGGCCATCAGAACAGCCGTTCCACCTTTATTTATCTCAAAGAATAGTTTCAATATGCCATCGGCCACTTCTGGATCAAGGTTTCCTGTGGGTTCATCTGCAAGAATGATCTGGGGGTCATTGATCAAAGACCTGGCAACAGCCACCCTCTGCTGTTCCCCACCGGATAACTGATGTGGCATCTTGCTATCAACCGACCCAAGCCCAACCTTCATTAGCACATCATTCATTTTGGCCTTCATTTTTCCCTTATCCTTCCACCCTGTGGCTTTCATCACAAAAAACAGATTCTCGGCTACGGTCCTATCCATCAGGAGTTGAAAATCCTGGAAAATGATCCCGAGCCTTCTTCTCAACATAGGAACCTCGGATCTTTTGATTGAGGCAATATCAAAACCGGCGATACTGATCTCTCCGGATTCCAATGGCAGGTCAGCATAGAGGGTTTTAAGCAAAGAGCTTTTCCCACTGCCGGTTCTTCCGATAAGGTAAGCAAATTCACCCTTTTTTAAGTCAAAGGAGATATTATCAAGGACCACTTGCTCCTCCTGCATGATGGTTGCATTCCGGATATCGAGAACAAGACTTCCCTCAATCATTGAACTCGAGTTTTCGAACCTTTCCAAACGGTAGTTCGGAAATTATTTTGGTCATTTCTTCATCCCTTCCTTCCAGTCCGTACTTCTCCAGACGTTGAACTGGCTTATCCGCTCTGAAATATCCAATCAAGGTAAAACTATCATCCCTTAGCTGAATATAGTCAGGGATCTTTGACTTTCCTTTTACTTTGATTATGTACAATTAACGAGTCTTTTTGGCGTCTTCCAGAAACTTGGCCAGGCCAATATCTGTCAAAGGATGCTTTAGCAAGCCCTTTATAACCGAGAGAGGGCATGTGGCCACATCAGCACCGATCTCAGCGCATTGCACAAGATGCATGGTATGCCTGATGGAGGCTGCAAGGATCTGAGTATCATAACCATAGTTCTCAAAGATGGTAACCAACTGATCGATCAGATCGATCCCATCCCAGGAACTATCATCTATCCTTCCTATGAAAGGTGAAACATAGGTGGCTCCGGCTTTTGCCGCCATAATAGCCTGACCTGCATTGAAGATCAAAGTGCAATTGGTTTTGATCCCTTCCATACTGAAGGTCTTGATCGCCTTCACACCATCTGCGATCATTGGTACCTTCACAACAATGTTTTCATTGAGAGCTGCCAGTTCGCGGCCTTCCTTGAGTATCCCCTCATAATCTGTGGCAATGACCTCTGCGCTTACATCTCCGTCAACGATGTCGCAAATAGCTTTGTAGTGTTCGAGAATAGCATTTTCTCCCTTTATTCCAACCTTGGCCATTAAGGATGGATTGGTAGTCACACCGTCCAGGATACCTAGATCATTGGCTTCCCTGATCTCATCAAGGTCTGCCGTGTCGATAAAAAACTTCATGATGGAAAAATAAAAAAAGCGAGCCGGTATCGCACCGCTACAACCACCTACCCTTGCTTCCTTCCGGACCTGGGGGATTCAGCAGGAGCTGGTCGTACCAACCCGCCGTGCAAAATTAGGTCTTACACCAAGAGTAAAAAAACTTCTTTTCCATATTTCCCAAAAAAAACATACCCCGTTTTTTAGCTTTGCGGCATGAGGGAGGAAATCGTCATTCTGGATTTTGGATCTCAATTCACCCAGCTGATCGCCAGGAGGATCCGAGAGCTAAATGTATTTTGTGAGATCTACCCATATAATAAGATCCCTGAGATCAATGGATCGGTTAAAGGGATCATACTTTCCGGAAGTCCTTGCTCGGTTCATGACCAGGATAGCCCTAGCATAGATCTGGATCAATTCAGAGGGAGTTTACCTGTTTTAGGGCTTTGTTTCGGTGCCCAATTGATCGCAAAGTCAATGGGGGGTGAAGTGGAAAGATCCAATAAAAGAGAATACGGCAGGGCAAACCTGAGCTTCGTAGAAGGAGATAATCCCCTGCTAAAAGAAATAGAGGAAAACGGCCAGGTCTGGATGTCTCATGGAGATACCATATCCCATGTTGCGGAAAAGGCCAAGATCATCGCCAGTACTGACCATGTAAATGTAGCCGGGTATCAGGTTTATGAGGAAAATACCTTCGGAATCCAATTCCATCCAGAGGTATTTCATACCAGCCAAGGGCTGAAGATCTTTGAGAATTTTATTGTTGGGATCTGTGGTTGCTCACAAAACTGGACTCCGGGACATTTCGTCGATGAAACAGTTCAGGACCTTAAAAGCACCGTTGGAAACGACCAAGTGGTAATGGGCCTATCCGGGGGTGTTGATTCCAGCGTGGCAGCACTCCTTTTGCAAAGAGCCATAGGGGATCAACTTCACTGCATCTTCGTGGATAATGGGCTGCTTCGAAAAAATGAGTTTGAGGATGTCCTGGCTTCCTACCAGGGTATGGGCTTGAATATCAAAGGAGTTGATGCCAAGGAGGAGTTCTACCAGGCTCTCAGGGGCCACAGCGACCCGGAAGACAAACGAAAAGCCATTGGAAAGACATTCATTGAGGTTTTTGAACGGGAATCAAAATCCATAGATGGGGTAAAATGGCTTGGGCAAGGTACTATCTATCCTGATGTGATTGAATCGGTCTCAGTAAAAGGACCCTCTGCTACCATCAAATCCCATCATAATGTTGGAGGATTGCCTGAGAAAATGCATTTGAAGGTAGTCGAACCACTCAAGTTCCTCTTTAAGGATGAGGTCAGACGGGTTGGACAGGCACTGGAACTGGACCTTAACATTCTCGGAAGGCACCCATTTCCAGGTCCAGGCCTTGGAATTCGGATTCTTGGGGAGATCACACCTGAAAAGGTCCGGTTATTGCAAGATGCAGATGATATCTATATCAACATTTTGAGAGAAACGGGTTATTATGATAAGGTTTGGCAGGCTGGCACCATTTTGCTCCCCATCCAATCGGTTGGTGTTATGGGAGATGAAAGAACCTATGAAAGGGTTGCTGCCATCAGGGCTGTGACGAGCAGAGATGGGATGACCGCAGACTGGGCAGAAATACCCCACGACGTACTTTCAAAGATCTCTACCAGGATAATTAACGAAGTTAGGGGGATCAACAGGGTAGTTTATGATATAAGCTCCAAACCACCTGCAACCATAGAATGGGAATAATTCACCCCAAGTACTTGTTGGGCTTCGTCCTGACGTCACTGCTTACTACCACATCCTTCTCACAGAATGATGAGGAATCTCAATTCAAGTTTGGGTACGAGTTGCTTTTGGAAGGAAAGTATGACCTAGCAATGGAGGTCTTTAAGCCTCTGAGCAGTCATAATCAGGATTTTGAGTACCGGGCAGAAGCAGCATACTATTTTGCAGTATCGGCAAAAAACGCCGGCTACTTTTATCAGGCCAGGCAAATGATGATCCATTCGGTCACTCAATTTCAGGATTGGGAAAACCTGGAGAATTCATACCTTCTGCTGACCGAGATCTACTTTCTTCAGGGGGATTACCAAAATGCCCTGGCCAACCTGCGAAACCTTAGTTCTGAAGATAACCAAAGGAAAGGAAGGGAAATGAAGGTTAGTTTCCTGAAGAAACTCAATGATACCGACAGTTTAAAGAACCTCTATTACACCTTTCCTGAGGACAGAGATGTAGGTCTGATCCTTTCAGAGAAGATCTCCACCCCCCCTTTCGAGCCTGGGGATGAAATGCTTCTGGAAAATATAATCGGCTTTTTTAAACTCGACCCGGAAAGATTCAATATGGCCTCGAGAAGGATCTATATGAAGGACGCTTATAATGTTGCAGTGCTGCTTCCCTTTAAATGGAAGCTCACACAAACCAATAACCAGTACTTTAAGAACAAGTTTGCATACTCGATCTACTCCGGAATACTGAGAGCAGCTGACACTCTAAATGGTTTGGGTATCCCTATCCTCATCAGGCCATATGATACAGAACAGAGTTCTTTTGTGGTTGAGGAAATACTAAAGGATTCAAGTCTGGCTCTGGCAGATCTGATCATCGGCCCGATGTATCCGCACTTAAGCAGGACGGTCATGGAATACGGAAGGCAAATGAGAATCAATGTCATCAATCCACTTTCCAAGAACATGGATCTGATCGAAGGGAATCCGTACGGTTACCTCTTTCAGGTTCCTGTTGAGATCTCTTCACTTAGGCTTTCCAAACTGGCTTATGATAGTAGTTGGTATGACTCAGCAAGTTATCCCGGTGTGATCATCAACGATTGGGAGAAGGATTCCACCCTACTTGAAAGCTATATCGGCGAGTTCAAAACCGATACAGCATTCGATCTGGACTCGATTTTGATGTTCGATCCAAGCGATCTTGAACAGGTCACCAATTATATCCATAGGGACACTCTTGATTCGATCTCGATCTCCCACATATTCATTCCATCAAATCATAAAGCTCTGGCTAGTAGAGTTTTAAGCTCCGCTGACAGAGTTGATGGGAACTTCCCTATCCTTGGTCATTCCGCCTGGGTTGAATACAGTAATATCAGCCTTGAGCAACTTGAAAGACGAAGAGTATTCTTTGTTTACAGCGATTGGATCAAATGGAATAGCGATCTTTTCTGGTTGTTGCAAAAAGAACCAAAATTTGATCCCAAGCCGGACTATTATACCTGCCTGGGTTACGAGATCTTATACTTTTTTGGCAAGGTCTTGAATGATCATGGAAGGTTCTTTCAGGAAGGTCTGATCAGGGATGGGGCCAGATCAGGATTCTTTTACCCAGGGTTTGACTATTCAAAAGGAAACTACAATTCCTTTACCCCTATTGTAAGGGTGCGCAACAATCGACTGGATTGGATAAATAGATGGGAACTCTTTTCCCGTAGGAACTAAGGTTCTAGGAAGGATAAAGCATTTTCCTGACCTTATCCGCTCTTTGGATCTCATCAGGAAGCTTGTCATAGGTCTGTAATGATTGTCTGGGTGGACCATCAGGATCTCCGTAGATCCTTTCATTTCCCTTATTGATATCTACAACCTTTGAGGGTGGTTTATTGGCCTTAAGACATGAGTTAAGACTGATGGCTAAAAGTGCGGCTCCAACAGAAAGTAGTACTCTTTTCATTACAGGATCAATTTCTAAGCCCAAATTAAGAAATGCTCAATGAACAAGATCAAGGGATTCCAAATAATTATCCATCCTTTTCTGAAGTTCAATTGCATCAGCGGTACTCTCGGTGTTGATCATGTAACAAAAGACATGGGTAGGCTTTCCCTCATCCACAATATAACCCGCGAGGCAGCGAACCCCGGACATGGATCCGGTTTTGGCAACAACCCTGCCCACCAATTTTCCTCCCTTAAATCTATTGGAAAGAGTCCCCTCTCCAGATCCGGGCAATAGATCAAGAAGCTTATTCCGAACATTTGTGTCCAGCAGTCTTAAATAGTCTACCATTCCTTTCGAATTCAGTCTATTTGATCTTGACAAACCGCTTCCATCTACAACTTTGAAACCATATTCATCAGGAAAACTACTCTGATCATCAAAGAACCTTTCTGCCAAAAGGTTATCGCTTTTCCTAAGCATATATCCAATCATTTCATCAACCCCGGGACTTGTCATAATAATCTCCCTATTGAAATGATCAGCCCTTGAATTGGTTAGACTGATTGGGCGCCCCAGAGGAGGATCTCCTAGGCAGACCACATTTTTCAATCCATTTTGCCTTACTTTCTCTTGAAGTGCCAAACTAAGCTGCATTGGAGGGTAAGGATCTGCCCCCTTTATTGTAAAGGTCCCTTGCCCGGGGGGAATTGTGCCATTGATGAACATTCTTGTAGTATACGGAGCGCCATGTATGTAGGCGTTATCTCCAGAACCCTCAGGCCCTGCAAAAACATTGTTTACCAAAGAAAAATGAAGAGGTTCTGGTTCCGTAGATATTATCTTGGTTTTAGTACCAGGCTCTTCTCTTTGTTCAAAAGTTACTTTGAATCGGTTATCATTGAAATTCAACGACCAAAGTCCAGCAGCATAATAATTTCCCAGGTCAGCGTATTTCCAATCCCCAGGAACAGGAGAATTAGAGATCAATCGATCCTCCACAAAAATTGTATCTGACCCTGCTCTCCAAACTTTAATCGAGTCAATGATCAGGTCCAAATCATGTTGTCTACGAAATCTCGGGCTTCCGAACGTTGGGTCCCCTGTCCCTTTAACCCTTATTGCCGAATAGTTATTTCCCTTACTGTTTGATAAAAAAATTCTTGAAACGTATGTCCTAAATGGTTTAACGCCCTTTTTTACCGTCTCGACGGCGGTCACGAGTTTTACCAATGACCCCGGGGTTAGTGAGATCGAAGGGTTATGCTCAAAACCTTCAACTCCAAAGATGTATTCCTTTATCACGAAGGAATAATCCTCAGGATCAAACTTCCCTTCAGGATCGATCAGTTTAGGCAGATCCTGTGAAAAGCAGGGGTTCATTGCAAAAAAGAGGAAAAGTGACCCGAAAAAGAGGGGTTTCAAGCCCTGAACTCTTTGGTTGGAGAGAGCTTCTCCATGAAGTTGACCAGCTTTTTCAGCCAATCGAAATAGAGGGCCACAAAGAAGAAAAGGGACATCATCCAGATGATGATCACATTGAAATACTTGGTCGGGTAAAACTTACCCATGAAGTACTTATAGGGAGCGTAGAAATGAGTTCTGAAATTCAAAGGATTTGGAGGAATCTCGGGGTTCTTATAAATGGGATTAATCAATTGAATGAGTTTTCCTTGGTACTCCACGATCCTTTCGGCCTTGGTGCGATTGGTCAAAAGGAGTTCCAATTGCTCATTTCTATTCTCCCCCATAAGCTCATGATAGGCTTCCTCCTTTTCAGGTGTATTGGTCATCTTCATCACTTTCTGGTCCTTCTTATAGGTTGCATTGGTGTGAACCTTGGAGAAGTATTTATCGAGATAACCCATCAAGGTATTGATCTTTTTATAATCCCTCTGTGACAGGGATTGTGGATCCATATTTTGCACGTTTCCCAAATCAACATGGGTATTGTTCCTTGCTTCTCTTTTCAATTCGTCCAGAATAAGCTTGTTGTTATACAAGACCTGCTGTTGAGTAACATCATCCCCAGAGGATGAAAATTGGATATTGTACTCAAGTTTTGTGCGAAGCCTGGGTATCCAGTAGGTGGTCTTGAACTCGCTATTCGCCCTGACCTTGTCGAAGGAATAAAAATCTCGTTCATAAGCATTATCCTTGAACTGAGCCACAGCTAGGGCTTCAAAGGCCCATCTGCTGGTCATCACATCCCCAAAGAATGGAACCTTTCCAAGGGAGGCAAGACGTGGGTTGATCTCATCGAATTTAACCAGGACTCCACCAAGTAAAAGCTGTGGGATCAAAATAATGGGGATCAAGATGTATACTGTGACCGCACTATTAAAAGCGGAAGAGATATTGAGACCCAAAACGTTTGAAAAACAGGATGCTGAAAAGAGGATCAGCCAATAATCGAATCCAAGGCCATTTATTTCCAGAATGACATTTCCAATCAGGACAAAAAGCCCTGCCTGAATGGCCGATAAGCCAAAGAGGATAGCAACCTTGGAATACAAATAACTCCCCCTGCTCAGCTTTAAGAACCTCTCTCTCTTTAGGATCTTCCTATCCCTTATGATCTCTTCCGCCGAAACCGTCAATCCCATGAACAGACCAACTATCACAGCCATAAAAAGGTATGCCGGGACATTTACGTTTTTCGAGAAAATGTAACCAGTTGAGCCCAGGGAGGGGTCAATGTTATAATATTTCACAATGAAGGCCAGGATTAGGGCCAAGAATGGCGCCTCAAGCAGATTGATCAGAACGTACTGCTTATTTGAGATTTTGGAAAGGAAATCTCTCTGAAGAAAAACCAGGAACTGCCCAAGTCTTGAGGGCTTATTGAGGGTCCCCTCAGGCCTTTCTTCGTGTTTTTCGATCTCCTCGATCTTAATATTCTCCTGAAAGTGCTGATGCCAATTCTTTGGCTGAACTTTTCGGTTATCGGTCTCAGAACCATACTCATCCACCACCTTCATCTCAACGATGTTGAAGATCTGTTCGGGATTCACATTTCCACACTCCTTGCATTCCCCCTGCTCGTAATTTACCTGTTGAATGATCTTTTTGAAGTAGATCAATGCTTCCACAGGATTTCCGTAGAAAATCGGAAGGCCACCAAGGTCCAGGATAAATAGTTTATCAAACATCTTAAAGATGTCACTGGAAGGTTGGTGGATCACTACAAAAATGAGCTTGCCCCTTAGGGATAGTTCTTTCAGGAGGTCCATGATGTTTTCTGAATCCCTAGATGACAATCCCGAGGTGGGTTCATCCACAAACAGAATAGAAGGCTCTCTTAGTAGCTCCAGGCCTATGTTCAATCTTTTTCTTTGACCTCCACTGATGGTCTTTTTCAGGGGAGAGCCAACCTTGAGGTCCCTTGTTTCCAATAAACCCAGCCGGGTAAGTGTATGGACCACCAACTCATCGATGTCTTTGGATGAGTAGTTGCTGAAACAGAGTTTGGCGGCGTAATACAAATTCTGATATACCGTAAGATCTTCTATAAGAAGGTCATCCTGAGGGACATAGCCAAAAATTCCCTCGACCTTTTGTCTTTCCTTATAGATGTTAATCCCATTGATCTTAACCGTCCCTGAGGTTGGAGGAAAGGTGCCATTCAGTACATTCATCAGGGTGGATTTCCCCGAGCCTGAAGCTCCCATAATCCCGATAAGCCTACCTGAGGACTCCTTGATGTTAATATTGGTCAGTCCGATCTTTCCCCCGGGAAATTCATACTCCAATTCCTGCCCCTCAAAGGAAAGATGAACCTCACGCTGATCTTTAAGAAAAAGTCCGACCACATCACTGTAGTAGATCGGATTAGACCTTCCCGATCGGATGGTGCTCCCACGGGAGAAGAAATACAATCTTCCAGCAACCATTGGATTTCCATTGAAGAACATCTCAAAGTTCCCGAGGTACTTAAAGATGTACATCTCATAATCAGGAACCTTATAGAATCCCAGAGTGCCCGGCAAGTTTTCTGAGTGAAGGTATTTCTGCCCCTTGGATGGCAGGGTGTTCTGACCATTGATTATCAGAAGATTGTCGAACGGCAGATCATACAGGTCATCGGCCAGGACGAAATCCTTAAGCTCATCATAAAGCCTTTGATTAAGGTTCAGTGTCTCCGCAACTGTCTTGATGAAATCATCCTCAGTATCGGAGATATGCTTGTCTGCCAAGATCAATTCCAGGATCCTGAAAAGGATAATAACCTTCTGAGTTTGAGTAAGTTCCTGGTTAACCTGATTACATATTTTGAGCATTTTGGTTTGGTCAGAGGTCTTGATATCCTCTGCGGCAAACTCATCAAACACTCCTATGAATCCTTCGACGGCATCTTCATTGATCTGCTCTCTCAGAAAGTCCTTTATGACCTGCCTTTCTTCGGTTTTCACACCATCGACCTTTGCGACCAACGCGAATAATTGTAGAAGAGCCTTTAGGAGTTTTTCACTCATTAAAGATCAATGATTTGATAGAAGGAGCCCTAAGATATTACCTTTTTAAAATTCAGTCACTGATTTTGAGAATAATACCTTTCCGGAGCCAGAACCCAAGGTAATTTCAGGTTGAATTCCTCCAAAAATGAACTGTTTAAATTCATATTCGATCTCCAGACCGGAGGAGATGAATGTGCCTGAAGAATCGGATGCCCAGTCTGATTTTATGGCGTTCAACCCATTTTTTGCTATGGTTTTGACTGATCCCAAAATTTTAAATCCCTGGGTTGAAAAGTTGACATTTCCAGATCCGGAGTTGATCGCCACATCATATTCAACATCTGCTGCCAGTTGGATGGAAATATCTCCGAGGTTGGTGGTGAATTTTGACCTACCCTGGAAAACGATATCATCTGCCTGGATGGAACCTTCCTGGGTAAGGATCTCAAATGCTCCTTCACAGGAATCAAGAAGGATATTCCCCTTTTGATTCTTGATAAGCAAAACTCCTACAAGTCCCTGGCCATCAACCGAATACCCAAAACCATCCACTCTTAGTTCAAACCTTTCGGGCAATTCAATATACCATGAAGGTTGCTCTTTGGGAAGGTTGGGATGTCCCGTAATTATAACTTGATTCCTTCCTTGCCTGACCTGAGGAAAGAAAGCGGTATCTTCTTTAAATTCTTCACCAACACTAACGCGGATGATCTCGGTATGCCCGCTGTGACTAAGGAACAGATTTGCACTGAAATCCTGGATTACTATTGTTCCTGTCTTTGTGTATTCACCCTCCGAAACCGCCCAGTTCCCCTTTTTTCCGCTATCACTCCGGGTTTTTTCCACCACAACTTCTTTGTAGTTCCGTGGATTATCATCACAGGAAACCATCAAGAGGACCGAAAGCAATAGACCTGGAAGAAATGATTTTGAATTCATGGACGCTGAAATATCTCGGATTCCAATATTACTTATTTTCGGGACCTTGAGTTCAATGAAGGTACGCAGAAAGGAAATATTTAAGCTATTCGCCTCCAACCTTCTAAAAGGGTTGATAGGATTTCTCCTTTTGGCTGTTGTTTTCCTCATTGTCAAAAAATTCCTCCCCGGCGATATGGTAGAGACTCTGGAACCCTTAAGGGAACAAAAGGTCCTGGTTTATTCCATTTTTTTTGTCTCTGAGATCTTCGTAGGGCTCATTCCACCTGAAGTTTTTATGATCTGGGGCCTTGGAGAGGGGGCCTTGGCCTACATCCAGGTAGTAGCCATATTGGCCGTGTTATCCTATCTAGGAGGCATCATTGCTTTTTATCTCGGTCGGCTATTGTTTAACTCTGGCTTTATGAACAAGGTGAAATCGATCAAGACCTTTAATGATTACCTGGTCTATTATCGAAAATATGGAGGTATACTGATCTTCATTTCAGCCGTTACCCCTCTGCCCTTTGCTCTTTTCAGCTTTATCTCAGGGACTTTTAATTACACCTTCAAGAAATACATTTCCTTCGCTGCGTTTCGATTCATAAGGTTTGCATTCTATGGCTACCTTATCTGGAAAGGCTCCTCAATTACTTTTTAGGTCGGTAGATCTCAAAGCTATTGTCCTGGAATACAAAGACCACCTCCTTTGGTTCATCCTTCTTTTCCCCCCTAGGATCA
This sequence comes from Cytophagales bacterium, assembly GCA_028279065.1. Taxonomy (GTDB): domain Bacteria; phylum Bacteroidota; class Bacteroidia; order Cytophagales; family CCMP332; genus JANQHS01. The sequence continues at coordinate 24,223 of JANQSY010000130.1, forward strand.
TCTCCTTTTTCTGCCGAGCCAGCATCCGACTTGGAACTTGTTTCTCCCTTCAACAACCAATGAAGGTCGACGGTAGGGTAGTGCTTTGAGAAGCTTCGAACAGCATCAAGACCCGGCTTGTTTCTTCCCTGAAAAAGATGAGATATCGACCCTGGGGAAATGCCAAGTATCCCAGCCATTTCCGACTTCGATAGCCCTTCTTTTTCCATAACCTCCAGCATCCTTTTAAAAACCTCATCCATTTAATCTAAAAAATTAGATAAAAGCATATAAGTAATTGAAAATAAGTAATATAAATGAAATTATTTTACAAATGTAAATAATACCTTTAGAGTAGGCTCTACAAATCAAAAATACAGAAAAATGAGCTTTTCGGGGCTTTTAATGGTAAAATTGGTTTTACAAAACTAAAATCCTTCAAGAGATATGAATTGGGTGATCGACAAGAGGATCATCCCTGTAATGAGAAGGATAAGCTGTAACGGAAGGATGAATCTAAACCATTTGGGATAGGGTATTTTTGCCAATCCAATAGCTCCTATCAGAACCCCTGAAGTTGGCGTGATCATGTTTGTAAACCCATCCCCAAATTGATATGCAAGGACTGCTGCCTGCCTTGAAATTCCAATGAGATCAGAAAGGGGAGCCATGATCGGCATGGTCAACGCAGCCTGGCCTGAACCGGATGGGATGAACACATTCAGGAAGGTCTGAAAGATGAACATGGAATTGATAGCAAACACGCTCGAGGTATCGTTCAGGACATTTGCGATGGAAAGGAGTATGGTGTCAATCACATGGCCATTTTCAAGGACCTCCACGATCCCTCCTGCAAAACCTACTACCAGGGCACCTGTGGCAATATCGGAGATCCCCTGAAAGAATTTCTTAACAAAATCATCTCCGCTGATCCCCCAAACAAGGCCAACCAGAACACCATAGGCAAAGAAAAGGGCAGCGATCTCCCTTATGTACCATCCATAAGCCATTACCCCGGTTATTAAAAGGATAACAACCCAAGCAAGAAGGATTAGGATGAAGTATCTAAAGGAGGACCTTGCCAAAAAGACAACCCAAATAGGGAAAAACAGGGCTGAAAGCCAGAAAAAGGGCATCGAAAAGGATGCCTCGCTAACCTTGAAAGTGGTATTTCCAACCAACAAGGCTAAAACTGCGAATGTCGCTGTTATCAAAAGGGTTAAAACCAAAACCCTGAAGTCCCATGAAGCCCAACCACTCCTACCCTTTCCGGAATCTTGCTCAATACTTTCAATTCCGTCCACTTCCTTTCCTTGGATCGAGTTCGAGTTTTCCACTTCCGCTTCTGTTGATCTTATCCTTCGAGCATACCAAAGCACATAGCCTATTCCAATAATGTTGATCACAACAAAGCACAATAACCTGTACCCGATCCCAGAAAAAGGCTGGATCTGGGCTATTCCTTGAGCTATCCCTATTGTAAAAGGGTTAAGAAGAGCCCCAGCGAAACCCAGGGCAGCGGCCAGAAAACACATTGAAACTCCAACAATACGATCAAACCCCATTTTTTGAGCCAAGGGAACAAAAACCAATACAAACGGAATGGTTTCCTCGCTCATGCCATAGATGGCCCCAAAGGTTGAAAAAACCAACATTACGAGGATAATAATGAGGTATTCTACCGTGACCAGTCTGAATAATGCCAATCGGTCCCAGCGAGCAATTCTGTTTGTAAGATCGGAAATACCCAATTCGATGGCCCTGGACTCCTGAACTACAAAAAACACTCCCCCAACGATGAAAATGAAGGCAATGATCTCGGCTTGCCTCACAAAACCGTCAAAGAAAGCCGAAAAGATCTCCCAGGTTTGAGGAGCGGAATCAACCGAGTGATAGGAATCAGGCACCAGAACCTGCCTTGGAACACCATTGACCTCAATTGATTCCCGTTCAAATTCCCCAGCCCCGATCAACCAGGTAGCGATCCCAGCCAGGATAACTATCCAAAAAAGAAGAATAAATGTATTGGGGACCCTCATAGGGTGGTATAATCCCCGGGCTTAATTTTCCGGCCTCCGGATCATTCTAAGCCCTACAAAGCGGTTTTCCTCAGCGCTGATCGTAAAATATCCAAGTACTCCACCTGATGCCTGTGCTACGTTTTTTGCAAAATCCAACAAGCTGGCATAGAACTGCTGCGCAAACCTTTTGTCAAGCTTTGGGAAGATGAAATTGATCCTTCTGAGCTTCTCCTCGATAAGTGGATTTCTTTCCTCAGCAGTTTCAGGTAGCTCCATTACGAGGTCCAAAAACTGTTTTTCAAATACCTTGAAAACCTCCTGATAATATTGCCTCAACACTTTCCTTGATCGATAGGTCTTGAGTTCAGCCAGGGAAAGGGCTTTCTTGACTTCATGCTTATCGATCTTGTTATCAGCACCCGCAATAAGTACAGTTACCAAGGCAGGAGCCTCGTACATGATGGCTTTTTCGGTATCGTTCAGATTTTCAAATTCCTGGATCATCCCTTTAATTCAAATGGTAATGTGACTTCAATTATTTCCACAATTATAAAGAAAGAATAAAGACGAATCAGAAGAAAATTCACCCAAAAAAGCATTATTGATATCATCGCAAGCCCCGGCTGAATCCTGGAAATATATCTTGACGGGTGCTCGGTAATAATAGGCCTCTCCCTGATCGGGATCCAGATGGATCGATTCATTTAAACCGATCAATGCCATAAGGGTATCTCCCTTCCCAAGGTGGTTTTTCGCCTTCAGCAAATGGTATCTTGAAGGATCTTCCAAGGAGTTTTGATTGACCTCTGAAAGCGCGATCAGAGAGCTATCAAAATTGCCGGAACCATAGTGGATCTCACCGAGGGAAAGTCCACAGGGACCATAACTTTTATCCATTTTCCACCCAGAATTAAATGCTCTTTTCGCCGAAGCGGTATCAGAACTCTTAAGCGATATCATCCCCCGGTAATACTGCATTTCTGGCCCTCTAAATCCTTGATTTTCAAGTATATCTAATGTTTTTGCGCATTCATTCCATTTATTCATTTTTCCATTCGATCGAAGGATACCTCGCTGTGACTTGATCGATCCCCCATCCAATGAGGCGGTTAGGGAATAATACTTTAAGGCACTATCCCACTGGTATGTTTTCTGATAGGCCTCTGCTAGAAAATACACGACTTCGGGATCCTCGGGTTCAAGGTTTTTCGCCTGATTAAAATCCCCCAGAGCAATGGAGTCCTTATCCAAATTCTGATAACAAACTCCTCGCATCAGATAGGCTTTTGAATGCACTGAGTCCAAAATTAAAACCGAATCCAACCTGGGAATGGCCTGCTCATAGAACTCCTGCTCCATTAGAACAACAGCATCGAAAAAGATCTTTTCCTTGCTTCCCTTGGGACTAAAAATCATGAACGAGAACAGGAAGGTCCCAAGGACCAATACCAATGAGCTGCTAATCGATTTCATTTGGATCACCAATCGTCATCATCATCGAGGAAAATATCATCTTCATCGGACCACTCATCCTCCTCTTCTGGATCCTCCTCAGCCTTGGGTTTGACCTTTTTCTTCTTTTTCTTTTTTCCGTCCGGATTTTCCTTCATCCATTCTTCGTCCAGAGCCCTTCTTGCTTCTGCTTGGACCAGAAGCTCCCCAAACTTCCGGTTGTATACCAGCATATCGCGGTTATAACCAGGCTGGTCCATAAGCTTACCAGTGGAATCGATCAGGGTAGAGTCGATCAGTGGAAGGATCATCTCCATTGAAACGTAGTCATGAAGTTTCATCTTTTTCTTCCTGCTTACTTCAACGACAATGCCATATTTGTTCTTTTCCATGAATTTTCTCAGGTCGGATTTGATCTCCGGAAATGAGTCACCTTCGAAGTTTGAAAAGAAGTCCCTCTGATCTTCCTCGCCAAGAATGAAAGCACTATGATAGGCCGGACATACCAATTTCTGCCTGCATGAGAAGAGGCAGGAAAACAGAAAGAAGCATAGAAATAAGTAGAACGGAAGGTGCTTGTTCAAACCAAAAACAGCTCTGACATCAAATATACTAGGATTTTAGGCAGTTTCTGCTCTGATCTCGTCAAGGATGAGGAGCAATTCACTAAAGATCATTGCACTTGCTCCCCATAATTTATGTTCCATCAAAGGGAAAAATGGGGTTTCGATCTTAAATCCTCTATTGGTAATGATCTTCCCCTTATCTCTGTTCTTACCATTCAGGTAATCAAAAACGGGGATTTCGACTACCCTTTCGACTTCCCGACCATCGGGAACATAATCGAATGAAGATCTTTCCGAATAAGCGATATAGGGCTTCACTTTATAGTTACTGACCGCTATGAATAATTCGGAGAGGCTCCCCAACAATTTTGAATCGCTTGCATCAATACCGATCTCCTCCTTGGTTTCTCGCAATGCCGTTTCCCAAAGGTCATTATCAATATCCTCCTTTCTTCCACCTGGAAATGAGATCTGGCCACCATGAACACCGCCATAATTACTTCTTAAAATCGATGGAATGGTCAATTGTCCTCCCTTATTGAACAGCAATATCAAAACTGATGATATTCTAGGCTCTTCCTTGAATTTAAAGGTCCTGTCGATGTCTTCCCGGCGTTTCGGTGCCATTATTAGCTGGCCCTGAAGACCTGGCAATTCCTCTGAAAGCCTTTTCTCCAAGCCATCAAGCAGTAAGGGGATATCCAAATTTTCCAAGGAGCTAGAAAAACTTCTTGATCAGGAAAAATACTATAGCTGCAAGAAAAACAAGGATGGCAAGCCTGTTGATCCCATGCATAAGCTTTAGATTAAAATTCCGCGGCCTTTCGGGATCGTTTTTTCGAAAAAAGTATCCAAAAACCTCGCCTACGCTAAAAAATTCTTTAAAATTCATTCTCTTCTACCATTTTGGGTTCCACCCATAAGCCATCCTCACGGATCAGGTCTATCAGTTCCGACACTGCATTTTCCGAGGGGACCGCTCTTTTTACTACCTCTTTACCTCTATACAGAGTGATCTTTCCTTTTCCAGACCCCACATAACCGTAATCCGCATCGGCCATTTCACCGGGGCCATTTACTATACATCCCATGATCGCGATCTTAACTCCTTTTAGGTGGTCTGTTCTTTCCCTGACCAGTGCAGTGGTTTCCTGAAGATCAAAAAGGGTGCGACCGCAGGATGGGCAAGAAATGTACTCGGTCTTGGAGATTCGAACCCTGCTGGCCTGCAAGATCCCGAAAGAGGCCCTGTTGATAATCCCCGGATCCAAAGACTCCTCTCCGGTAAGCCAGATCCCATCACCAAATCCATCGATGAAAGCTCCACCTGAATCAATACTGGAGTCAACCAACCAATTTTCGGGATCAACATCACTCGAATTGACCTTGATAATGACTGGGTTGTCGATTTGATTCTCCTTCAATTGTTGGAAAAAAGCCCTGGCATGCCTGTACCCTTCCCCAGGTCCCAGATCCAAAACCAGATCAGTATTTGATGGTATTTTTTCTGAAGCAAGGCGATGAACATCCCCAATCTGAACCTTTACAAACACCTCATGGTCTTTCAGATCTATTTCCATGTTATCGAGTTCATCCAGTCCGGCAAAAGGAATGGAGTCTGCTCGTTTCTCTGAAGGCAGCTCAGTCCAGGTTGAAAGGTCATAAACCGGCCGTACATACCCGGGAAGTTCAAAATCTATCAAGTTTGCTCCCAAATAGATCAGGTCAGAGCCAAATTCGGAAAGCTTCCATTTATCCAATCCGGGGAAATAACGATGCCCGAAGGGTGCAAGATCCTCCGGATTGACCCTTCCCACTTTTCCCAGGTCTGCTACCACAACAGTCACATGCTTGTCTCCGAGCTCTTTATGCTTTTGGGACTGCCGCTTGTTGAATTCAAATGCTGAGTAGAGACTTGTGTCAAAAGTTGGGGCATCGATCCGGGCCCTATCATATCTTTCAACCAAGGCCTTTGCGACAGGAATTTCAAACTCTGGTTCTTCGGTTAGAGATACCCTGACGGTGTCTCCGATTCCGTCTTCCAACAACATCCCAATACCAATAGCCGATTTGATCCTGCCATCTTCCCCTTCTCCCGCTTCGGTGACGCCAAGGTGCATTGGATATGGCCTTAATCCCTCACTATCAAGCCTTTCCACCAGCAATCGGTAAGCATGCACCATGACCTGAGGATTGCTTGCCTTCATTGAAAGGACTATTTCATAGAACTGGTTTGCCTCGCAAATCCGGATAAACTCAAGAGCGGATTCCACCATTCCCAAGGGAGTGTCTCCATAGCGACTCATTATACGGTCGCTTAAGGATCCATGATTGGTACCGATCCTCATGGCGGTCCCATTTTCCTTACAGATCTCTACCAGAGGGGTGAACTTATCCTCTATCCGTTTTAACTCGTCCTGGTAGGTCTGGTCGGTATATTCTATAACCTCAAATTTCTTTTTGTCTGCATAGTTGCCAGGATTAACCCTGACCTTCTCTACCAACTTGGCGGCAAGCTCTGCGGCATTTGGTGTGAAGTGAATATCTGCGATCAATGGGGTATTGTAGCCCTGCTTAACAAGTTCATTTTTGATGTTTTCAAGATTTGCTGCATCCTTGATGCTCGGGGCGGTCAGCCTTACATAATCGGCACCTGCATCGATGATCCTTTTGGTCTGCTCCACCGATGCAATGGTATCCATGGTATCAACTGTAGTCATCGACTGAACCCTTATTGGGTATTCCCCTCCAAGAGGAACAGACCCGATATTGACCACGGCGGAAGCCCTTCGCTTAAACTTTCCTATTGATTCTGGAAACAAATTCAAAAATGTTTTAGACGGCAAAATTAAACATCTCCTTTCTGGGGACGGACCAATATCTCTTCAACATTTGTGGAAGGAGAAAGTTTATAAGAAGAAAAGACCATCTCCGAGATATCTTCTGGTTTGATGAATCTTTCTTCTTCTAATCCGCTCTTGCTCCAGCTATCGGTCCAGGTAGCACCGGGCAGTATTGCAGATACTTTGATCCCATAATCCATTAGCTCCACCCTTAATAGTTTACTAAAGGCCAGCAAAGCGAATTTGGAAATACAATAGGCGCCGCCATTTTCATACGGGATTATACTGGCCGTGGAACACATATTAAAGATATGCCCTCTCTTCTTTTCTATCATGCTGGGAATGATCTTCCTGCTAAGCCAATAGGCCCCGTAAACATTGGTCTTCATTAGTTTTTCAAGGGTTCCTTCAGGCTCTTCATGAATAGCTCCTGGAATAAAGATCCCAGCATTGTTGACCAAAACTTCCACAGGTTGGCCTTTTTCCAACACCCAATCCCCAAAGTCCTCTGCCTCACTTTTCTCAGATAGATCAGCCCTAAAGAACTCAAGTCCCCCTCCTTTCCGTTCATCCAGCTCTTTGCTCATCGCAACGAAATTCTTTTCATCTCTGGAGCATACCAATACTTGAAAACCCTCGGACAAGAACCTGAGGGCTATAGCCTTGCCTATTCCCCTGGTTCCTCCTGTAACAACAGCTAACTTTTTCATTCCTGATCAATAACTGGGTGAAATATAAAGATTGTTTAACTAGAGGATATTTCACATTTATATTTTTGTATCCATAGCGATATGAAGCTTCTAGGCAGGTATGTGATATTCCTGGGTCAAATGTTCACCCAGAGAGAGCCTTTCAAGGTATATGTTCGGCTGGTGATCGAAGAATGCTACAAGATAGGCGTGGGCTCTGTATTCATTTTTGTTCTGGTCTCAACCTTTATGGGCGCTGTAACCGCTGTTCAGACGGCATATAACCTCTTGAGTCCCTTTATTCCGGATTATGTGATCTCCCTTGTCACAAGGGATATGGCCATACTTGAACTAGCACCCACCATTATGGCCATAGTCTTTGCGGGAAAGGTTGGCTCCAATTTGGCAAGTGAATTGGGAACCATGAGGATAACTGAGCAGATCGATGCAATAGAAGTGATGGGAATTAATTCCACTTCCTACCTTGTCCTTCCCAAGGTAATTGCCTCCTTGATAGTTTATCCCCTTCTGGTGATCCTGGCGGCCGGCCTGATGATCTATGGCGGATACATAGCAGGGATATTTACCGAGGTGATCACCAAAGAGGAATACATCTATGGGCTCAGGGCAGACTTCCTGGAGTTTAATGTCGCGTTCGCCTTGATCAAAGCATTCGTGTTTGCCTTTCTGGTCTCATCCATTTCATCATTTTGGGGTTTCTATACCCAGGGAGGGGCACTTGAGGTAGGGCAAGCCAGCACCAAGGCTGTTACAACAAGTTGCATAGCCATCCTAACTGCCGACTATCTTCTGGCTCAATTACTCCTTACCTGATGATCGAGTTTAAGAACATAAAGAAGCAGTTCAACGGGAAACAGATCCTCAAAGGCATTGATGGGACCTTTGAAAAGGGAAAAGTCAATCAGTTGATCGGAGCTTCCGGAACAGGCAAGAGCGTATTGCTCAAATGCATAGTCGGCCTGGTCACCCCAGATGAAGGCACCGTTGAGTTTGATGGAAGGGATTTTTATAACTCTGATAGAGAAACAAGGAAGGGCATCAGAAGGGAAATTGGAATGTTATTTCAGGGCTCCGCATTATTCGATTCCAAGACAGTGGAAGAAAACGTCAGATTCCCATTGGACCTCTTGACAAAGATGTCCCCGGAAGAAAAGCTGGAAAAGGTCAATTTCTGCCTGGAGAGGGTGGAATTGGAAAATTCCAACAAAAAAATGCCGAGTGAACTCAGCGGGGGTATGAAAAAAAGAGTCGGAATCGCCAGGGCAATCGTGATGAACTCCAAATACCTTTTTTGCGATGAACCAAATTCCGGTCTGGACCCAATGACTTCCATCACAATCGACAATTTGATCAAGGAGATCACCGATGAATTCAATACAACTACCATAGTGGTCACCCATGATATGAATTCAGTAGTTGAGATAGGTGAAAACATCATCTACCTGTTTGAAGGAGAAAAGAAATGGCAGGGAGATAAATCCAACATAATGCAGGCCGATTGCAAGGAGCTTGAGGATTTCATGATGAGCTCGAAGCTGGTCAGAGAGGCCAGGGCTCACTGGAAATAAATCTCATGATCAGGTTGGGAGGGTAATGCTGAATCTTGCACCCCCAAATCGGCTTTCGTCTACGATTATTTCTCCCTTATAGACCTGAATCCCCCTTTTTACTATCTGAAGTCCCAGCCCTGATCCTGATTTTTTTGTTGTGTAATGAGGCTCAAAGATCTTTTCCCTTAATTCCTTGCTTACACCTGTTCCATTGTCTTCGAAACTGATTAAGTATCCTTTTTCGTTTGGTTCAACTTTGACAAACATCATAGGTTTCCTTCCGTCAGGAACACTTTGCAGACCATTTAGGATGAGGTTAAGAAAAGCCCCACCCAGGATCTTGGGATCTGCAAAATATGGAAGTGAACTTTCCCGGATCTCAAACATGATCTCAGCCTGGGGATGTGCAGAAAAGGGAGAGGTGACTTGCCTTAAGAGCTCTCCAAGATCCAGATCTTTATTTTTCGGTTCAGGCAATGAGGCAAATCCCTGAAAGGACTTTGCCGTCTCATCTACCAGGTCGATGTTACGCAGGGCATCCTCAAGGTATCTTAAGAGATCTTTATTCTTCTCCTTGTTCTTGGAAAGCTGTGATAGAACCTGCTGTATCCTTAAGCGCATGGGCGTCAAAGGATTTTTGATCTCATGAGCTACCTGCTTGGCCATCTCCTTCCAGGCTTCATCCTGCTTTGAAATACTCAAAGCTTCTCTGCTTTCGATCAGCTTACTGATCATCATATTATATGCCCCTACTACCTCCCCGATCTCATCATCCTGCTTCCATTCGATGGGCTTGGGATCTTCTGTAAGTCTGATCCTTTTTAGCTGCCCTGAAAGTACATCCAATGGAAGAAGCCATCTTTTGGTAAGGAAAAAAGCTAATTGAATAAAAAGCCCGGCAAAAAGCACAAATAATCCAAGAGTGATGACTCCAAGTCGCTCCCTTTCCCTTTCCACCTTTTTATAGTTATCAAAAAAGGGAACAAACAGATAATAATAGGGCTCCCCATTGCTTGCCGAAAGCGGGAATATAACAGTTCCAAAATTTACCTTGGCCCTCCTAACCTTCTTAAAATTAAGCTCGACTCCCATTTTGTCGAAATAGATCTCCGGGTCGATCAAGGAAGAAAATACGTGACTTTTGTAAAGGGTCGGGAAGTCGGTATAGAACATGGTACCGGATTGGTCGTATATCGAAATGTTCAATCCCTTTTCCTCTGCTTGGTCCCTGGTGTATTGTACGAATTTCGTTCTTGAGACCTGACCATTCAAGAACTCTTTGAACTTCTCCTTTGTAAGCTCATAATAGTTTTTTGCCTTGAGAAGGTCTCGAGACCTCAACCCTTCTTCAAAGGCGCTGGATTGAGTCCAGAACAGGAGGAAGGAGAATATTCCAAGAGGCAAAATGATTGCAAGAACGTAGAGAAATTGCATTTTGGTCCTGAGATTCCAACCGATCTCAAATTTTCCTCCTCCCAGGAACTCAAAAAAGTAGATCCCGGATAGGAACAGGAGAAAACAGGCAAGCATGATCAAAAGATTCCCAATAAACGACAGGGCTCCCGGGAAGGGAAAGGCAAGACCAAAGCCTGTGTCATCAAATACCACTCCTCTGAGGAACAGACCCTCTTTATCAAATGACAGGGATCCCATCATATCAAAATGTGAGGAGATCGAATCTGCCAATTCGATCTTCAGAGCTTCACTTTCTACCCAATCATCCCAGATCAATCCTTTTTCCCTGGAGATCTTAAAGGAAGAGTAAGGCCAATAGGAATAATTCAACGAAAGCCCTTCAAGCGAGTTGATGACCTGGCCTACCCCGGTTCCTATCCCTTCCCTCCTTTCTCCAAGGATCAATACATTGCCGATCTTATTCCCGGAAGACCTGAATTCTGTCAGGACAGAAAATTCCTGGACGTTGCCCATGGAATTATTGATGATCCTAAGGTTTGGAGAGACCATCCCTGTCTTGTCTCTGAATAGCTTACTCTGGTAAAATGAAAGATCAAGAGTGCTTTTTCCAGGTTGCAGATTCCTGTCCTGGTAATCAAAGAAAAGGATATCAAGATCATAAAACTGCTTGAAGTTCTTAAGATGATGGTGAAGGATCTTTCTTTCAGCTGTTTTGAAAGATCCGATGGACCTTCTGAATGAGGTCCTCACAAGCGGGTCCTTTTCCAGATCTACCTGCAGTTTCTCAAGCCGGTCCTTGATGCTCGAATCATCAGGACGGTTGATAGTTTTAATTACCTTTTCGAATTGGGATAACCTTTGCCCCAGGGAGATCTCCCTTGTAACCTGAGAACTAGCAGATACAAATAACAGCGCCATGGAAAGAACAACCGCCTGGTTGGGAAGTCTGTCCATAATACCCCTGATCAAAAAGGCGATCGATGGGGGAACCAGCCATACCCAAATTTGGTCATTGCCCACAAAGAATAAGGCAATAGTCGATAGAAGAAAAATAGCACCCAGGGTAAGAAAATTTCTCCTTTCTCCTTTAGAGGAAATAAATGCCGTACACATTAGAGTCCAGCAAAACAACCCCGAAGCCACAGCTAAGAATTTGGAAATGAAGGCCCTGTCCCAACCAATATTCAAACCAAGGTATGAGGATGGATTAACCTCTGTCCAATTGTTCAGAAACCAGATGAAAAAAGCTGAGGAAAGGATCGAACCAATGATCAACTGGACCCTGGAAAGATCAAAGCTATTTTCTCCCTTCTTTAAACGCCTCAATTCCCTGATCAATTGAGCTGAGATCGAAATAAAAATTGCCGGGATAAGCAGGGAAGTTGAGATCCCTAGCCATAGAAAAAAGATCATGGAAAAAACAAGGAACTCCAGAATCAAAGCTTGAACCACTCTGTAGGAAGAGATTGCCGAGGTGTTTCTTTGGGCTGACCTCAAACCTACCCATACCAACAGAAGAAGGATTGTATCCAGGATCATTGTCCAAAGAGGCAGCTGGAGGTTCTTATAGTGAAGGGAGAACTTGAAAAGGGGTTGACCCCTTACCTTCACCTCTCTGGCCTCTCCCTCAAAAGAATCAGGACCTATACCCCCAAGGAAGAAGATCTCCTGATTGAAAATGTCTTCAATTATAGGATTACCCCTTGGGGATTCCTGAAAAAGAGAAAGCAATAAGACAAGGTCAATTGTTTCATTGTCATTCACCCGGCTTACCCGATAGAGGACCATATATTTTTTTGATACCTCCAGGTAATCGAGATCTGAAGATTCAGTCAAAAAGACCGATGGTGGAATGAATTCAGAATTATTCCACCTTCTCAGGACTCCATTCTCATATAAATATGCTGCCCCTGAAAACCCTTCCAGATCAAAATCCCCTTTAGTAAAGAAAAGGTCAGCCTCCTCCTCAAAATCCTGGAGCCGACTTTCGATCCTGGAAGAAATGATATTTTCATAAAAGACTACCCCAAGAGCCTGGGCAAGGAAGAAGACAAAGACAAATCCATAAATCCCGGCCCAAATACGGTCAGTTTGGAAATTGATGCCGAGAAATCTCAATTAGGGCTGTAGCTAGGAATGTGCTTCTTTAATTGCCTTTCAATTTGTTCTTTCTTTTCACGGTTTTTCCTGCTCTGGCGGTACCAAAAAAAGCCTATGAAAAAGAAAAGGATATAGGGGAAAGCCATAAGGTAAAGGATCCCTGAATTATAGCTACCTCCTTCCCCATTGGTGGCTTGTTCTGCTGCCGCCTTGCACATAGCGCACTGGGCAAGGGACACCGAGCTTGAAAAAGCAAACAGAAGCACTACTGCGAGAATCCGGAAAAACCACCGTTCCATCATGGTCTTATAAAATTAAGAAGTATAATAAGGACTTAACAATAAATATACCAGAACGCCGCTGAAAGCTACATATAGCCACATTGGAAAGGTCCATTTCACAAGCCTTTTATGTGCCTCTCTTTTGTTCTTTAGCCCAAAGTATATACTGAATAGGATCAGTGGAAGAATGATCGCTGCCAGGATAATGTGACTTATCAATAAAGTCAAATAGACCAAGCGCATAACCCC
>JANQSY010000093.1 GCA_028279065.1 Cytophagales bacterium
CCCAACTTTAATCGAATCAATCACTAGCTGCCTAGCTTTTTTTGGTGGCTTCCTTTTTGTTTTCACTCTTCGGCTGCTCTTCTTTTTGATCTTCCTTTGAAGCTGCTTGGGGCTTAGCTTCCGCCTTGGATCCGGCTTTTTCCTCTTTTGGTTTTTTGGATTCCGTTGCTGCTGAAGTCTTGCTTGCAGCTTTGGCGGCTACTTTTTTCTCAATCGGTTTTTCCTCCTTTGCCTTGGATGAGGCTGCGGATTTGGTGGCTGCTTTTGGTTTTGGTTTGGATGCTGTACCCGCAGATCTGCTCCTTTTGATCTTTTGAGTGGGTCTGGACTTGCCAAAAGTTCCCGTTACAATTTTTCCCTTTTTCGTTCTCCTGTCTCCTTTTCCCATGTTTTGCTATTTGTTTAATCTTCGGATTGAAGGCTGATCTTATGCTGGAGGTCTTCTACCATTTTCTGCTTCTTATCCAATCTTTTTCTTTCAGGGGTCATTGGGCCACCTTTGAGGTCCTCCATCTGGAGGGCTAACTTGTACAAAAGTTCTTCCAGCCCCTCCAATAAGATCGGCACATATTTTGAATCTATCTTGACCACGACAACCTTTTTCCTGTGATTTAAATAAGCTTGGTCGTTAAAACTATAAAAAATCAAATTCCGATAAGAATAGCCTTGAAAACTTTGTTACTGAACTTTTTGTTTTTTTCGCTCTGTCTGATCCCAGCTTTTGGCTGTGAAGACACCAAAAATCAATCAATGAAAGAGACTGCAACCTTCGGCGCGGGATGCTTCTGGTGTGTGGAAGCAATATTTACTGAACTAAAAGGAGTCCATAAGGTGACTTCCGGATATACTGGTGGGCAAACTGAAAATCCAACATATAAAGCGGTTTGCAATGGGACCACCGGGCATGCTGAGGTGGCCCAGATCGAATTCGATCCGGAGGTGATCTCCTTTACTGAATTACTAGAGGTTTTCTGGAAAACCCATGACCCTACCACCCTGAACCAACAGGGAGCTGACAAGGGCACTCAGTACAGATCGGCTGTTTTCTATCATTCGGAAGAACAAAAAGCCCTTGCTGAAAAGTATAAGAAAAAGCTGGACGAATCAGGGGCATATCCGAATCCAATCGTAACCGAGATCACCAGGTTTGAAAAGTTCTACCCTGCGGAGGACTATCACCAGGAGTATTATGAAAACAACCCAAATGCGGGTTATTGCACTTATGTGATCCAGCCCAAGGTGGAGAAATTCAGGGAGGTGTTTGCCGATAAACTGAAAAATTGAATTCTGAGGAGAAAATCCTTTTCTTCCTCGCCCTGATCCCTCCGGAGGATAAGCTTGCGAAATATCAAGTTCTTAAGGACCACTTCACCTCTACCTTCGGGACGAAAGCAGCTCAAAAATCTCCCCCCCATATCACCCTAGTTCCCCCTTTTCCCATTGAAAAAGGAGAATATAAGAAACTTGAATCAGCCGTAAGATTGGCTGTGGAAAAGATCCCGCCTTTCAAGATCGAGGTCAATGGGTATGGCCGTTTCGACTCAAGGGTGATCTACGCTCATCCTTACCTAAGCAAAGAACTGGCTTCTTGTAGGAAGATCATAAACAGCCATTTTGAAATGGTATTCCCCAATGCATTAAAGCTTCCCAGTCGGCCCTTTAAACCCCATATCACCCTGGCATTCAAGGATATTGAAGAAGAGGATATTGAAGCTGCCTGGGAAAGCCTAAAGAACCTCCCTCTGGAGGATAAATTTGATGCCCTAAATGTCACCATCCTTGAATTTTCCAATGGAAAATGGCAGCCAAGGGAGACCATCCCTTTCAAGGGATAATGGCAAAATGTCAGGGATCTCTAGTTGGCCCAAAAAATGATGGAGTTCAGTTAAATTGAAGAAAATGGATTTCAATAAGGAGGTAATTGAAGCAAGCAAAATACAGCCTGTGCTTTTGGATTTCTGGGCTCCCTGGTGTGGGCCTTGTCAGCTCCTTGGGCCCATTCTGGAGGAATTGGAGCAGGAAGCCAAAGGAGCCTGGAGGCTGATTAAGGTCAACACGGATCAGGAGCAGGATATCGCTATGGAATTGGGAATCAGGGGCATCCCAGATGTCCGATTATATATTGATGGCAAGGAAAAAGCAAGGTTTTCCGGAGCCCTTCCCAAACACCAGGTAGAAGAGTTCCTTAAAAAGAACCTTCCCGACTACAGGGAAGAAGAGCTGAAAAGCATCCTATCAAAAATGAATGGCTCCACAACAGATCTGGAAATCTTTGCTGAAAATAATCCGGATATGCATTCGGCCTCCATGGCACTTGCGCAAAAGGTCTTATTGGAAAATCCTGAATTGGCCATCAACATGCTGAAAAGGATCCCCCCCACCAATTCCGATTACCAAAAGGCCCAAAATCTAATTCCCCTGTCCCAGCTTCTCAACTTTGAGAAACAGGAAAATGATATCGGTGCACTTATCTACAAGGCCAGGGAGAAAGTAATGGCAGGGGATTTCGAAACCGCGATCGTTTCCCTTATTGAAGCTGTCAAGCTTGAAAAGACCTTCTATGACGAGCTGGCCAGGAAAGCTACCATCGCACTCTTTAACTACCTGGGGGATGATCATGAGTTGACCCTGAGGTACAGGAGACAGTTTGATATGGCTTTATATTAAGTTTGAACTTCTGAGTTCTGAGTTTGAAGTGAGGGTGCAAACTTCGAACTTCGTACTCCAAACCATTTTTCATGGCTAGAAACTTCCTGGGGCTGCTTGCCGGCTTGCTTTCTTCCTTTTTTGTGATCATGCTCGTCGAGATGATCGGCCATGCTTTCTATCCTCCTCCTGAAGGCATTGATTATGCAGATCTCGATACAGTCAAAGAATACCTTCCTGAGATCCCGATCGGGGCCTTGCTGTTTGTGATCCTGGCCTATTTCATTGGTTCTATGGCTGGAGGATTCGTTTTAGGGATCATTGGGGGAAAGAATCTTGGGGTCTGGGCCACAGTTCTGGGGAAACTGTTACTGCTAGCTGGCCTGATCAATCTGATCCGACTCCCCGGACATCCGATTTGGTTCTGGATAATCAGTCTATTGGTATATATTCCCTCCGTTTTCCTTGGACTCCGACTTTCAAAGAGTTTGCCGAATAATACCGAAGGCCCCATGCCAAATTAATGCCGGACCTCGGGAAACTTCTTCTCTTTATCGGTGTTATACTGGTGTTGCTGGGACTATTTCTGATCTATTTCGGTAATAGTTTCAGTTGGTTTGGTCAATTGCCAGGGGATATCAAGGTCAAAAGGGAGAACTTCAGCTTTCATTTCCCGTTAACCTCTATGCTCCTGTTGAGCATTTTTATTTCAGCGGCAATTTGGCTGGTAAAACGATTTTTATAATTGTGAAGGAAAACTGACGACAATTCCATTAAGGTACCATTTGGTATTTTCGCACTTCAATTTTTAAAAAATATGAGAAAACTGATCTTAATTATTGCCCTTTCTATGTTCCAATTTAATGCCTCATACGGTTCGAATGAGGATTACAAACTTGGATTCAGGGCCGCAAATCATACTCCGGAAACGACCCCTTCCATTGAGAAGGCAATGATCTACTCCAAAGAAGAAGTTGTGAATGGGAAGGTTTTCAGGCTGGTTCAATTTTACGAGATCCCATCAGATCTGGAAAAGAAGGAAATGGAAGGTTTGGGGATCGAATTCATCTATTATCAACCCTCAAGAGCGTATTATTCTGCAATTCCAACAAACCTTGATCCCAAAACCCTTGAATCAAGAAACATCAGGTCGATCCTACAGCTAAGGGGTGAATGGAAGATCAGCGAAAGGATCCTATCCGGAGAGATCCCGGATTTTGCAAAAGCAAACGGAAACAAATTCAACGTAACTATCACTTATCCATCAAACTTAAGCTCAGAATATGTTGAGCAGGCCTTGGTGAAAATGGGTTTAGAGCCAAGAAAGCCATTTACTTTTGGCGAATCCTTTGATCTGACAGTCAATTCCAAGGATCTGGAGGATCTACAAAATGCTGCATGGGTCTACTTTATTGATTATTGCGATGACCCTGGCCAGCCCGAGAACAACACCGCAAGAACATTACATAGAGCAAATTCCATTCATCCGGACTTTGGTGCCGGCAGGGAGTATGATGGGGAGGGAGTGGTCCTTCAGGTACAAGACAATAGCTCACTCGCCGGGGCAGGTTCTCACATCGATTGGCAGGGAAGAACCAATACATCAAATTCAGCTTCACTGACATCTACCCATGGCGCGCACGTAACAGGAACTGTAATGGGAGCGGGCAATCTCAATCCCCTGGCAGAGGGAATGGCTAATGGAGCTTTCGTGTGGAAATATGGACCATCGAATAATAATTATTCTGCAGTCCCAAATCTCATCACAAATGAAGGCTTGGTTATCACCCAAAAGTCGTATAGTAATGGTTGTAATGCCGGATACACACAGTTAACAAGGGATCTGGATGTCATGGTAAACAATTTCCCTGAACTTCTTCATGTGTTCTCTGCTGGAAATTCAAATGGCTTGAATTGCGGTTATGGCGGAGGAGGAGCAGGAACTCAATGGGGAAATGTAACGGGCGGACATAAGATCGCAAAGAATGCTATTGCAACCGCAAATGTCACCTCCACAGGTGCGATATCCGGCTCCTCGTCAAGAGGGCCAGCATGGGATGGCCGGATAAAACCAGAGTTGTCTGCAAAAGGAACACAGGTATTTTCCACCTATCCGGGAAACGTTTATGCGACGATTTCAGGTACCTCAATGGCCTCTCCAGGAGTTGCAGGCGTTGCCGCCCAGCTTTACCAAGCCTTCAGAGAAAAGAATGGCGGTGCAAATCCACAAGGGGGATTGATCAAAGCTATACTGATGAACACTGCAAATGACCTTGGAAATCCAGGTCCTGATTTCATTTTTGGATACGGGCATATCAATGGATACAGGTCTGTTGAGGTCATCGAAAACGACCAGTTTTTGGTGGACACCGCCTCCCAGGGCGACTCATTGGTTTATTCTTTAAGCGTACCTGCAAATGCTGAAAACCTAAGGGTTATGCTTTATTGGCCAGATGTGGCTGGGGCGGTTAATGTAAATCCAAGTCTGGTCAATGATCTTGAGTTCATTCTTCTGGATCCCTCAAACACAGAATACGAACCCTGGGTGCTCGATCACTCTCCAAATGCATCAAGCTTGAATTCACCGGCAACCAGAGGGGAAGACCACCTCAACAACATGGAGCAGGTGACTTTGGCTAACCCTCCTGCCGGAAACTATACTCTTGTTGTAAAGGGTCACCAGGTCCCTTCAGGTCCACAGGAGTTCTATGTCACTCATTATATAGAGACCGATGATATCAAACTTACTTACCCAATAGGTCGTGAATCGATCGAGCCAGGGGAAAACATACTTGTGCGTTGGGATGCATATGGGAACTCCAGTACGTTTAGCCTGGAATACTCCCTTGATGGCGGATCAAATTGGAGCACCATTAGCTCAAGTATCCCTGCAGGTAGAAGATATTGGAGTTGGAACGTTCCTAACAACTCAAGCCATGATGCAATGGTGAGGATAACAAGGGGATCAAAAACATCGGTTTCCGAGCTTCCATTTTACATCATGGAATCTCCAAATAATCTTAATGTAACTTCAAGGTGTCCTGATTCTCTTGAGCTTAGTTGGTCTACATCACCGACCGCAATTGGATATGTGGTCAGAGAACTTGGCACAAAATATATGGACTCTGTTGGCTACACTACCAATACATCATATTGGTTTGACATCCCATCTTCCAACACTAGTGCATGGTTAACTGTAAATGCCACATCCATTGGTGATGTAAAAAGTAGAAGATCAATTGCTATTCAGACCACCGGAGGAATTCAAAATTGTCCTGAATCACCAGTTGCGGACTTTTCAGCAAACACCGTCAATGTCTGTGTTGGAAAACCTGTTCAGTTCTATGATGAGTCCGTGAACGTCACGACATCCTGGTCATGGAGCGCCAACCCATCCACCATCCAATTTGTAGGAGGGACATCTTTCAGCTCCCAAAACCCGATCATTGAATTCACTGCTCCAGGAACATACGACATTTCACTTCAGGCGAGCAATTCAAATGGAACGGGCTCAATAACCAAAAACAGTTATTTGTTTACCGTCACCGGAGATCCAATTCCATTGGATGAACAATTCTTCAGCACCAGTTTTCCACCGGTTAATTGGGAAGTCGATAACCCTGACGAAGACTATACCTGGTTAAGATCAGTTTCGGTGATCGGCTCCAATGGGGCGGCAACCAATGCAGCTTTCATAAATCATTTCAACAACAATTCTGCCAATAGAAGTGATTATCTATTGACCAAGGTCATGGATCTAAGCAATTTCCAAAACCCTCTGTTGCTATTTGATCTTTCAAATGCAGAGAGGATAACGGCAGTTGGCCCCTCACTGAAGGTCGAGGTATCAGTGGACTGTGGCGCTACTTTCCAGGCCACGAGTTATGATAAGACCGGGGATGATCTCGCCACAGTTCCTTTTGGAAATGGTTCAAACATTTGGATACCTCTCAATGCAGGACACTGGAGAACAGATACTGTCAGCCTTAAGCAATATATCGGCACGGAAGTTCAGGTTGGCTTCCACACTATTTCTGCAGTGGTTGGTAACAATATTTACTTGGATAATATTAGGGTGATCGAAGGTCCGGTTTCGGGATTGGAAGAGAACCTCTTCGAATCTTCAGTTTCTATCTTCCCAAATCCCGCAAAGGATAATTTGACCATTTCATCGACCCAGGACTATCCTATCGATATGATCGAATTGGTTGATATAGTAGGAAAAACCAAAACCGATGTAGAATTTAGGAAAGAAGGTGAGGAATATCACCTTGATGTAAGCGGATTCTCCAAAGGGATCTATTTGGTACGACTAACCTCCAAGGATACGCGGATAACGAAAAAACTGGAAATTCAATAAATCAAAAAAGGGGCTCCGGCCCCTTTTTTTGTTTTTACTATTGAAATGTAGCTTTACCCTACCAAAAATGTTAGTATGAAATACACTCTTTTTCCGGCGATCTTTCTCTTATCCCTTTCCGGGTATTCCACAACTGATTTTAGACTTGGATTCCGTAATGCAGAGTTCCTCCCTACTGAGAATTTTTCAGATCCGACGGTTTTGTCCCATAGCCCCGATGAACTCATCGATGGAAAGTACTTCAGGATCGTTCAGTTCAATCAGATACCATCAGCTGAAATAAGAAAAGAAATTGAGGCCCTGGGTGTTGATTTCATTTTTTACCAACCTCGCAACGCATATTTCGTGGCTATTCCTGATGGGTTGAACTATACTCAGATAAGGGCTTATGACATCCGAGCCATCTTACCTCTTCAAGGCAATTGGAAACTCAGCGAGCATCTGGTGGATCAACCAATCCCGGATCATGCCCTGAGAGCAAATGGAAAGTTTGAAGTAGTGGTTTCCTTTCCAGCTAATACTACCAAGGCGAGAGCAATATCTTATTTTACAGAGAAAGGGTATGAGATCTCAAATAGTGAAGAAGGGTTTGAATCTGTCCATATGGTAGTAAATAGGGCTGAACTTCAGGATCTTTCCGACCTGCCTCTTACCTACTTCATTGATATGGTACCTGCCCCTGCTGAACCGGAAAATGTTACTGCCCGCACTCTGCATCGTTCTAGCGCAATCAGCCCTGGAATTGGTGCAGGAAAGGAATATGATGGAACAGGGGTTGTTTTGCAAGTACAGGACAATAGCTCTCTTACAGGAAATGGGGACCATATCGATTGGAGGGGAAGAAAGAATACCACCGCTTCCTCATCATTGACTTCGACTCATGGGGCCCATGTCACGGGAACGGTAATGGGAGCAGGAAATCTCAATCCCCTTGCAGAAGGTATGGCAAAAGGTGCATTCGTCTACAAATATGGGCCTGCTCATGCAAGCTACCTTGCTGTACCGAATCTGGTGACCAACAATAATCTGGTCATGACCCAAAAATCATACAGCGATGGTTGCAATGGCGGCTACACTTCCAATGCAAGAGATATGGATGTACTTGTGAACAATCATCCTGTATTGCTCCATGTTTTCTCTGCCGGGAATGCCGGAACCTCCAACTGTGGGTATGGTGCTGGCAGTGGATGGGGCAACGTCACAGGAGGGCATAAGATCGGAAAGAATACCATTGCTACGGCCAATGTCACTTCAACTGGTCAGATCTCAGGATCTTCTTCAAGGGGCCCCGCATGGGATGGAAGGATAAAACCAGACCTTTCTGCAAAAGGAACAAATGTGTTTTCGACCTATCCCAATAACACCTATGCCTCCATATCAGGAACATCAATGGCTTCACCCGGAGTTGCAGGAACCGCTGCCCAACTCTATGAAGCCTACCGTGAAAACTATAATCAGGTGACACCACAGGGAGGCCTTATAAAGTCCGTTTTAATGAATACGGCAAACGATCTTGGGAACCCAGGGCCGGATTTCATTTATGGTTGGGGGCATATCAATGGATATAGAGCTGTAGAGGTGATTGAGAACGGCCAATTCCTTATAGACACTATCGGCCAAGGAGATTCCCTGGTTTATTCCCTTACTGTCCCTTTCAGTGCAACTAAGGTTAGGGTTATGCTTTATTGGCCTGATGTGGCCGGAGCCGTCATGGCGAACCCTTCCCTGGTCAACGACCTTGAATTCAGGGTTTATGATGCCTCAAACAATGAAACTAAGCCCTGGGTGCTTGATCATACTCCCAATGCATCCAATCTCGCAGCACCAGCTCAACGAGGTGAGGATCATCTCAACAATATGGAGCAGGTTACAATTAATAACCCTAGCCCTGGGACTTATTCTCTGGTAGTAAAAGGTCATTCAGTCCCAATGGGTCCTCAAGAGTTCTTCATTACGCATTTCTTTGAAACCAACGAAGTTAAACTGACCCACCCGATCGGGGGTGAATCCCTGGATCCGGGAGAGAACACCATCATCCATTGGGATGCCTATGGAAACACTGGCACTTTCGATATTGAGTACTCTGCAGATAGTGGGGCAAACTGGACTACCATAAATTCGAATGTCGCCGCGGGTACAAGATTGCTTTCTTGGAATGTTCCGGGGGCAGCAAGCCCCCATGCAATGGTAAGGGTTTCCAGGGGGTTTAGCACCAGTATAAGTGAAAAGCCCTTTTACATAATGGATAGACCAGGGAATGTGAATTTTCTTTCAGTATGTCCAGATTCCGCGGTTTTATCCTGGAATCACAGCCCAAATGCGGTTGGATATGTGATCCGCCAGTTAGGGGCGGAGTATATGGATTCAATCGGCTTTACCTCCAATAATTTTGCCTGGGTACAAGTCCCTTCAGGTGCAACTGACGAGTGGTTTTCGGTAAATGCAGTTGGACTTGGTAAGGTCCGGAGCCGCAGGACAATCGCAATCGAAAAGCCAACCAATACCTTCAACTGTCCTCCAATTCCCGTAGCGGATTTTACAGCCGTCACGGATAACATCTGTGTCGGCAAGACTGTGCTAGTAGAAGATAAGTCAACTAATGTTCCTTCGGCATGGCAATGGACAATCACACCCGGAACCCATACCTATGTGAACGGAACCTCATCTTCTTCCCAACACCCTGAAGTACAATTCACTTCTCCGGGAAGTTATTCGGTAAGTCTAACCGCATCAAATGGCTTTGGAAATGATTCGAAAACCGAAAGCGATTATATCATCACAGCGATCGGGGATACCACAAGGTTGGATGAGACCTTCCCTTTCTCCTCTTCTTTTCCTCCTGATCGTTGGGAGGTATATAATCCAGATAATGACTGGGGCTGGCAGAAATCCCCATCATATATCGGAAGCCAGGGAAGTGTCGATTATGGATCTTCTATCAATCATTTCAATATCAGTGGGGCCGGAAAAGAAGACCGGATGCTCCCATACCTGATGGATCTTACCGGCTTTCAACAACCACTGTTGTTGTTCGATATGGCCTATGCACAAATAAATGCTGTTTTGAACCCCACTCTTTATGTTGAGGTTTCAACGGATTGTGGCAATACCTTCCAGGCAACCGGCTACCAAAAAACCGATGATGATCTTGCTACGGTTCCTTTTGGAACAGCAGGTGGATATTGGACACCTACCAATGCAGCTCATTGGAGGACCGATACCATAGATATTACTCAATGGATAGGAAATGAGGTTCAGATCGACTTCAAAACCATTTCAGATATTGAGGGGAATGCTCTTTATCTGGATAACATTAGGATCATCGAAGGCAGCGTTACAGGTCTGGAAAGTTCGGAACTAGCTTCCAAAGTCCTGGTCTATCCCAATCCTGCAAAGGATAGGATCAATTTGGAGTTCAATGGGCAGCAGATAGTCAGAATCGAAGTTTCAGATGTTTCAGGAAAAAAGCTGAAGACTTTTGGATCCTTGAAAGGGAAGGAAAAACTATCTGTTGATGTAACATCACTAGAAAGTGGGATCTATATGCTTCGACTGGTGGCTGTGGATGGTCAGACCGGCACCAAAAAGATCCACATTGAATAGAGATACTAAATGAACAAAATAAAAGCCCGACAGATGTTGTCGGGCTTTTTTGTTTTCTTCTGTTTTGATCTGACTCCTTATCTCTTTATGAATCTTTGGCTTGCAACACCTGAGTTCTCCCCTTCTATAGAGATCACATATTCTCCGTCAACCAACTCTTCAAGATCATACCTTTTGGCAAATACACCATTTCCTTCTACGACTTCGCTGTGATAAGTCTTTCCCTCAAGATCTGCAATGGTGATCTCATAAGACTCTGAAGAATTTCTGTCGAAAGAAACGATCACCCGATCATGAGTGGGGTTTGAAACGAAACCAACCTTCTGATCTTTTGACTGGTTTTCAGAAAGATTAATTCCGGCTACAGACGAACCAAATGTGAAAGCAGAAACGATAATTGCGATTACTGTGATTTTTAAAGTTTTCATTTTCGTAAAGTTTAATTTGACCTCGAATCTGAATATGCCAGACTTGTGCCAATAGATTTAAATATCTGAAAATGAATGCTTTATGAATTACAAAATCACAAAAAAGTGTTCAAAATCGAACGGCTGTTGTTCTCTTTTGGGTCGGAAAAGATCAAATTATCCTTCTGTCATTAGGAGTTCTTCCAGCCTTTTTCTCAATTCTTCTCCCCTGAGCTTGTGTTCAATAATGACTCCGTTAGGATCAACCAATAGGGTATGGGGTATGCCCTCAATGCCATAAAGCTTCCCAGCTGCATTATCCCAGCCCTGTAGATCGGAGACCTGCGGCCAGGTAAGTTGATCATCATGTATAGCTCCTATCCACTTTTTCCTGTCCTTATCAAAGGACACACCAAGGATCTCGAACCCAGGGCCCTGGTCCTTCAGTTCGTTGTACATGGCCACCACATTCGGGTTTTCCCTTCGGCAAGGACCACACCAACTGGCCCAAAAATCTACAAGAAGGTATTTCCCCCTAAAGGAGTCACTTGAGATCGGATTGCCTGAAGTATCGCTTTGGGAAAAATCCAACATTGGCTGTCCCGGTTTGGTCTTATCAAGGATAGCGATCCTCTCGTTGAGAAGGATTACATAATCGCTTGATCCCAGGACTGGATCCAGGCTTTCAGTCAACGATCTTAGCTCCTCAAGGTCAACCTTGTACTTAAGGTCTCTGTAGATCAGATGTGCCGCAACCGTACTTGTTGGGTTTTCAAATACAAAACTCTTTTCCCACTCTTTGAACTCCTCTTCTGTGTCTTCCCATTGCTGATCAATTGATGTCATAGCCAAAGAATCGCCTGCCTCTTCCGCCATGTTGTAGGCCCTATATAATTCATTATACTTCTTGCTCATACTTGCCTGGGCTATCAGGAACTTCTCATACAATTCATGGGCCGCAGAACCAGAGATATTAGCATCAGGGAGGCTGTCAATATTGCTCTTCACTTCAATACGACTGTTTTCAAGAAACACGCCCAGTCTTTCTCTTTCCATTCCCTCAACGATCAAATAGGACAATTTGGGGTGGCTTAAATTTCCTTTAAACACGATAGATCCATTCTCAAGGATACCGGAATCCAAAACCTCATACCTGAAATCCCGCAAAAACACCTCCTGTCCATCAGATCCATTTAAGTTGAAACTCAGCTCATAACCTTCCAGGGTGGCTTTTTCTGAGCATGAGTAAAGTCCAAGGACAAGAAAGAAGAGGATGGAAACCCTGATCGAATTCATTTTTGGTTTTTTCTTCAAAGGTATCCCAAGAATTCCTTTTCCGGGTCTGGAAAATGACCTATTCGTCCTTCAAGACCTTTACGGGATCGGTATTGGAAGCCTTGATCGAATGAAATGAAACCGTTGCCAGAACAAGAACATAAGTGACTATGGCAGCAAGTACAAAAGAGATCAGTTTTAGGTCTGTATGATAGACAAAGGTATTCTCAAGCCAATTGCGCATCATATATCCGGCCAGAGCAAATGCTATGACCAGGGCTATAGATACGAGGATGAAAAAATCCCTGTTGACAAGGGCGACTATCTGGAATGTACTTGCACCAACGACCTTTCTGATACCGATTTCCTTTGACCTTCTTTCAACAGAGAAGGATGCAAGGCCAAGAAGACCAAGACAGGCAATTAGAACTGCAAGGACTGAAAAAACAAGAAAAACCCTGGACCGGGTCTGGTCCTTTTCATAGGCTTCAAAGAAATCCTGGTCCAAAAAGTAGTATTCGAAGGGCTTTCCTGAAAAGACCTTTTCCCATTGTTGCTGAAGGTGATCCACAACTTCATCAGCATTTGCAGGATCAAACCTTATTTGCATCTCATCATTATTCTCACGATAAAAGAGGGTCAATCCTTCCATTTCCTCATATAAGCTCATTGTGTGGAAATTCCTAAATACCCCAACCACAGTGTATACCTCCTTGTTTTCGTCCTGCATAGAACGGATCTTTTTCCCAAGGGCATTTTCCCATCCCATTCTTTCAATCATCAGTTGATTGACAAGTATGGCAGATGAATCGGCACCTCTTTCCCTGTTAAAATTCCTTCCTTCAAGTATCTCAATCCCTAGAGCAGGGATGAATTTATCATCTACCGCAAATAGGTTCACTCCCTTTTCAACATAACCATCCTTGGATTCAACTTCCATCAAATTCTTTCCGTAGCCATGGCCTGGAGTAGAGGTTGAAGTGCCAACCTCTTCGACAAATGGACTTTCCATCCAATAGTCTCTTAGTACTGGAACCTTTTCCCTCATATCGTTATCTGTTAACTCAACTACCACGATCTGATCCTTATCAAATCCCAGGTTCTTGGTCCTCAAGAAATTCAATTGATCATACACTACCCAGGTGCTTATGACCATTCCTATGGATATGACGAATTGAAACACGACCAGGATCTTTCTTACCGATAGTCCTCCAACCCTTTGTGCCAGCTTACCTTTTAGGACCCAGGCAGGCTCAAAAGAGGAAAGGAAAAATGCTGGATAGCTTCCTGCAAACAAGCCTATTGCCAAAACCAATCCGGTATATCCGAGTACAATATTCCAAGAGAATAGATCCCCTAGTTCAAAGTTCTTTCCTGAAAGTTGATTGAAAGGGGTAAGCAGTGGAAAGGAAATGATCAACAAAGCAAGGACCAATGCGATCAGCGTGATCAAAATAGATTCGGCCATGAACTGCGATACCAGTGCAGATCGATAGGAGCCCAAAACCTTCCTGATACCAACCTCTTTGGACCGTTTCTCAGCCCTGGAAGTTGCCAGATTCATATAGTTGATCGAAGCCAGAACCAGGATAAAGATCCCGACTGTAAGAAAAATATAGATATAGCCCATGTCACCACCACCATGCTCTCCTTTGGTTTTGGAAAGAAGATAAATGTCCCAGACAGGTTGCATTTCATATTCCACAGTTATGCCAAACTGCGCGAAAATCGGGTCCACAAATTCTTCTACAACATCGGGCAAATTGCCACTAAATTGCTTCCAGTCGGTGTTCTCTTTAAGAAGAATATATGTGTACAGATAGAATGATCCCCAGCCGCCGCTTTCGGAATCTGTAAGGGAGGATCTGGAAACCAGGGCATCAAATTCGAAATGGGTTTCTTCCGGAACATCACGGATAATTGCGGTGATCTTGTAGGTGTCACCATCCTCATCCTTTAATAAGAGCTCCTCTTTTCCAATATCATCAAAGTACTTTTTTGCCAGCGTCTCGGTCAAAACCAGGGAGTTTGGCTCGTTGAGACAGGTCAGGGGGTCTCCTACTATGAATTCATGGGTGAACATTTTGAAATATCCACTATCTGCCAGATATACATCCTCCTCAATGAACCTGATGTCCCCATTCTCCAACATCCATTGGCCTACATCCTGTATCCGAACGAACTCTTCTACTTCCGGATAATCCTTTTTCAATTGGCGTCCCAGAGGGAGCTGGGTTGAAGCCCAGGTGAAGGCATCATCCTTTTCTGCTATGTGGGATATGATTCTGAAGATCCGGTCTCCTTTCTTATGGAACTTATCATAGCTAAGCTCATTTCCGACAAAAAGGAAGATCATCAATGAGGCGATGATCCCGGTTGTAAGACCGATTAGATTGAGAATGCTATAGGAAGCATCCTGCCTGATATTTCTCCAGGCGGTTTTAAATAAATTCCGAAACATTGACCTCCGTTTAAAACAAAGGTTCTTAGACCCTTGCCCTAACGCAATATAATTTATTTAAGTGGTAGCTCGAACCTATTCTTTTCGGTGTTCGCCCTTCTTACAACATGCATCGAGCTTTTCATAGGCTTTTGGGTTTGCAGGAATGTCGTCTGCATCATAACCCGCCTTGCTGATCGCCTTACGGATCTTCTCGGGATTGGTTTTTGAGGGATTATACTTAACAGTAACTTCCCCATTCTCCTCGTTCAACTGAAAAGAATTGACGCCCTTGGTGAAGGTAAACTCCTTTTTGATATTGTCATAGCACATTCCGCATTGAGCAGATGTTTTGATCACGATCTCATTCTCCTCTCCAGCCAAAACAACCTGGTTTGCAAGCATTATTACTCCAAAAAGGAAAGTCCCAATTTTACTTTTCATTCTATTGTAAATCTAAGTCCCAAATAGAAAACTCTTCCAACTGTTGGTCCCCAAGCTAAACCAGCATCAAAATTTGGTCCAAACGGATCCCCTGGATCGACAATGGGATCCAATTGCCTGGTATCTGTGATATTTTCAATTCCACCATAGATATCAAACCATCTAAGCTTCCTGGTGGCCTGGAAATTCGCTGTAAAAAAGTCCGGAGAACTGCTTTCAATGCTATAAGCATAAGGTCTTCCATTTCCTGCTGGGATCCTTTTTGATCCAAACCAATTAAGGGTGAGGTCCAGGGTCCACCTATCAAACGGGGTTGCATATCCAACCTGAAGGAACGCCCTGTGCTCAGGAATGAAAGGTGCCCTGTTCAAACCTTGCTCCATTTGCATTTGGACATCATACCATTTATACGCCAGGGTGAAGTTTAACCCTTTTACCGGCTTTCCGCCCAGCTGAGCCTGAAACGAATTGCTATAGGATCTTCCATCCAAATTGTAGAGATATACCCTTTGATAGTCCTTATCGTAATCAACAATGATCTGCTTAACGAATTCCGTTCTAAAGAAATCCAGCCCCAGATCAAAGGGGATATTTCCCACGCGAAAATCCCGGGTATATGTAAGACCCAATGCATAGGATTCCTCTTCCGAGACCAGTGCTTGCTGAATAATTGTTCTGGACGAAGGATACATCTTTACATTTTCAGCAAAAACCGAAGGCAAGCGCCATCCATTTCCTGCGGTGACTCTCAGAGAGGAATTTTCATCGGGATCGATCTTTATATGTATCCTGCCAACTCCTTTGAGCCCGACCATATTGTGATGATCAAGTCTGGCTCCAAGAACCATTGTGGTCCTGGATATTCCGGTGAATGTGTATTCACCTGAAATTCCCGGCACATGTTCATTCCTGGAAAATGCTGAATCGAGATATGCTTCTTCTTGGAAATTGCCAACATAACTTCCTGCAAAGAGGACCCGATTTTCATTCCCTCCTATTCTGGTTTGATACATGGCGCTCAGGTAAACTCTGGTGGCGGTTCCATCATAGGTTTTGTCGCCGTAATTGGATTCGATCTCCGACCTGGAAACAGAGTACATGGTCCCAATGCCCTTATGGGGCTGAGAAGGAAAGAGGAGCCCTGTCTTCCCGAAGACTTCCAAAAAAGTAGATCTGACTCTTATTCCATAACGCCCGTTGGGTTCGGTTGGGTCCACGCCCATTTCGCCTCCTTCAGTGATCTCCTCGGCAAGATGAATCCCTAATTGGGAGTTGAATTTCCGGCGTATTAGTTTCCATCTGTTCATGAAGTTGAGTTGGCTTGACTGGGGGAAGTCCCTGAACCCATCATCATTGAGATCCCTTTCACCAAAAACCCTATCAGCATGGATCATTACACCGGTCCATATTGAATCACCGATTTCCACGTTGCCGTTAAGATTGAGTTCTGCTCTTCCAATGCTGGACCCAAAAAGATTGAGGAAGAGCTTGTTACCGGTCTCTGGTTTGATCAGATCAAAGTTGATCATTCCGGTCATTGAGTTATATCCGTGGTTTACTGATCCCGGCCCCTTACTGATCGCTATACCCTGAACCGAAGTCCCAGGGATAAGCTGAAGTCCCTTGTTGACCAATAATCCATTGAATACAGGGATATTTTCTCTTACAAGAGGTGAATACTTTCCGGAAAGCCCAAGCATCTGTATTTGCTTTGTTCCAGAGACCGCATCGGCGGTGGAAACATCAACGGAAGCATTGGTCTCAAAACTTTCCGAAAGGTTGCAACAAGGCGCCTTGGTAAGCTCTCTTGCAGAAATGTATTCTGTATGGGTGGGATCGACCCTGGAAATAAAGGTGCTCTGAGATTCGATCTCTACCTCTTCTAATACCTCACTTGAAGGCTTAAGAACAAAATGGAAATGAGTCCTTCCCTTTTCTGCAAGGGTGTCATTCACATATCCAAGGAAGGAAGCCACAACCCGTCCTCCAGGGTTTCTTTTTAAGGTGAAGAATCCCTGCTCATCTGCAGATGTAGATCCGGAAAGGTCATCCCAATACACATTTGCACCTGGTAGCGGGATCTCATTGCCCTTTTTATCTGCATACAAAACCCTTCCCTTGATCTGTTCCTGGGACTGACCAAGAATGGGAATAATAAATAAGAATATGTACTGAATTAAGTGGTTTAAACGCATTTAACGGTATTACAAACTGTTTGAAATATGATCCCTCTAGGGACGGATTTCAAAGTCTGAATACCTGCAGATAGGCTAAACGCGATGATTGATGGAAGGAGGGTTCGGTATTGGGCTCGGCGTAATGTGGAAGTGGAGGAAGTGTTTCAAAGGCCTTGACCTTTTGCATCAGGTCAGCGGCGACATATGAATTGTCCTCATCACCGGAGATCCTTTTCAGTACTGTGTTTTCTCCAATATGCTTGATCAATTCGATATCACAGCAATCAGGCTCCTCAAAGTTAAGCTCACAACGATGATCCGTCATATTGATCGGCATAGCGGCACAACTGAGTTGATTGTTTGCAAGATCAATCTTACTTACGCCGGAAATGGTACAGTAATGCTTTGCTACAGCCCATGAACTGGTTGCGTTCAGCACCAGGACCATCATAAAAAGGCTTACTATGGATTTTAATATCTTCAAAGCTTTAATCTTGTACGCAATTGAAAACTTAAGGTTTTATACTAGTTGAAAAAATTCCTATTCCTTGTTCTATTGTTCCCCTTGGTTTCCTGCGCAACTCCAAAAGAACAAAAAGCAAGCCAGAAAAACATTCAATATTCTCAATTTCCTGATTCTGTTCTTGCCGGACAGACCATAATGGTGGCAGGCGGAGAGCTAGGACGACCCGAATCCCAAATTGCTGAGCTGATCTCCAAAGGGATGGTAGGGGGCGTGATCTTCCTGAAGATTGACAAGCTGGACCTACAGCGGTCCTTAAGAAGGTTTGATTCCATTGCTGAATCCAATGGCCTTCCTCCATTGATCTATGCTACGGATGCAGAGCCCGGGATGTTCAACTCAAAGATCAAGGGCGCCGCCAATACGCCGTACAACTCCCAGATCAAAACCGCTTTCGATTCCAGGGTGGCGGCAACAACGATCTCAGAGGAGCTCCATACGCTTGGGCTTCGTTGGAACTTTGCTCCGGTTTGCGATCTGCCAGGGAATAATTCTGCCATAGGAAGGAGAAGTTTCCCTGGTGGGCCCCCACAGGTAAGTCAGTTCGCCTGGGCCTTTACCAAGGAAACACAGTTGAGGGGAATCGCTGCCACGGCCAAACATTTCCCGGGTCATGGACGGGTTAGCGGAGACACCCATGAAGGATTGGTCCTTATAGATGGAGACCTGGTGGAGCTTGATGCTTTTCAATACCTGATCGATTCCGGGGTTTCTTCAGTTATGATAGGACATATCGCCGTGACCAATAATGAATATTCAACGGACTCACTCCCGGCATCATGCTCCTCCCGGATAATCACGGACCTTCTAAAAAATAAAATGGGATTCCAGGGAGTGGTAATCACTGACGCAATGAATATGGGTGCGATCAGGAAAGTCAAGGATCCGGAGATCAAAGCCCTCGAAGCGGGAGCGCATGTAATATTGATGCCGCGAAATCCCTTTTCAGTATATGCAGCCATTGAAGAGAGGATGAAAGAAGATCCGGCTTTTGCTGAAAGGATAAGAGAAGCGGGGAAAAAGGTCCTGGAACTGAAGGAAACCTTCCCAAAATAAATTTTCTGGGGCTGCTTTGTTTCAAATAAAAAAAATCGGAAATTTGCAGGCCAATTTTTAGCGGACGGGTTCCGCGATCATGTTAACAAAGCAACAATGGCTGTAAAAATTAGACTAAAGAGGCGCGGTAGAAAGAAATTATCACTGTTTGACGTTGTCATTGCCGACTCCCGGGCGCCGAGGGACGGAAAATTCATTGAAAAGATCGGTACCTACAATCCCAACACCGATCCAGCTACGATTCATCTTGAAGAAGAAAAAGCCCTGAAATGGTTAATGGACGGTGCCCAACCCACGGATACCGTTAGGGCGATGCTCAGCTATAGAGGGGTAATGCTCCAAAAGCACCTTCAGGTGGGTGTTAATAAGGGAGCTCTTACTCAGGAAGAAGCTGACAAAAAGCTTGAAGCCTGGAAGAAGGAGAAAGAAGCTGCAATTCAGGAAAAATCCGATAAGATCGAAAAGGAAAAGGCTACTGCCAAGAAAGAAAAACTGGCAGCAGAGAAGAAGGTTAGTGATGAAAGGGCTGAGGCCATTCTGAAGAAGAAAGCCGAAGCTGAAAAAGCCCTGGCCGAAGAGATAAAAGAAGGTGCCGAGGGAGAAGTTGCGGAAGAGGCAACTGAAGCGGCTGAGGAAGCTGCGCCCCAAGAGGCCCCGACCACAGAAGAGCCAGCCGCTGAAGAAGCGAAGGCCGAAGAGCCCGCTGCAGAAACTGAAGAGGTTGAACAAGAAGAGGCTCCTGAATCGTCGGACGAAGCTGAGGCGAAGTCAGGTGAGAAGGAAAAGGAATCTGAAGCGGAAAAACCCGCTCCTGAAGAGGCAAAGAAAGAAGAGGAAGCTCCTGCAGCCGAGGAGGAAGCAAAAAAGGAGGAGCCCGCTGCCGAGGAAAAGCCTGAGGAGGAAGCATCAGTTGAAAAAGATGCAGCTGACGAAAAGCCTGCTGAGGAGAAATCAGAGGAGGATTCAGCTTCCGCTGACGCTTCGGCTGACAAGAAAGAAGAGCCCTCAAAGGACAAATAATACCGGATCTGGATGGGTCCAGACTTTTTTGAATTTGGAAGGATCCAAAAGACCCATGGAAACTTTGGGTTCCTAAAAGGGATTTATCTCGGTAGGCACCCGGAACAATACCAAAAGTTGGAATCGGTTTTTCTCCAAATGGAGGAAGGGCCGGTTCCATTTTTTTTTGAAGAGCTCAAATGGCAGGACAATCAATTGATGCTCAGGTTCAAAGACATCAATCGCGTAGAACAGGCTTCAGCCCTTGTAGGCAAATCAATGCTGCTCCCAGCTGACCAGTTACCAGAGTTAGAAGAGGATGATTTTTTCCTACACGATCTGCTTGGAAAAACGGTGATAGATGAACAAATGGGAGAATTGGGAAAGGTTATGACCTACTTTGATCAAACCTCCCAACCGATGATCGAAATTGATCACAAGGGAGATAGGCTTTTGATCCCCCTGGTGGATGCCTACATTAAAGGAATAGATCTGAGTAAAGATGAAATAGTGGTGAACTTGCCCGAAGGGTATATTGACTCCTTAATTGGCAAAGAATGAAGATACATGTAATTTCTGCTGTTCCTGAGCTTTTTGGTGGCTTTTTCTCTGAGTCAATAGTTGGTCGCGCATCCAAAAAGGGACTTGTCCAGATACAGGTCCATGACCTAAGGGACTATGCCATTAACAAACATGGGCAGGTTGATGATTATCCGTTTGGTGGAGGAGCAGGAATGGTTCTTCGGATAGAACCCATCGACAACTGCATTCAGAAGATCAAGGAAGAAGAAGGTCCTATGGATGTGATCTACTTGAGCCCGGATGGAGAGCTTTTGGACCAATCAATGGCAAATGGATTTGTTTCAGACCAAAGGGATCTGATATTGATCGCTGGTCATTATAAGGGAATAGATGAGCGCGTGCGGGAACACCTTGTGGACAGGGAGATCAGTATAGGGGATTTTGTGCTTTCGGGTGGAGAACTTGCAGCAGCGGTTTTGGTGGATTCAATCGTAAGGCTTATGCCAGGAGTTCTGGGAGATGAGAGCTCAGCTCTCACGGATTCATTCCAGGATGATCTGGTTTCAGCACCGGTATATACGAGGCCTGCTGAATACAAGGGTTTAAAGGTGCCTGAAATTCTTTTATCAGGGCATCAAAAGAAGATTGAGGAATGGAAAGAAGAGCAGGCAATCGAGCGAACCCGG
This sequence comes from Cytophagales bacterium, assembly GCA_028279065.1. Classification (GTDB taxonomy): domain Bacteria; phylum Bacteroidota; class Bacteroidia; order Cytophagales; family CCMP332; genus JANQHS01. The sequence goes on from JANQSY010000093.1 coordinate 21,139, forward strand.
AAAAGGAGGCCAAAAAATTTATAATTCCCACCGGGGTTTTTGAATTGCTTTATTTTTTATTTTTGCACCTCAATTTTTGAGAACGATGAGTGAGTTGATCAAATATGTGGAAGAGGCGGTAAATGAAAATACCGCAAACCTCCCTGATTTTGAAGCAGGTGATACTATCAATGTGCACCTAAAGATCAGGGAAGGAAACAAGGAAAGGATCCAGCAGTTCAAGGGTGCGGTTATCCAAAGGAAAAATCGCGGAACCAATGGCGAGACCTTTACCGTAAGAAAGCTTTCCGGAGGAATAGGCGTTGAGAGGATCATACCAATTCATTCCCCTTCAATAGATAAAATAGAGGTTCTTCAAAAAGGCAAGGTCCGCCGAGCCAGGATCTACTACCTGAGAGGCCGGGCAGGAAAGTCCGCCAAGATCAAGGAAAAGAAATAATTCAAAGCCCCGCTATTGCGGGGCTTTTTGTTGGGATAAGCTTTGATTAATTTGGAAGGCTATGAAGAACTTATTCGCCTTCGTATTTTTTCTATTCTCACTTCCGTTGGTCTCACAGGATATGGACTCTCTTGACATTCTCATCAAGTCTGTTTCAAATCCTAAAGCGAAGGCCGACAGCCTGTGCAAGATTGGATGGGATATCATATACCAGGACCTTGGCCGTGCTTACGATTTCTTTGTTGAAGCAGAGTCAATCTCAAAAGAGGTAGGCTATAAGTTCGGGATCGGAAATGCCCAAAATCGTTTAGGGACGATCTATTATATGGTCGGAATTCCCGATACGGCGATGATGTATTACCGATCCTCCTTAAAGATCTTTAAGGAGATCAACAATCAGGATAAGATCGGGTCTCTTTACCTGAACATGGGCAATGTGTTCTCTTTCATTGGCGAGACCGACTCCAGCTATTCGTACACCGTCAAGAGCCTGGAAGTTTTTACGGAATTGGAAGATGTTGAGGCACAGTCCCTTTCACTTGGAAACCTGGGAAACTACTATCAGCAAATGGGGGTCTATGAAAAGGCTCTCGATTACTATTACATGGCCCTTGAGATCGAGGATTCTCTGGGAGATGAAAGATCTCTTGCTTCAACCTATAATAACATAGCGATAGTCACCTGGGCCCTTGAAAACTACAATAGCGCTGAGGATTACTTGCGGAGGGCTTTAAAGGTTTGGGAAAAAGAAAAAAACACCTACAATCTTGCCACAGCCTACCTCAACATGGGAGGGATATTTCAGGACACCGGAATTCCGGACTCTGCGCGGCATTACACCTTAAGAGCACTTTCAATTTCAAAAAAGACGGGAGATGTTTCCATAATGTCCAAGGCTCTTACCAACCTGGAGGTTCAATATGAATTGGCCGGGATCTACGATTCTGCAAAATACTATGGACTAAAGGCCCTTTCCTATTTTAAAGAAACAGAGGACAAAGCTGGTCAGTTGACTGCTCTTATCAACCTTACCTCTCTTTATCAGAAATTGGGCTTGTACCAGGAAGGCTTGGAGTTTGCAAATACAGGGATCGGGATAGCACTTGAGCTTGAGGATTACCAAAGACTGGCTAAGCTTCACCGAAACAAGTCCATCCTTTTGTCAAAACTGGGTCGGTACAAGGAAGCTTTTGAGAATGCAGAGTTGTTCGCGGATGGAATAGATTCAATCCAGTCCCATAACCTGATGAAGGCGCTGCATGAGCTACAGGTCAAATACGAAACCGAAGAGAAGGATATGAGGATCAACAGCCTGAATCAGGAGAATCAGCTTCAGGCTGCCCTGGTCGATAAGAAGGAGCTCGAGATCCAGCAAGGAAAACTGCTCAGAAACCTCCTTTCTGTGGTGGCGGTGCTGTTGATCTTTGCTGCGGCGGCGTTTTACAGGAGCTTCAGGATCAAGAAAAAAGCCAACCTGGAGATCAGTGAGAAAAACGAAGAGCTCAACGCTCAAAATGAAGAGATCATGGCTCAAAGGGATCAGTTGGAGGAACAAAATCGGGTGATAGGAGAGAAGAACAGACAGATCACCGACTCGATCAATTATGCTGAACGCATCCAAAAGGCCATGTTGCCCTCCTCTGAAAAACTAAAAGATCTTTTTCCCGAGAATTTCGTGCTGTACAAGCCCAGGGATATAGTTAGCGGGGACTTTTTCTGGGTTGGTGAAACCGAAACCCATAAGGTACTGGTTGTTGCCGATTGTACTGGCCATGGTGTGCCGGGGGCCTTTATGAGTATGATTGGAATGGAGCTATTAAATAGGATCATTAGTCAGGAGGGGGAATCTGACCCGGGAAAAATTCTCAACGCCCTTCATTCGGGGGTAAACAAGGCCTTGAAACAGGATAAAACAGAAGTAAGGGATGGGATGGATGTTGTGGTGCTTTCTTGCAAGAAGAATGGAAGTGATTTCCTTTTTTCAGGAGCCAAGAATTCTTTGCTTTTTGTGTCCGAAGAAAAGCTGGAAACAATTAAGGGTGACAAATTTCCAATTGGAGGCCATTCTGAAGAGGGAGAGAGGAATTTTAAAACCCATCAGGTTCCGGCAACCAAGGGGAGCAGCTTATACCTTTTTACCGATGGGATACCTGATCAATTTGGAGGGCCTTCAGGTAAGAAATTCATGATCAAAAGGCTAAAGGAGCTTTTATTGAATAACTCCTCATTAAACATTCAGGCCCAACAAGACAATCTGGCCGATGCACTTGAGCAATGGATGAAGGGATATGAGCAGGTAGATGACATATGTATAATAGGGATCAAGTTTTAAGGCTTGTCCTCGATCTCATAGACCGCATAAATGCGGTTCAGGATCTTGATCTTTTTAAATTCTATGGGATCATAATCAACCAAAACAAAATCGGAGCTTGAGCCTCCAACCCCGCCAGCCGGAACTGATTCTCTCGTGTTTAGATTCCTTATCGGTTGCCGGGCAATCATTGGAAGAGGTTCTTCTGAAATTTGGATTACTTCACCTGGCCTTTTTCCAATTGATTCCAATAAATATGTGGCTTTTTCAAGAGAGGCCTGGAGTGCTTTTATCCTGTTTTCCTTTTTAAGTTCTAGCAAATCATCCCTTGTGGACTCGATTAGAGTCACATTATAAATCCCTTTAGGGTCAATAGGCTCAAAAATCGATTCCAATTTTCCAGGATCATTGATTGTAAGTAGGTAATTTTTCGAGGCTCTAAAACCTTGATCCCTTTTCCTATAAGATAAATATGAGGCCCCACGAAAGGATGTCATTTTAAGGTTTTCCAAGGGGATGTCATTTTTATTCAGGGATTTTAAAAGTTCTTTTTCAAGTTCCTTTAAGGTTTTAGCGTTCTTCCCCCCTTCATATTCAGCCAGAACTATAGAAAATTTAAATATTGTTGGGCTGACCTGCATCTCGGATGTACCCATTACATTTATTGTCTTCTGTGAAAATCCAAGCAATGGAAAAAAAAGTATGAAAATGGAAAACAAGCTTCTCATGTCTTTGTGTTTTTAATTCATAATGAACTTAATACTCTATAAATTTAAATTCTCAAAAAACTGAACGATGAAAAAACTTTCAAATTTTGCAGTCCTCCTTGTCCTACTTTTCATGGTAGCATGCGGAGGCCAGGAATCCTCTGAATCTGAGGAAATGGTGGAGATCGAGGAAGTACAGGAATCTGATGTCAGCGAAGAGAGCGGCGAGGATGAACTATATGGGGCAGGGCAGGAGATCACTGAGGATATGAGGGTCTTCTTTGTAAACCTGAATGATGGTGATGTGGTGAATTCTCCCTTTGTGGTGGAAATGGGCGTTGAAGGGATGGAAGTAGAACCCGCTGGAGCCCTTGCCAAAAGCAAGGGGCACCATCATATTTTGATCAATAGGGCCGCATACCCCACAGGAGAGGTGGTTCCAATGGATGAGAACAATATTCACTTTGGAGATGGTAGTACACAAACCACTCTGGAACTGGAGCCTGGAGAATATAGTCTAACACTCCAATTTGCAGATGGGCTTCATCAAAGCTATGGTGAACCCATGAGCGCAACCATCACTATTTCAGTGCAATAAGAATTCTGAGGAGAGGGTCCCGGTGAATATATGGTTTACCGGCCCTCTTAACCAGATCTCATCCTCCAGGATGGAGATCTTGATGCTGCCCCCTTCCATGTTCACATTCACTTCCTGATCGACAAGATCAAGTGAATAAAAGGCAAATGCTGCAGCTGAAGAGCTAGAGCCAGATGAAAGCGTGAGTCCCGCTCCCCTTTCCCATATCTTCATTTCAATATTTTTCCTGTCCACCACCCTTGCAAACTGGACGTTGATTCGGTTTGGAAAGGATGGGTAGTTCTCGATCACTGGCCCGTGTTTTTTGACAAACTCATCAGAAGGCAGTTGATCAAGATGCAAAACACAATGAGGATTTCCCACAGAAAGGCATATTGCCGAAAAGGTTTCGCCGTTTACTTCAAAACTCTTCTGAACCCATGGCTCAAGATCATTCAAGGGAATGTCTGAGGGCTCAAAACTCGCCTTACCCATTTTCACAGAAAGACTTCCGTCCTTTTCATCTCTGATCAGGCAATCCCCGCCTTGGGTTTTAACCAAAGCTTCCTGACCGTCCCAAAGCCCATGGTCCAACAAATACCGGGCAAATATCCGAACCCCATTTCCACTTCTTTCTGCTTCTCCCCCATCCGGGTTGAATACCCGAACCCCTGGATCGTCAGATCCATCCTCTTGGTGAAGAAGAATTCCGTCGGAACCAACTCCCCTTTGCTCAGAGCAGATCTTTTTGATCAGATCTGGGGTTGCGTCAAACCAGGTTTGCTTTGCGGGAATTACCAAATAATCATTTCCGCAAGCTTCGTATTTATGGAAGATTGCTTCCTTTGCCAGCATAATTCAAATCAAGCAATAAGAATCAAATGAAAAAAGTCTTAATCCTTCTGGGTATCGCAGCGGTATTGGTCGTGGGCTATGGGGCTTTGTATTTTTTTTATTTGACACGACTGGCCAGCCCTCAGGAAACCGTTTCACTTAATGACGGTGAATTGTCAATTTCCGTCACTTATTGCAGGCCGTCAAAGAATGGACGCTTGATCTTTGGTGAGGAATCCGAAGGGGCGCTTCAACCTTGGGGCAAATATTGGCGCCTGGGGGCAAATCAGGCAACAGAGATCGAATTCAATAAGCCTGTAAGCTTTGCAGGGCAAAGGATCGAGGCCGGAAGATACCGGCTGTATGCTATTCCCGGAAAACAAACCTGGGAGATCGTTTTCAACTCGGAATTGGGAGAATGGGGATATGACCCAGCCGATCGTGAGCTTGATGTTCTTTCATTGAAGATCGCCCAGGAATCTATGAATGAGCTTGTGGAGATGTTTACGATAACAATTCTATCTTCGGACGACTTGAATAAATATACCTTGAACTTGTTTTGGGATCAGACCCTGATCCGGATACCCTTCAGCTATGAGTGAGTTATTTGGAGATCTGAAATTGGATCCTTCTATAATTGAAGGGATCGAATCCCTGGGCTTTGAAAAGATGACTCCGGTCCAGGCGGGCACCATTCCTCCAGCCCTGGATGGAAAAAATATCATTGCCTGTGCTCAAACCGGAACAGGTAAAACCGCCGCTTACCTCCTACCCTTGTTCCAGCACATCCTAGAGACCAAGAGAACCGGACACTCATGTCTGATCATAGTCCCCACCAGGGAGTTGGCAGTACAGATAGATCAGCAGGTGGTCGGTCTTGGATATTTTACGGGCATCAGTTCTTTTCCAATATATGGGGGTAGTGATTCAGAAAACTTTTCGGCCCAGAAGAAGGCCTTGGATAATAAAAGTGAGATCATAATTGCCACCCCTGGAAGACTGATCATGCTGATGAAGCTTGGGAGGGCAAACTTTGATTCCATAAACCATTTCGTCCTGGACGAGGCGGATAAGATGTTGGAAATGGGATTCATCGACGACATCACCTTTATTGAAAAGCAGCTTCCAAGGAAAAAGCAAACCATGATGTTTTCTGCCACGATGCCGCCCAAGATCAGAGAACTTGCAAAGAGGATCCTAAACGAACCTGTAGAGGTTAACATCGCGGTTTCCAAATTGGCAGGAGGAATATCCGAGGATTTCTACCTGGTTGGAGATGGGGGGAAGATCAAACTTCTGGAGTACCTACTTACCAAGAAGGAAGATGTGGAGAGTATGATCATATTCACCGGTAGAAAGGACTCAGCCGATCAGATAACCCGAAACCTGAGAAAACGTGGAATAAAAGCAACAACACTTCATTCCGGTAAGGAACAGGTAGAAAGAGAAAAAACACTACAGGAGTTCAAGAATAAGAAGATAAGGATCCTGGTGGCCACAAACGTGGTTTCAAGGGGAATTGATATTGAGGGGATAAGTCATGTTTTGAATTACGATGTACCTCAGGACCCTGAGGACTACATTCACCGTGCTGGTCGAACCGCAAGGGCGGAAAGAAAGGGGAAGGCCATCACCTTTGTCAATATCGAAGAGCAGAAGAACATTGTTAAGCTTGAAAGACTTAACAAGAAAAAAACAGAATTCAAGGATCTTCCTAAAGAGCTCCGCGAATACGGCATACAATGGCAGCAAAGAAAGCCGAAAAACTTCAACCGAAATCGGAACAAAAACTTCAGAAGAAGGCCTAAGAGGAACAGATAAAAAAATTTCTAGATTTATTAGGCTTGCATAATAAATTGGGCTAACTTAGATATCCGATGAAACCTGAAGAGACAGTAGATTTCAATATTAAGGCCGCTTGGCATGCCATCTTTCGAATGTATAACTCCGAAGCTGCCAAGCATGACATTTCCACAGCAATTGGGTACGTACTGATCAATATCGATAAGAAGAACGGCAGTCCCGCAACCAAGATCGGCCCGATGATGGGAATGGAAGTTCATTCACTGTCCAGGATGCTCAGGAACATGGAAGACAAAGGGTTGATCATCAAAAAACCAGACCCCAAGGATGGCCGGGTACAAAGGATTTTTCTTACACCAAAGGGTGAGGAAAAAAGGGCTGTTTCGAAAAGAACGATACGCCGATTCAACGAATTGGTCAGAAGCTCTGTTTCAGAGAAACAGCTTCAAAGCTTTTTTGAGGTGATCAACAACATTACAAATCTTATAGAGAGAGAAAGGGTTTTTGAAAAGGCATAATCCATGAAAAGAAAGATCAAAAACATCGCCATTCTAGGCTCGGGGGTTATGGGCTCCAGGATCGCATGCCACTTTGCGGGGGTAGGTCTGGAAGTTCTATTGTTGGACATCACTCCAAGGGAACTTAACGAAGAAGAAGAGAAAAAGGGGCTTCAATTGGACGATCCAAGGGTGAAAAACCGCATTGTGAACAATGCCCTGAGGGCAGCAACAAAGTCCAACCCCTCCCCGATTTACCACAAATCCTTTTCAGATAGGATCAGCACCGGAAATTTTGATGACGACCTTGAGAGGATCAAGGATTATGATTGGGTTTTGGAGGCAGTGGTTGAAAACCTTGAGATCAAAAAGGGGCTCTACGAAAAAGTCGAAAAACTCAGAAAGCCCAGAAGCCTAATCACCACCAATACCAGTGGCATCCCGATCAAGCTCCTGGAACAGGATAGGAACGAGGATTTCAAAAAGAACTTTGCCGGAACCCATTTTTTCAATCCGCCCAGGTATTTACCCTTATTGGAGATCATACCCGGTCCTTCAACGGACCCGGAGGTTCTGGATTTCCTGATGGCCTATGGAGAAAAATTTCTTGGTAAAACCACTGTTCTCTGCAAGGACAGCCCAGCCTTCATCGCCAACAGGATAGGCATCTTTTCAATTCTTAAGATCATAGAGGCCATGGATGCCATGAAATATGGCATTGATCAGGTGGACAGACTGACCGGCCCCACAATTGGTCGACCAAAATCTGCAACCTTCAGAACTTCAGATGTGGTGGGATTGGATACGCTTATCAAGGTTGCTGACAATCTGCATGCCGCCCTAAAGGATGACGAATCCAGAGACACATTCAAACTACCGGAGATGGTTCGCGAGCTTGAGAAAAAGAATTGGTTGGGAGATAAAACCAAACAGGGGTTTTACAAGAAGGTCAAAGATGACAAGGGCAAATCCGTGATCCTAACCCTGGATCTAGAAAGCCTGGAGTACAAGGAGAAAGAGAAGGTAAAGTTTGCCGCTCTTGAAGAGCTCAAACAGATCTCGGGGCTGGAAAAGAAGATGGCACACCTGCTAAATAGAAAGGATGGTGTTGGGGAATTCATGCGGAGATCCTTCTTTCCATTGTTCGCATATGCTTCAATGAGGATCCCGGAGATATCAGATCATCTGTTCCAAATAGATCAGGCAGTTTGCGCAGGATTTGCCTGGGAATTAGGACCGTTTGAGACATGGGATGCATTTGGTCTTAAAAAGGGATTGGAAGGGATGAAGGAAATGGGTCTGGAGCCCGCCCCATGGATAGAAGAAATGGTGAAAGGAGGAAATGAGCGTTTCTACCAGGTAAAGGATGGGAAAAAACAATACTACAACATTGAGTCCAAATCTTATCTGCCAATTCCAGGGCAGGATGACTTCATTATTCTTGAAAACCTGAGGGAGTCAAAAAAGATCTGGTCTAACAGTGGCGCCTCAATCTTTGACCTGGGTGATGGGGTGCTGAATGTGGGGTTCCACACAAAAATGAACACCATGGGCTCAGAGGTTATCCAGGGAATACATAAGGCCATCGACTTGGCAGAAACCGAATACGAAGGTCTTGTGATCGGAAATCAGGGAGCAAATTTCTCCGCTGGTGCAAACCTGGGATTGATCTTCATGTTCGCAATTGAGCAGGAATTTGATGAGATCGATTTCATGGTCAGACAGTTTCAACAGACCATAATGAGAGTAAGATACAGCTCGGCCCCAGTTGTGGTTGCTCCCCATGGTCTTACCCTCGGAGGGGGTTGTGAAATGACCATGCATGCCGACAAGGTCCAGGCAGCAGCTGAGACCTATATCGGCCTGGTGGAGCTGGGAGTGGGTGTAATTCCAGGCGGTTGCGGCACCAAGGAAATGGTTTTAAGGGTGTCGGACAGCTTTGAGCCGGGGGATGCTGAACTTAACAATCTGCAAAACGCCTTTATGGATATAGCCATGGCAAAAGTTGCCACTTCAGCATATGAGGCCTACGATATGCGTATCCTCCAGGACAAGGACAGGGTGTCGATCAACAAAAACAGGCAGATCTTCGATGCCAAGAACCTTGTAATGGGAATGCTTGAAAGTGGATATGTCCCTCCAACCAAAAGAAAAGATATCCGGGTATTAGGCAAAGAGGCAATAGCGCTCTTCGAGGCGGGCATCAACGGGATGCTAATGGCAAAGTACATTTCAGAACATGATGCCAAGGTTGCCAGAAAGCTTGCTTTCGTGATGGCAGGAGGCGACCTTTCCTACCCAATGAATGTTGATGAGGATTATTTATTGAACCTGGAGCGAGAGGCATTTGTCTCTTTAACAGGGGAGAAGAAAACCCTGGAAAGAATACAAGCGGTTTTGAAAACCGGAAGACCAATAAGGAATTAATCATGGATGCATACATAATTGAAGGTGCAAGAACAGCAATTGGAAAGGCCACGAGAGGTGGTTTTAGGTTTACTCGCCCTGATGATCTTGCGGCACATATCATTAAGGAGATCACCGGCCGCATCGAAGGGTTTGATCCGATGGGCGTGGATGACCTTATCGTTGGAAACGCGGTTCCGGAAGCGGAGCAAGGGATGCAAATGGGCAGAATGATTGCTTTGTTATCACTCCCCCTGGAAGTTCCTGGAGTGACCGTGAACCGCTATTGTGGAAGCGGGCTCGAGGCCATCGCAATTGCTGCCCAACGTATCCACGCAGGAATGGCTGATTGCATAATAGCCGGCGGCACTGAATCCATGTCGCTTGTTCCAGTAATGGGTTTCAAGACTGCCCTAAACTATGAGATCGCAACAAATACGCCTACCTATTACACCTCTATGGGCTTAACCGCAGAGCAGGTAGCGGAACAGTTCAAAATTTCCAGGGAGGATCAGGATGCCTTTTCCCTTGGCAGCCATGAAAAAGCCCTGGCGGCGATTGATTCAGGGAGATTCGCCGAAGAGATTGTCCCTTATACAGTAAAAGAAACCTTCGTAAACGAAAAAGGAAAGAGAACAACCAAGGAGTTTGTCATCGACACAGATGAGGGCCCAAGAAAGGGAACCAATATGGGCGCTCTTTCAAAACTGAAGCCCGCCTTCGCAGCCGGGGGAAGTGTTACAGCAGGAAACGCATCTCAAACCTCGGACGGAGCAGCATTTGTGATCCTTATGAGCGAGAAGATGATGAAAAAATATAATGTCTCCCCCAAGGGCAGGATGGTTTCATATTCTATAGCGGGGGTTGAGCCAAGGATCATGGGCATAGGCCCGGTCAAAGCAGTTCCAAAAGCATTGGAAAAAGCTGGCAAATCCCTGGACGAAATAGACCTAATCGAACTGAATGAAGCCTTTGCTGCGCAATCAATCGCGGTAGTTCGTGAATTGGGAATAGACGAGTCCAAATTAAATGTAAATGGCGGGGCAATTGCCCTGGGTCATCCACTTGGGTGTACCGGTGCCCGGCTATCCCTAAGCATATTACATGAGCTGGAAAAACAAAACAAAAAATATGGACTGGTGACAGCATGTGTGGGGGGTGGCCAAGGAGTGGCTGGAGTATTCGAAAAATTATAGTCATGGAAACAACTGAAAAATCAACAGCAATTAAAGGAGGGGAATTCCTTATCCGCGAAACCAATTCCAGTGAGGTATTCACTCCTGATGAGTGGACCGAGGAGCAAAAAATGATCAGGGATATGTGCGATGAGTTCCTTCAAACCGAGGTTCTCCCCAATCTTGAAAGGATAGATGCTCTAGAGGAGGGCCTTATGGTGGATCTGATGAATAAAGCCGGAGAGCTGGGCTTGATGGCCACCTCAATCCCTGAAGAATATTCCGGTTTCGGAAAGGATTTTAACACCTCCCTGTTGATCGCTGAACGCACAGGTCAGGGTCATTCGTTTGCTGTCGCTCTCGCTGCCCACACGGGGATCGGCACCCTTCCGATCCTATATTTTGGAACGGAGGAGCAGAAAAAGAAATTTCTGCCCAAACTTGCCTCTGCTGAATTCAAAGGCTCCTATGCCCTTACAGAACCCGGTTCCGGATCTGATGCACTTGCGGCAAAGACCAAGGCGGAATTAAGTCCGGACAAAAAACATTACATCCTGAACGGACAAAAGATGTGGATCACAAATGCTGGGTTTGCGGACTTGTTCATCGTTTTTGCCAAAGTAGATGGAAAGGATTTCACCGCTTTTATCGTAGAGAAAGGGGCTGAAGGTTTATCCCTTGGAAACGAAGAGCATAAAATGGGCATTAAGGGCTCATCTACCCGACAGGTATTCCTGGAGGATTGCAAGGTCCCGGTAGAAAACGTTCTAGGCGAGATTGGAAGAGGTCATGTGATCGCTTTCAACATCCTCAACATTGGCCGGATTAAACTGGCGGCGGCTGTAGTTGGGGGAAGCAAATCCGCCACAGACCTAACAGTCAAGTATGCCAACGAAAGGAAGCAGTTCGGTAAGTCGATTTCCGAATTTGGTGCTATCCGGCATAAGATCGCCCAGCAGGCGGTCAGGATCTATGCCACGGAGGCAGCCCTATATAGAGCGGGTCAGGATATTGAGAATATGGAAAATCAACTCCTTTCTGAAGGAAAGACATTTTCCGAGGCCCTCCTGGGCGCTGCAGAGGAATTCGCCATAGAGTGTGCCATCCTGAAGGTTTCGGGTTCCGAAACCCTGGATTATGTGGTTGATGAGGGTGTACAAACCTTTGGTGGTTACGGATTCTCTTCAGACTACCCCATGGATCGGGCATATCGGGATGCCCGCATCAACCGGATCTTTGAGGGCACGAATGAAATAAACCGGCTTCTTATCCTGGACATGTTCTTAAAAAAGGCGATGAAGGGCGAACTGGATCTCATGACTCCGGCAGCCAACGTTCAGAAAGAATTAATGGAGATCCCGGATTTTTCAAACGGGGAAGAAGAGTTTCTTGCCCAGGAAAAGAAGTATATCTCCGATGCCAAAAAAGCCGGGTTGATGTGTGCGGGTGCTGCTGCTCAAAAATTCATGGAGAAGCTGGCTGATGAACAGGAGATCCTTATGAATCTGGCCGATATGGTAATCCAGATCTATGAAGCAGAATCAGCGCTTTTGCGAGCCGAAAAAGCCTATGAAAAGAAGGGAGAAGAAGCGGAGGTAGAATTGGATCTTGCAAGGGTTTATATTCATGATGCCATGGGAATAATCCACAAAGCCGGCAGAGAGGTGATCAATTCTTTTGCCGATGGTGATATGCAGAGAATGATGCTGCTGGGGGTTAAACGGTTCACGAAAGCCCAACCATTTGATCTGATCGGAGCAAGAAGGAGGATCTCTGAAAGGGTAATTAAGGAGAACAAATACCCCTTTTAATTCAGGGGTTGAGAATTACGGTAGGCGATAGTTGAGTCCGCAACTCCAAAATGATCAGGAATCTCAGTGATCCCCATTAGTAGGGCTCCGATCTTTAGAATAGCCATATGATGTGTGGCGTGCTCATAAACATACCAGAGCTCTCTTTTAAAGGTTGATCTGATTTCTTGTTTTTCATCATCGGGCCCATAGGCTTCCTGGACAAGGTCAAAATCCTCCCCCCTATTCCTTAGCGCTGCCTGTATGGATCCCATTTCTGATCCGGCCTTTTCCTTATCTGTTTCCAGAATGGTATTCCTCTCTCTGTTATCATAACAGATCCTTGGATTATTCTTTTCCGCCTTGAGTAGGCATGAATAGAACTCAAGAATATGCCTGGTATGTTGGCCGAGGCTGGCATTGCTCAGATTCGGAAGACTGTTCTTATATTGTTCTTGGTTCAGGCAGTTCAAAAACCCCTTGAGGTCTTCAAGCTGTCGAAGACATTTATTTACAAGCTCCATAAACGAGCGGATTATAAATCAAAAATAGATGGACAAATGAAACATATTTTGTCCATAAATCGACAATAGCTTCCCAATTATAATCCTAGGATTGGGATGAAGGGTAAAAAATGAACATAGTCATTATCGGCAACGGCATAACCGGCATTTCCTGTGCCAGGACCCTGAGAAAAAACAGTGATGCAAAAATCACAGTGATCTCTTCGGAGACCAAGCACTTTTGGTCCCGGACCGCCTTGATGTACATCTTCATGGGGCACATGAAGTTCGAAGACACTAAGCCCTATGAAGATGGCTTTTGGAAAAAGAACCGGATAGAACTCAAGGAAGCTCACATTGAGAACATCGATTTTGAGAATCAACAATTAAAAACAGATGCCGGAGAGCAAGTGGGATATGACAAGCTATTGATTGCTACAGGGGCAAAGCCCAACTTTTTCAATTGGCCAGGACAGGATTTGGAAGGTGTAAGCGGAATGTACAGTTACCAGGACCTTCAAAGGATCGAGGAAATTTCAAAGGATGCCAACTCAGCTGTAATAATCGGCGGGGGTTTGATTGGAATAGAGCTGGCCGAAATGCTACACTCGAGGGGGATTTCTGTGAAAATGCTGATCCGTGAAGATGGGTTTTGGAGAAACGTTCTTCCAAGGGCCGACTCTGATTTCGTTCAGAACCATATCCAAAGCCATGGCATCGAACTCATTTTGAATGATGAGTTAATGGAAATTATTCCAAATGGCAATAACAAGGTAAAAGGAATAAAAACAAAGGCCGGGAAGGATATAGAATGTCAATTTGTAGGCATCACGGCGGGTGTAAGTCCGAATATTTCCTTTTTAATGGGATCCGAACTAAATATGAATCGGGGGGTTTTAATTAATTCTAAGCTTGAGACATCCCAAAAGCACGTTTATGCCGCAGGAGATTGCGCAGAATTTAATGAGCCTCCTGTAGGAAGGTCAAAAATAGAGCAGGTCTGGTACACAGGAAGACAACAAGGAGAGCTGGCCGGCTTGAATATTCTAGGTGCGGATCTGGAGTACAATCCCGGGCCGTGGTTCAACTCTGCGAAGTTCTTCGACCTGGAGTACCAAACCTATGGTTCAGTGAGCGCCGAGCCTCAGGGCGGGACTTCGGATCTGATTTTCGGGGGTGAGGATAAGTATCTTGTGCATCTTGTGTATTCATCCGAAAACCAAAATGTTATAGGTGTCAATTTCTTTGGAGTCCGTCAAAGACACGATATGTGGGATAAATGGTTAAGGGATAGAGTACAGCTTTCAGAAGCTATATTGGGCCTCGGCAGATCAGACTTTCAACCTGAATTCTCTAAGGGGATCCGGTCAGATGCCATCCGGGCCTACAATGAGGCATTCCCTAACTCCCCTTTGCCCATATCAGAAATGACTGAAAAAATTATCGGTTAATGGATCCAAATAAGGCTTTGAAAAATATAGGATGGGTATTTGTGATTGTTGGCCTTCTGGCATTCAACGCCTCATATTTCTTGGGGAACTATGACCTGTCCAGGGCCCATTTCGAAAACCTGAACGGAATGACTCCTGAAAAAATGGCGGCCTTGGAGGGAGCCGGAATGAATTTCAGCCCTGGCCCAGAAACCCTTCCCTTTGGAATAGACAGAGACATTGTTCGAGGGTTCGAAAAGGCCAACCAAGCTTTGATAGAAGATTATCTGATCACCGAATCCCAAATCATAGACCTTGAAAGATCCTGGGAAACCGAATCAGGATATAAGATCGATCTGAATCGGCTTCACTCGGGTTCTGACTGGGGGTCTCCCTTGGACAGTATCAGGGTCTCCCTTTTCCTTGAATATGGCTCCTGGCTGGATGGGAGGGAATATGATAGAAAAGAACCTTATGAAGGTGAGACATTGTCCCCGATCAAAAAAGATCTGAGTATTGTCAGGGAAAACATTGCAAAATATGGGATCATTGACCAGCTCGGTTTTCAGGGTTATTGGATCAAAGATGCCACTTATGAGCTATTGAACAGCTCTTATTCTTCCCCTCCAGATAAGGCGCCCTGGACTTGGTTTGGGATAACCTTTTTCCTTTGTTCAGTTGGGGGCATATTGATCTTTTACTCAGGCCGCAAAAAACCTGTCAGTTCCCAGAACGATTCTGTCATGTCAAAAGGCATTTCCAATAGGGGCATCGCAGCGCTACTTCTTGGGGTTTACCTTATTGGGTTTTATATAGTCCTGTATTTCTTTCAGGAATACATGGTCCCATTCGTCAGGCTTTCGGAACCTGTGAGCCAACTGATCAAATCCCAGCCGGCCGGACCCTTCTTTCTCTACGGCTTGATCTACACCCTGGTGATCCTGGTCATGGCCTTAAGAATGTGGTACAAATACCGCCACACAGAATACCAAAAATGGAGGACCATTTCCGTGTCCTTCTTCCAACTGGCCTTCGCCTTTTTGATCCCCGAGATCCTTGTTGGTCTTAATAGACCGTATTATGACTTTAAGAATATCTGGCCATTGGATTATGATTTCTTTTTTGAAAGCAATCTGTCTGCTTTGATCCAAAGTGGCGGTCTGGGGGTATTCATGTTGGTCTGGGGAATAGCCCTGATCATAGTTGGTGTTCCAGTTATGACCTACTTTTTTGGAAAAAGGTGGTACTGCTCCTGGGTCTGTGGTTGCGGGGGGTTAGCAGAAACCGCGGGCGATCCATTTAGGCATTTATCGGATAAGTCCTTGAAGGCCTGGA
>JANQSY010000153.1 GCA_028279065.1 Cytophagales bacterium
GGGACCCGGTGGCACTATATACCGCCAGTATGCTGAAGATCGAAAGTACCCCGGCTATTATCCAGATGAACCGATCACCTTTTAGATTATCATGAAGCCATATTTTTATTTCCGGGTTCACTTCTTACCTGTGATTTTTTTTAAAGCCTTTTTGAATTGATCTCCCCGGTCTTCATAATCGCGGAACATATCAAAACTTGCACAGCAAGGTGAAAAAAGGACGGTCTTGCCTTTACCTGAGCTTTTTACCGCTTCCTCAACTACAGCTTCCATGCTCCCGAAAGACTTCATGTTTTTGATCTTTCCATTGAAGACCTTCTTGAATTTTTCGTTTTCCTCACCAAGGAGAAGTAAGGAGTCTATCTTATCGGTAAAAGGGAGCAGTGGTACGTAGTCGTTGCCCTTATCGAGCCCTCCAGCAATCCAAACGATCCTTTCCTCGATCCCCTCCAATGCGAAAAAGGTTGAGTCTACATTGGTAGCCTTTGAATCGTTTATAAAAACAGAATCATTATGCTCCAATACCTTCTCTAATCTGTGAGGCGCATTCTTAAATGTCTTTATAGCCTTCTCAATTGCTACAGAATCCACATCACAATGGAGAGCCATGATCACTGCAGCCGAAAGGTTGATCTTGTTGTGATTACCAAAAAGGCTGGATTTTGAGTAATCAAGGGTCAGATCCCATGGCTGAAAATTGATGGTATTGCCCTGAATAAATGACCCTTCGGAAACCGGGATGGTCGAACTAATCCTGTAAAGATTTATGCCTTCAGGGATCTCCCCGATCTGGTCCTGAACCCCCTCGTCCTCCCCATTAATGATAAGGTAGCTCTCCTCATCCATGTTCTGGGTGATCTTCATTTTGGCCTGAGAATACTTGATAAAACTCCCCTCATACCTATTCAGGTGGTCAGGAGTAATGTTCAGAATAGTTCCGAGCTCTGGTTTGAACCTATGGACATGGTCCAGCTGGAAACTGCTCAGCTCAACAACATAGAAATCTGTGGGATCCTTGGTCAGGGTCCTTGCGAACGAGGTTCCAACATTTCCGGCTAAGGTTACGCTTTTACCTCCTTGCTTCAATATATGATGTGCTAAAAGGGTGGTTGTGGTCTTTCCATTGGTGCCTGTAATACCAAAAATCCTTCCTCGGCAAAATCTGGAGGCAAACTCAATTTCCGACATAAGCGGAATCCCAGCCTGCCTGACCTTGGAAACAATAAAAGCGGAATCGGGGACCCCCGGGCTGACGACGACCACCTTTGAATTCAATATTTTATCCAAAGAATGTCCGCCCTCTTCAAAGGCAATGCCGTGCGTTTCCAGTTCACTTTTGAATCCGGAAGCGATCTCTCCAGCATCGGAAGCCAAAACCTCCAGGCCTTTGCTTTTGGCCAACAGGGCTGCGCCCGTTCCGCTTTCGCCTACACCTAAAATACTTACCCTTTTACTCACTTACCTAAGTTTTAAAGTTGCCAACGTCATGATTGCCAACAAGATACCCGTGATCCAAAAGCGCGCAACGATCTTGGATTCATGAATATTTTTCTTCTGATAATGGTGATGCAGGGGGGACATCAGAAAGACCCTTCTCCCCTCACCATATTTTCGTTTCGTGTATTTGAACCAGGCCACCTGAATGATCACCGACAGGTTTTCGATCAAAAAGATCCCGCACAGAACAGGGATCAAAAGCTCTTTTCTCAAAACCAGGGCAAGGGTCGCAATAACACCGCCAAGCATGAGGCTACCGGTATCCCCCATAAAGACCTGAGCAGGGTAGGAATTGAACCAGAGGAATCCAATACATGCCCCTACAAAGGCTGCACAGAAAACCACCAGTTCCCCGGCGTTGGGGATGTACATAATGTCCAGGTAATCCGCGAAAATGGTATTGCCCGATACGTACGCAAGTATAGCCAGGGTCAGACCGGCAATCGCAGAGGTTCCGGCAGCAAGTCCGTCTAACCCATCCGAGATATTTGCTCCGTTGGATACTGCGGTAATGATAAAAATGACAATCGGGAAATAGAGGAAGCAGACCCAGGGCATGTCTACCCCCAGGATCGTGCAGTAATTCAGTTGATTGTGCTTGAAAAAAGGAATGGTGGTGTCCATGGTCTTAACATCCATGAAACTTGTTGATTCAAAATAGCCAACCTGCTCACCTGCATCGTTCAGATACTCCCTTATGACCACATCTTCACTGAAAAACATCACAGAAGCAACCACGAGTCCTAAGGTCACCTGTCCGAAGACTTTGAACCTGCCATGTAACCCCTCCTTGTTCTTTTTGAAGACCTTTATGTAGTCATCAATAAATCCTATGGTTCCCATCCAAACAACTGAAAGGAGAAGCAACAACATATAGGTGTTGTCCAGCTTTGCAAAAAGAAGGGATGGGATAAGAATTGCAGCAATGATGATCAGCCCCCCCATTGTTGGAGTGCCTGCTTTTTGAGTTTGACCTTCAAGACCCAGTTCCCTGACCTCTTCTTTTACCTGGGACCGCCTCAATCTTTCAATGAGGGTTTTACCGATCGCAGTCGCTATGATCAGAGAAATGATCGCAGCCATGCCTGCCCGAAAGGAGATGTACTGAAATACACTTGCTCCCGCCAGCTGGAAATGTTCTTCGATATAGTCAAACAGGTAGTAGAACATCAGGTAACCGGGTCTGTTTGAAGGTTGTCGAGCAATTCTTTTTTGTCATCAAAGGGAAAGCGTTCGCCTTTGATCTCCTGATAAGTTTCGTGACCCTTTCCCGCGAGGAGGATGATGTCCCCCTTTTCAGCCATAAAGCACGCTGTCCTTATAGCCTCCTTACGGTCCCTCTGCTTCAGGTAATTCTTTCTTTTACTGACAGGAATTCCACCTTCGATCTCCGTTAGGATCTCATCTGGATCCTCTGATCTTGGATTATCCGAGGTGAGGATAACTTTATCCGAATATTTTGATGCGATCCGGGCCATTTCAGGCCTTTTTGCCTTATCCCGATCTCCCCCACAACCAAAAACGGTGATCAGGGTTTCTTTTCCGGTTCGAACCTCCTGAATGGTTTCCAGAACATTCTTTAGTGCATCCGGGGTGTGAGCGTAATCCAGAATGGCCTTGACCTCTTTGCCATTTCGGACGAATTCAAATCTTCCCGGAGCTGCCTGTATGTTTGAAAGGGTTCTAAGGATCTCTTCTTCCTGCTCTCCGCATAAAATTCCCACAGCATACACCGCCAGGAGGTTATAAGCATTGAATTTGCCAACCAATGGGATCCACACATTCTGATAGTCGATCTGGAGTTCCAGCCCTTCAAATGAGTTGCTCAATACCTTGGCCTTGAAATCGACGCTGCTTTTCAAACCATAGGTTTTGATATCGGCCCTGGTATTCTGAACCATGACTCTTGAGTTCTTGTCGTCAAGATTTATCAAGGCCCAGGAGGAATCAGAAAGACCATCGAACAAGATCTTCTTGGCCTTTATATAACTCTTGAAATCAGGGTGGTAATCAAGGTGGTCATGGGTGATATTTGTAAACACCGCTCCGCTGAAATCGATTCCCCATACCCTTTTCTGATCCAAGGCATGAGAGCTGGCCTCCATGAAACAATGGGTGCAACCTTTATCGACCATGATCGCCAATAAACGGTTCAATTCAATAGGATCAGGGGTGGTCAATCTAGCGGGTATCTCTTCCTCCTGGATCAATATTCTGATTGTCGAGATCAAACCACATTGATATCCCAACTCAGAAAACAACTCGAAAGCCATGGTGGCACAGGAGGTCTTGCCATTTGTACCTGTAAATCCTACCATAGTGAGTTTTGAGGATGGATTTCCGTAGAAGTTGGAAGCCATAGTAGCAACCGCTTCTCTTGAATCCTTTACCTGGATCATTGCAAGTCCTTCCGGAAGGTTCTCTGGTTGATCCTCGTAGACAATAGCCTTCGCTCCTGCCTCAATAGCATCCGAAATAAAACTATGACCATCAGCTGCAAAGCCCTTTATGGCCACATATACGAAACCTTCCTTTACATTTCTGGAGTCCTGGGTAACTCCTGAGATCATTAGACCCCGATTCCCATCGATCGTAAGAGTGGGCACTTTGACCAATATGTCTTTCAAACTGATGCTCATGCTCCTTTGAGATCAATCCTGATTGTACTTCCCTTCAAGGCCTTGGTCCCGGGACTAAGGCTTTGGTCTTTCACCCTTCCTTTTCCTGAGATCCTAACCTTAAGTCCGCTCCTTTCAAGCACGAAAAGTGCGTCCCTGAGCGTCATCCCTCGCACATCGGGAACCAAGCCTGGATTCGAATCGACGGACCTCCATTTGATAGCTGAATTAACGGCCCTGGCCCTAACCCAGCTTACTTCTTCATCACCCTGGTAATGGTTAGATACTCCCAGCCTGTTCAGAATCAGGTTCAGATCTTCATAGTTACCTGCCTGGACCAATGGGAAATGGCCGGGCTTGAAATTCCTTTCTCCCTCCATTTCATCATGCATATTCAGATCCAGAGCATAGATCTTGTCCGCGATCTCCTTGAATACAGGGGCTGCCACATCGGTAGCATATTGCCTCCATCCTTTTGGGTTGTCGATCACCACAATACAACTGTATTTCGGTTCTTCAGCTGGGAAATACCCTGCGAAGGAGGTATAATACTGCCTTGTGTATCTCCCATTTTTTAGTTTCTGGGCTGTACCGGTCTTGCCCGCTATGCTATAATTTGAATTCTTGATGTTTCGGGCGGTTCCTCTTTCCACAACTCCCTCCAAAAGAGTTTTTAACACGGAAAGGGTTTGCTCCGAGCAGATCTCTTCACGGATAACCTTTGACTCGTATCTTTTGATCACCTTATCTGCCTTTTTAACCTCCTGAACAATTATCGGCTGGATCATTTTGCCCTCATTGGCAACAGCATTGTAAAAGGCCAGGGTATGGATCGGGGCCACTTCAAGTTCATAGCCTATTGACATCCAAGGGAGACTCAAACCACTCCAGGTAGGATCTTCAGGTGTTTTGATCTTTGGTACAGCCTCTCCGATGATCTGGAAACCCAATGGCTCTGAGAGACCAAAGGAATTCAGGTAGTTTACAAAGCGTTCCGGCTTCTTATTGAATTCATTATAAACCAATCTTGAGATGGCGATGTTTGAGGACTTCTCAAATCCCTGCCTCCCTGAGATCACCCCATAGCCCTCTTCCTTCACATCGGTCATCGGGCGGGCATTGTCATAGAAATAATAGGTCCCATCTCCGGCATCAATGCTATCGTCCACATCAAAGCCACCCTCCTCAAGAAGGGCCATCACAGAGGCAAGTTTTATTGTGGATCCAGGTTCTGTAAGGCCCTGATTTCCAACAGCATAGTTATATGTTTCAGCATAACGACCATTCTCAAGTCTCTCCAGATTCGCCATGGCCTTGATCTTTCCGGTTTTCACCTCCATGAGGATGACACAGCCCTTGTCAGCCCGATGCTCTTCGAGGTGAGCCATGAGAGAAGCTTCTGCTACATCCTGGATATTGATGTTGATGGTTGTATGAATGTCATATCCATGCTTGACCTTCACATCCTCCCCACTGAAAACAGGCTTCCAGCTACCGCCAGACATTTTCCTGAACAAGGCTTCTCCATCCTGTCCGGCCAAAATCTTGTTGAAGCTATATTCAAGCCCTGCTCCTTTGTTGTTCTCATTTACATAACCAATGGTCCGCTCCCCTAGGAGGCTAAATGGTTTGAATCTTCGGTCGGCTTTTTCAAAGATGATCCCTCCTCTCATTTGTCCATGCCTGAACAAAGGCCAACCCGATATCTTCTTCTTCGCCTGGTAGTCTATCATTTTCCTGCTAAGAGTCAGGTAGCGTCGGCCACTTAATCGGGCATCGGTGATCCTTCTCTTATACTCAGCAGCAGAGTAGGTCCTGAAGAATCCTGATAGGTAAAAACAAAGAGAATCGATCTCCTCTTTGAATTTCTCATCACTGGCCACGGTAGGATCAAAAGCGAGCTTGTAAAATGGGAGAGAAGTGGCAAGCAGGCTACCTTCGTCTGCAAAAATATTTCCTCTTGTGGCATTGACTTTTCTGTACTTGAAGATGCTCTCCTCGGCCATCTGTCTCCATTCCTTCCCTTCAACCCACTGAAGGATAACGGTTTTTACCACTATCCCGACCGCAAAGACCATGACGACCAAGAAGGCGATCCGGGCGCGAAGCAATATGTCCTTTTTTACATTCACTCCTTTATTATGATCTTATAGGGTGGGTTCTTGCTTTCGATCAACCCTTGTCCTTTCACCCTTTTGGCTACCTCACTCTGCTTAGAAGCAAACATGTAGGAAGCCTTCAGGGTGGTATAATCCGTTCTTAGATCTTCAACTTCTTTTTTTAGCTGGTTGTATTCCCTGGTAGCGCGCTCCGACATATGATTGAATCCTATGTAAACCAATCCCAGACCCATTGTGAAAACAGCATATGGGAACCATTCCATTGGAAGTCTGAGTTCGAAAGAGGATTCCTTACCCAGCACCGCGTCAAAAAGAGAAGGAAGGGAAAAGCCTTTTCCAGATTTGGGAGATTTATAGGTATTTACAGCCATATCAATTCAGTTCAGCGATCCTCATTTTTGCACTTCTGGCCCTGGGATTTCTTTCCACTTCATCTTCTGAAGGGACCAGCGGTTTTCGGGTCAATTCGGTCAAGGGTTTCAGGACATTGCCATAGATGTCCTTTTCCAATTCGCCCTTAAAGTTTCCGGACCGGAAAAAATTCTTTACCAGACGGTCTTCCAATGAATGGTATGAGATAACCACCAGCCGGCCTCCTTGCTTTAGAACTTCCACACTTTGGGTCAAGAGCTCTTTCAAGGCTTCCAGCTCCCCATTGACTTCGATGCGAATGGCCTGATAAATTTTTGAGAAAAACTTAGCCGCGGCTTTTCTCGGGGCCAAGGGTTCTAAAACTTCCTGGAGGTGGCTGACGGTTTTTATCTCACTTCCACTTCTGGTTTGAATAATTCTTTTAGCTATTCTCCTGGCTTCCCTCAGTTCACCATAGTGGTAAAAGATGTCAGCCAGGTCATTTTCTTCGTAGGTATTCAGGACGGTTCTTGCTGATCTTTCGCCTACCTTGTTCATCCTCATGTCGAGGTCATGCTCTCCCTGCTTCCAGGAAAATCCTCTTTCCCCCTTATCAAACTGATGAGAAGAGACCCCAAGGTCGGCGAGCAGCCCATCGATCTTATCGATCTTGTGATAGTCCAGGTATTTTCTAAGAAATCTGAAGTTGGATTGGACAAGAGAAAAGATCTTTGGATCCAGATCCTTTGAATTTTCTACTGCATCCGGATCCTGGTCGAAAGCAAGCAGTTGACCTTCCCCCTTGAGCTTGGCCAAAATGGCTCTGGAATGACCACCTCCACCGAAAGTAACGTCGATAAAGATCCCTGCCGGTTTTGGATCCAGCCAATGCAGGGACTCATCGAGCATCACGGGGGTATGGTACATCTAATCTTCTGCTAGAGGTTCTTCGTCATTAAAGAGGTCCTGAGCCATCCGGGCAAAATCTTCCGGATCGTTGGTAAGGAATTTCTCATACTCCTGAGGATTCCAGATCTCAAGCCTGTCCCCCATTCCTATGATCATAGCCTGGTTATCCAAACCGGCATAGGTCATCATCGATCTTGGGATCAAAAAGCGTCCGTTGTTATCCAGTTCCAGATCGGTAGAGCCACTCAGCATCCTTCGCTGGAAATTCCTGGACTTGGAATCGAACTGATTGAGCTTTTTTAGGCGATTGAGGATCTTAAAGAATTCAGACTGGGGTCTGAGCACCAAACATTTTTCAAACCCCCTGGAGATAACGATGTTGTTTCCAGATTCTACGGGCAGATTCGCCTTGATCCGGGATGGCAATACCACCCGACCCTTTGCGTCGATCTTAACCTCATATTCGCTGGAAAAATAAACCATCGCTTAATGTGCTTATTTGGGCGGGTTGGATAGTCTATTCCACCCACCAAAACAAAACTAGAGAGAAAAATGGAAAAATGAACCACTTTTTCCCACTTTTTCCCACATTTTGTAAAAAAGACACATAATTCCTCCCTTGCTGCTTTTAAATGCAGATTTTCACCTCTTTTCATTAAAATTTGAAAACAAGAAAAATTGATACCTAAAAACCCCAATTACTGAAAGCAGCAGGTGGACCCTCTAGCAAATTATTTTAGGAAAATCATAAATTGGTTGCCCTAAAAAATCAAGCCTGTTCATGAAAACCGATATCGAGATATCAAGGGAAACCTCCTTAAAACCAATCCAGGAAATAGCCGATGAAGTAGGCATTTCCCGAGATGACCTAAAACCTTACGGAAAATACAAGGCCAAGATCCCTTCCACCCTGGCCGGCGAGGAAAAGGGGAAACTTATCCTTGTTACGGCCATCTCCCCTACCAAGGCAGGGATTGGAAAGACCACTACCTCGGTTGGATTGGGGCTTGGAATGAAAAAGATCGGAAAGAATGCCCTTGTGGCCCTTAGGGAACCATCATTGGGACCCTGCTTCGGGATGAAGGGGGGCGCCGCCGGGGGCGGACATGCCCAGGTACTTCCGATGGAAGACATCAACCTGCACTTTACCGGTGACTTCCATGCGATAACCTCTGCAAACAACACCCTGTCCGCCTTGCTGGACAATTACGTTTTTCAAAACCGCAAGGTGAGTAACCCCCTGCGTGATATCCTGTGGAAAAGGGTCCTGGATGTGAACGATCGGTCTCTTAGGAACGTGATCACCGGGCTTGGGGGAAATGTTGATGGGATCCCAAGGCAGGCGGGTTTCGACATCACTCCAGCCTCCGAGATCATGGCGATCTTTTGCCTGGCAAAAGATCTTGATGACCTGAGGGCAAGGCTGGATAATATCCTTCTCGGGATCGGCCACGACAATAATCCTTATTATGTCAAGGATCTCGGAGTCGGCGGCGCCCTGGTCGTTTTGTTAAAGGAAGCATTCGATCCCAATCTGGTGCAGACAACAGAAAATACCCCCGCCATTATTCATGGTGGGCCCTTCGCCAATATAGCCCATGGCTGCAATTCGCTGATCGCAACAAAGACCGCACTTTCTCATGCCGATTATGTCATTACTGAAGCAGGTTTCGGGGCTGACCTTGGGGCAGAAAAATTCCTGAACATCAAATGCCGTGCAGGGGGCTTAAGCCCAAAAGCAACGGTACTGGTTGCAACTAGTCAGGCACTTAAACTCCATGGGGCCGTTGAAGAGGACAAGGTCAAGGAACCAAATCTTGACGGCCTGAAAAAAGGATTGGAAAACATGGAAAGACATGTGGCCAACCTACAGGGATTTGGGCAAAATGTGATCATAGGTTTCAATCAGTATGGATTTGATACCGAAGAGGAGATGAACTACCTGCGTGAATGGAGCAAGGAAAAGGGGGTTCGATTCGCAGTAAACAATTCCTTTACCCAGGGTGGCGAAGGTGCTATCGAGTTAGCCAATGAAGTAGTGGACGTGGTGGACAATGATCCTTCCGGGCCTCTTCAATATACCTATGAGCTTGATGATCCAATAAAAGTAAAAGTAGAGAAGGTGGTGAAGAGTATCTATGGTGGTGATGGGGTAAGCTTTTCAAAACAGGCAAACCTTATCATGCGCAGGGCCGAGAGACTTGGATTGACCAACCTTCCGGTTTGCATAGCCAAGACCCAGTATTCTTTCAGCGAGGATGCTAAAAAGGTGGGAGCTGCCAAAGGCTTCCAGATCCATATCCGTGATATGGTGATCAACAGCGGGGCAGGATTCATTGTTGCCATTGCAGGGGATATAATGCGTATGCCCGGCCTTCCCAAAGTACCTCAAGCAAACCATATCGACCTTGTCGATGGTTATATAGAGGGACTGAGTTAAAAATGAAACATATTGAAAGAGGCCAAAAAAGCCTGGATGAAGGAAATTTCATTCAGGCTCTGGAGGCATTTGAACTTGAGATCAAGGAAACTGGTAACTCTGCCAAGGCATTGTTGGGTAAGGCTATCTCCCTTCGGAAATTGGAAAAATACCCCGAGAGCCAAAAAACCTTTGACCTTGCCATCGGAATATTCAAGGATGATCCTGAGTTGCTCTGCGAAAAGGCGATAACACATTTTCAGCTGAACCAGTTAGAAGAAGCAATTAGCCTGTTCGACAAGGCAAAAAAACTTGACCCGAAGAATCCATTCCGGTACTCAAGCCTGGCATTTGCACAAGCAAAAGCGGGATTCTTTTTTGAGGCAATCGACAATTACGAAAAAGCCATAGAAATGGAACCCGATAATGAGATCACCCATAACAACCTCGGTCTTTTAAAAGAACAAATAGGTTGGGGACAGCAGGCCCAGGTTCACTTCAAAAAATCAGATGAATTGATCGGGCGGACCACACCCAGCTCTCAAAGCCCTCCGAAATCACAAAAAAGTGAATCAGAAGAAATAGTCCCTAAAGAGGAAAAAACCGGGTTTTTTGATGTTTTGGGATTGGTTTTAACTTCAAAAGAGGAAAGAAAGGGTTTTATTGAATTCGTAAAAAGCAAGTTCAGTCCCCAACGGGGTAAGTGAATTCTCCATCCTCGTTGTAGATGAGATTTTCTTGTTCCTCTTCTTCAAACGGATCTTTTGGACCTTCATCCACTCTTCGAAAAAGAAAAGCCAAGATCAAACCCGATATAGAACCTGCAATATGGCTTTCCCATGAGATCCTGGGATCACCCGGAAAAAGCCCTGCGATCAACCCACTATAAAGAAAAAGGACCAGGAATGACAATGCGAGTGAGCGGTTGTCTTTCCTGAATACCCCCATAAAGAACAAAAAGGTCAGGAAGCCATAATTCAATCCACTAGCCCCTACGTGATAGGATTGCCGTGCAAAAACCCAAACGAGAGCGCCGGAAAGAAAATAGATGCCAATGAACGCATTCCTGGATGCTTTGGGGTAGAACAAGAACATAGCGCTGGTTGAGATGAAGAATGGTAGAGCATTATTTAATAGATGCTTCCAGCTCCCATGGATCAAAGGAGCAAACAAGATCCCTTTCAGACCCTCATACTTCCTGGGGAGGATCCCAAAAATCGAGAAATCCAATCCGGATCTTTCCTCATATAATCTGATCCAGACCATGCAGACAAGCAGAAGCAGGGTAATTCCAATTGTTTTTAAGATCTGGGACCTCTCTTTTTCCAAAGGCTTAGGATTGATTATTGGCAAATGAAAGAAAAAATGCCTTCGGAGGTAGGGCCGCCGAGGGTGGGGGAACCCAAGTATCTAAAAATGAGATTTAAGGGTTAACGATAAGTCCAATCTTGTCAAT
>JANQSY010000174.1 GCA_028279065.1 Cytophagales bacterium
TAGGTCATACTCAATCATTGCATACCAATGCCCTGGATGAGGCAATAGCTCTACCTACAGATTTTTCGGCCAGGATCGCCAGGAATACCCAGCTGGTGATCCAGAATGAGTTGGGATTGACCGATATAGTGGACCCTTTTGGAGGGTCATATTTCGTTGAAAAGCTTACCAGCGACCTTGCCGGAAAAGCGTGGGGCCTTATCACTGAAATCGAGGAGCTTGGAGGAATGGCAAAGGCAATTTCAGAGGGCTTTCCCAAGCTAAAGATCGATGAGGCTGCGGCACGAAAACAGGCAAGGATAGATTCTGGTGAAGAGATCATTCTGGGGGTAAATCATCTTGTATCTGATGAAGAGGCCCAGATCGAATACCTTGAAGTGGATAACAGCTCTGTTCGTGAAAAGCAGATCTCAAGACTTAGAAAGGTTAAGAGTACAAGGGATGAGGCTAAAACCCAGGAAGCTTTAAAGGCCCTTATGGAAGCCGCAAAAACCGGAAATGGAAATCTACTTGAATTGGCGGTTGTAGCGGCCCGATCAAGAGCGAGCCTTGGTGAGATCTCCGATGCCATGGAGAAAGAATTTGGAAGATATACCCCTCATTCTGAAATTATTTCAGGTGTATATTCGCAGCAGGTGGGAGATAACAAAGACTTTGTTGAAGCACGTAAGTTGACCGACCTTTTCGCTGAGAAAAGGGGAAGAAGGCCAAGGATCCTTGTTGCTAAAATGGGTCAGGATGGTCATGACAGAGGAGCAAGGGTGATCGCTTCGAGTTTTGCAGACCTTGGCTTTGATGTGGATGTCGGCCCATTGTTCTCTACACCGGATGAGGTCGCTAAGCAAGCAGCTGAAAATGACGTTCATATGGTCGGTGTTTCCAGTCTGGCCGCAGGACATAAAACATTGGTTCCTTCATTGATCGATGAACTTAATAAGATCGGTAGAAAGGATATCATGGTGATTGCTGGAGGAGTGATCCCACCGGGTGACCATGAATTCCTTATTGAAAAAGGTGTAAGCAAGGTTTTCGGCCCTGGTACAAATATTCCCAAAGCGGCTTTAGAAATACTGCATGATCTAATTAAAGATTAGATCAGGACTTGAACCCAAATGGATAATGAGTCCATTTTTGCTAACTTGATCCACTGAATCCGACCATGGTTCTGCTATGAAAAAAATACTAGGCTTTGCATCCTTCCTTTTGGTTATTTGTTCGAACCAGGATGCCATTGGCAAAGACCCATTCAAGAAATCCTTTGATAAGGCAGAAGGATATTACCGCACAGGCTACTACGAGAAGGCCATATTTGAAGCGGATAAGTTGATCGAGAAGATCAAGAAGAAAAGCCTGACCCAAAATCAAGACCTTGCTTTCGCTTATCTGCGTAAGGCAAAGTACCTGTCCGGGACAGCCGAGTTTTCCGTAATGAAGAAATATCGGGATCTAGCTGTAAAACTTGTCAATGATCATCTCCAAAATGGCAGCCTTGAGGAGGCCAGGGCTTATGAGTACCTATTTGATTATTACCATGATTATGGGGATTACAGGCAAGCAAGCCCTGCTATTGACAATGCCATTGCTGTTCTGAAAAACCAGCCGGAAAAGAATTTCATCTGGGACAATGTCCTTCTTCACAAAAAATTGAAGAACGATCTGAAAAGGGGATTTGTCCGGGGGCAAGAACAAACGGTAAATGATCTGGTTCAGTACTTCTCAAGTATAAAGGTTGATCGGGAAGAAGTCTATGATCCTAAGAAGGGTAGAACAAAGATTCAGAAGTTAAGCAAGGAGGATTATCAGCAAAGGGTTTTTTTGGCATATGATGCTCTGAATTCAAGAACTGCGTACTATCTGGCCAAAGGGGAATACCATCGGGCTCTGGATTCGATCAATTCCTATAGAAGGCCCCTAATTAAGGAGTTATCAAAGGGTTCTAACCAATATGTAGACCTGCTTGAATTGAAAGGTCTAGCTTATGAGGGTCTTGGTGAACCGAAAAAAGCCTATAAAGAGTGGGAGGATTATTTGGATGCCTGTAGAAATGGGGGAAAGGATACCTATTCAAAGCATAGCAAGCAATACTATAACGGATATGAAAAAGTGGTGTTGAACCTGCTTTATAACAATCAGGCTTCTTTTGCTTCCACCTACATTAAGGAACTTGAAAATTCTTTTGGCCTGGCATACAGGTATAAAAACATCTACCGGGATAAGGTGAAGCTCCTTAATGCCATGCAGGATGTTTTTGCGGGGAGGCTTGCAGCTGCTGATCGACAATTCCTGATTCTCCTGACTGATACTTTGGTGTTGCCAATGGTGCACCCTGAAAGGGAAAAGATAGAGGGTTTTCTTTATAGGATGAGGCTCAAGGACGAGCGATTGGTTTCTGCGCTAAAGGCCATGGTCAGATATCGGGTGGCCACGCGAAGGCTTTATGGAAAGGAGTCTCCGAAATACTATCGGTCCGGATTTGACTTGGCAAATTTTTACATGAATCATACCAATGGCCTGGACACCGCGTCTCAAATGTTTGATGAAGGATTCCAGAAAGGACTTAAGGGACATTGGGCCTACAGCCATGATCGATACCTTGATTATCTATTCCAGTACCTGGGCTATCTGGATCTCAAGGATAATTATGAAGGAATATTGGATTCCCTCCAAAGAGTCAAAAATTATTATGATCGTGGCGGATGGAAGGACGTAGCCTACGGCAGGGTACTTACTGAGTATGCTAAATACCTTTTTAGGACAGGCGATGTCCAAAAGGGATCGAAATATCTCGAGCAGGCTAAGCAACTTTATGATGACATGGGGGAAGAACGCACCTATGGCTATGCAGAACTTAACCTGGTTCAGGCGGAGTTAGATCAATTGCTTGGAAATTTTGATGAGGCAAGAAAGGATTATAAAAGAGCGATCAGGGCTGGGAACAGGGCCTATCCATTTGACCCATTTTACCTCCTTGAAGTTCGGGTTGATATCTATGCTCGTCTGTTGATCATGACCGGAAGTTATGGTGAAGCGGGCAAACTGACCAGAGATCAAATTTCTGATCTTGAGGAAAGGTTGGGGGATAAGACCAGATTATTGATCCCTGCCTATAACAACCAGGCCCTTCTGAAATTGATAGAGGGAGACTTTAATCAGGCAGAGCATTTTTACAGGCTGGCAGAAGGATTAAGTGAAAGGTCCTATGGAAAAAATTCTTTGAAACACACTGAGTCCCTGGAAGTTGGACGAAGGATATTTGAAGAAAAGGGGGATTTCGAGCTGGCATCCAACGTAGGGAAATTTGTTCTGGATATTCAGGTTGAAAAATTCGGATGGCAACATTTGAAGACCGCTGCCTCTCTTGCCGACCTGGCTTTGATAGACTATCAAATCAGAAAGAGACCTACTATAAAACTCGAAGAAGATCTGGAAAAGGCCAGGGCGATTTCAGTTGAGGTTGCTGGATCAAATAGTCCTGCCTATGCCCTGGTTCTAACCAAATCCGCCATTTTCTATATCTACGAAGATAAACTCAATAGGGCGGAGCCATACCTTGAGGAAGCCTACAATATTTGGGTAGCAAGCCTGGGCAAAAAGAGCTTAGAAGCTGGAGAAATTGCTGGGATCAGAGGGGATCTTTTTCTTCAAAAAGGGGAATTGGCCAAGGCAGAGATCCAGTATAAGAATGCTCAGGAGATCTTCGAGAAGCTTTTTAGTGAGAACCACCCGCTATATGTCAAACACAGAGGCAAGCTGGCAAGGGTATATTACATCGAAGGGGATATCAAAAGCTGCGTGGACCTTCTGGAGGAAACCACCGGCAAATACCAAAAATATATCGAGGAATTCTTTCCATCCCTCAGTGAAAGGGAGAAGAATAAGTATTGGAGCATGGTCCGACCAGATTTTGAATTCTTCAATACTATTGCCTGCATGAATGCCGAAGATTATCCGCGGCTGCTGGAGGATGCCTACAACTTCGCATTGAATACAAAAGCCATTTTGCTCAGTTCCTCAATCAAAGTAAGGCAGAGCATCATGAATAGTGGCAATGCAAACCTGATCGCGAAGTACCAAGAATGGCTTGAGAAGAAGGAATTGTTCACGGAGGCCGTAGGGATGAGCAAGGAAGAACTTGAAGAGAATGAGATTGACTTGGAAGATCTAAGTGAGCAGGTTGAATCGCTTGAAAAAGAACTCGGTGTTCTGTCATCACTCTTTTCCAAAGGCAGCAAGAAGGAGATCTACGATTGGAAGGACGTAAGAAAGGCGCTGGAGGATGATGAAGCCGCTATAGAGATCGTTCGATTCAGGAAATACTACAAGAATTTTACCGATACGGTTTTTTATGCGGCCTACATTGTTCACCCAAAGGTGAAAGGTGAGCCTGAATTTGTTCTTCTAAAGAACGGAGCCGACCTTGAAAGCAAATACTTTAAGGGCTATAGGAACAGAGTGAAATTCAAACTCCCTGATCCACTTTCTTACAAGATGTTCTGGGAGCCGATTGAGAAAAAACTAAGTCCCGAGATCAAGACTGTTTATCTCTCTCTGGATGGAGTCTACAACCAGATCAACATCGAAACACTTCAATTGCCGGACAAGTCCTATGTCATTGATGGCAGAAACCTTGTCTTGGTTTCAAACACCAAGGTTTTGGCAGAAAATGATAAAAGGCAACCACTGAATACCAAGGATGTTGCTGTTCTATTTGGAAATCCAATTTTCCAAAAAGCCGAAAAAGGAAATCTGGCTCCTCTTCCGGGAGCGGAGAAGGAGGTAAAGGATCTTGAAAAGCTTTTGACCAAAAAGGGTTGGGTTGCTGACACCAAGATCGAGGAGTATGCCACTGAAAGGGCCGTGAAATCAATGGCAAATCCGAGGGTTTTTCATATTGCAACTCATGGTTTTTTCGTAGAGGAGGAAAAGATCGATATGAAGGAGGAAACCCTAAAGGAGATGGGTTTGCGTCCGGCTTTTGACAACACCCTCCTGAAGTCAGGCCTTGTTATGGATTTTGGAGGTGACCTATTGATGTCTGAGGAACCTATGAATTTCAATAAGAAAGATGGCCTGCTTACCGCCTATGAAGCGATGAACCTTTCAATGGAAAAAACCGATCTGGTTGTTTTGAGTGCCTGCGAAACAGGAAGAGGAGATGTGGGTGCCGGTGAAGGAGTATATGGTTTGCAAAGGTCCTTAATAGTAGCCGGAGCCAGAACTGTGATAATGTCTTTGTTCAAAGTTTCTGATGAAGCTACCCAGAAACTGATGCTTAAGTTCTATGAAAAA
Source organism: Cytophagales bacterium (assembly GCA_028279065.1). Lineage (GTDB taxonomy): Bacteria > Bacteroidota > Bacteroidia > Cytophagales > CCMP332 > JANQHS01. The sequence goes on from JANQSY010000174.1 coordinate 5,290, forward strand.
TGGATCGAAACCGGTGATAAACGAAGATCCTTTGTGGAAGCCAAGCGGGAAATGAAAAAGGAGTACAAAAGTCCCATCTATTGGGGTGCTTTTGTGATGATAGGGGTGGATTAGAAATAGTAGGAATAATAACCTTTTACCCCATTCTTATTCAATCCTTCTACCCTTACACGTCCTCTGGCCCTGGTCAATATCCTTTCAAGATCCTCAACCTTTAAGACTTTATAACCATTGATAGAGGTGATTATGAAACCTTCATCGATGTTGAGCTGTTGGATCAATCCCTCTTCAACCTTTTCAACCCTGAATCCGGATGATATTCTTAATTGGCTCAACTCAGTTGGACCCAGTTTCTCAAATACCACTCCCAGTTTTTCGGATCGGATCAGTTCTTTGATGACAATTTCTGTGGTTCCATTAAAATTGGTCAAGGTTACATCCTTGGTAATTCGGTCCTCCTTACGCTTTACTTCCAGCTTTATTTGATCCCCTGGTCGGTAATATGCTAACTGTTCATCATATTCAGATTTTGAGTCCACGGGATTTCCCTGGATACCCACTATGATGTCACCAGCTTCTATCCCTGATTTTTCCCCGGCCATATCCTCAAATACATCCGCCACCATTACTCCCTCATAGGAATTCAGATCCAGATTTTTTGCCACTTTGTCATCGATCTCCATTACATCTATACCCAAATACGCCTTTTGAACCCTTCCATAAAGGATAATGTCGTCTGCAACCTTTTTGGCAATATCTACCGGCACTGCAAAGCCATAACCGGAAAAAGCCCCCGATGGTGAAAGAATAGCCGTGTTGATACCAACCAACTTGCCTTCCGAATTGACCAAAGCTCCTCCGGAGTTGCCTGGATTGATAGCTGCGTCCGTCTGGATGAAAAAATCGATTGGAAAATTCCTTGAAAGACTGCTCAGGTTCCTTCCCTTTGCGCTTACAATTCCCGCTGTTACTGTCGAGGTAAGATTGAATGGATTCCCAATTGCCAATACCCATTCTCCCACCTGAAGATCTCTTGAGCTTCCAATAGGAATAGCCGGAAGTTTTTCCTGGTCAACCTTGATCACCGCAATGTCTGTGCTCGGATCCGTTCCGATGATCTTTGCTTTCAAAGTCCTTTTTCCGATCACTACCTGGATCTCTTCCGCCTGCTCAATGACATGGTTATTGGTCATAATATAACCATCGGGTTTATAGATCACTCCAGACCCTGATGTGATCACCTTTTGACTTTGCCTTGGAGCTCCATAAAAAAACCAATCCAAAAGAGACATCGACTCATATTCCTGTGAGATCACTGTTTTTATATACACTACACTTCTGGTGCTTTTATCACTTGCGGTAATGAATTCCTTTGAGTCCTCAGGGATTCTTACGGGTTTGACAACGGGGTCGGGATTTGGGAGGACTTGATTTTCTCTCATTATCACCGTCTCCCGTCTTGGATTTTCCGATACGTACAGCCTGATGATCAATAAGGAGCCAAGGATTCCTCCAGAAAAACCGATTAACAATACCAAGAGACCTTTTTTCATTTATTTTGTCCGTTTGAGCCTGAAAATTATAAGGATAGTTTTTTTGGGTCAATAAGCCTATTGCAATAAATGGGAATAAAAAGCACGTTGAGCCGTCCCTGGGGGACTCTGATCAAACAAAGGCACAAAAGATGGGCAAGGAACCCTTGGAGGTTCCAGGCGAGGATTTTCGAGAATCTGGTCACTGAAGGGAGGAGGACAAAATTTGGAAAAGATCATAATTATGATTCGATCAGAGATCATAAGGATTTCCTTCGGAACGTTCCCATAAGGAACTATGAAGGTTTAAAACCTTATGTCGAAAAGGTGATCGCCGGTGAGGAGAATATTCTTTGGCCTGGAAAACCAATTTATTTCGCCAAAACATCCGGAACCACCTCAGGATCTAAGTTCATTCCAATTACAAAAAACTCAATTGGAAACCACATTAATACCGCCCGGGATGCTCTTCTGAGTTACATTGCCGATTCTGGAAATTCGTTCTTCCTCAATGGCAAATTGATCTTTCTTTCCGGTAGTCCTGAAATGGAAGAACAGCGAGGGATCTTCACTGGGCGGCTTTCTGGTATAGTAAATCACCACGTCCCTAAATATTTAAGGTCTAACCAGTTACCAAGCTACGAGACCAATTGCATAGATGATTGGGAGACCAAGTTGGAGGCCATAATTGATGAAACCATCGATCAGGATATGACCTTGATATCCGGGATACCCCC
>JANQSY010000179.1 GCA_028279065.1 Cytophagales bacterium
GCTATCTCAATGCAAGAATCGTGCCAATTCTTGGGTATCGTTATGCGCCAAGGGGTTAACGATAAGTCCAATCTTGTCAATCCTTCCCTGTTGTCATCATCCAGCTTTAGCGTCTGGGTCATTCCTCCCGATCGCAGGGTGACCTCTGATAACGATCCAAGCAATAGTGCTACTTTCCCACCAAGGCTGAAATTTTGGCCTATCATAATATCCAGACCTGAATCAAAATACACCCCAAATGTGCTTCCTTCAAGACTTAACGGAACCAATAAAGTTGCATCATTATTGTATCCCAGATACCCCAATGATGTATTAAAAAAGAAATGGATTGTATTCCCCGGATCTATATACCTGGCTGCGAAGGTCGGACCAATAAAGGTTGTTGTGATGTCATCTGCCAGTGTTCCCTGAAACAGATTACCCTGATCATCAACAAAATAAGTGGTGGTTTCATTCTTTGTTCTGAATTGGTTAAATCGAATGCCTACACCATAATGCTCAACCGGAAAGAAGTCTATTCCCAGTCCAAAATGGGTTCCGGTCTTCAGGTCCCGATAGTAGTCCTGTAATGCGGAACCAGCATCGGGATTGATCTTTGCCAAAAGGTAACTCCAACCAAAGGAAAGCTCAATATTTACTTTGTTGAAGCCAGCAGAAGGGCTTCCATTTTCTTCCAATGGAAGCAACTCTGATTTCGAATAATACCCCCTTTGATAATGCATGACCTCTTCAAGCGCCATTAGGGTTTTTAGATTCTTCCCATCGCTGTTGTAAGTGAAATAAATATATCTCTGATCGATCTTATGGATCCTAACGTTAAATGAATCTGCCTTATGGGTAACAATAAGGTCCTGACCAAAAGAAACTCCAGAAAAGAGAAGGAAAAAAACTGCTACGGAAAAAAGTACTTGAATTCTAGCCTTGAGCATTTATAGATCGGATCGCATGTGGTTAACAAATCTATATTACAAGATTTCATCCTAAATTCTTGATGATCCTTACTTAATCTTCAAATAGTTCTATGGTTCCTCGAAAAAAACCTGATTAGCTATCCTGAAGGTGTTGCAATGTGCGTCTACAATAACATTGATGTCCTCAGAATACCCACCTCCCATGCTTATTACAATAGGAACCCGATGTCGAACTGCTGTTTCAATCACCATTCTGTCTCTGATCGAACAACCCTGCGGGGAAACGGAAAGCCTCCCAAGTTTATCGGTATCCAAAATGTCGACCCCAGCTACATAAAAGATAAATTCTGGGCTGACTTTGTCGATCAGGTCCTTTAGGGTGCTTTCAAGGAGGTGCAAATAATCCTTATCATTGGTCAAATCAGCGAGTTCAATATCCAGATCGGATCTTTCCTTTCTGAAAGGATAATTGTTCTTCCCGTGCATGCTAAAGGTAAAGACCCGTTCTTCATTTTCGAAGATCTTGGCCGTCCCATTTCCCTGATGAACATCAAGATCAATGATCAGTATCTTCTCAATTCCCTTATGGTCGAGCAAGTATTGTGAGGCAATAGCATGGTCGTTCAATAAGCAAAAACCCTCTGCTTTGTTCCTGTAGGCATGGTGGGTCCCGCCTGCCACGTTCATGGCGCAACCATATTCAAGAGCATAGTCACTTGCAGTAATTCCCCCCATTGTGATCACCCTCTCCCTATGGACCAGATCGGCAGAAAGGGGAAATCCGCTTTCTCTTTCTTCCTGCTTCGACAATTTCAAATCCAGAAGTCGCTTCCAATAGTCCTTATCATGAATGGCGATAACCAACTCATGCGGAATAGGCCCGGGCTCAAAGAGATTCTCAGAGATGATCGTTTCTTCATAAAGTAGCTGCTGGGGGATCAGGTCATATTTTTCCATTGGGAATCTATGCCCTTCTGGTAATGCATGACAATAGATTGGAGCCCAGGCGATCTTCAGCATATCAGCCTGCTTGCTTCCACTTGATATTGCAACCGATTGACGGAACCTGACCCTCCGGGTAAGGCTCTCCCTCCAGAAGAGAATTTATGGCATTCGAAAGATCCAAACCATTGACCGGTTCGCCATTCCCCGGTCGTGAGGGATCAAACTGTCCCCGATAATAGCAGTTCAGATCTGAATCGAAAAGATAAAGGTCCGGAGTGCAGGCAGCATCATAATCCTTTGCCACGTCTTGGCTTTCGTCATACAAATACGGAAAGGCAAATCCCCTATCCACGGCAAAAACCTTCATCCTTTCGGGAGAATCATCAGGATAATTTAGAACATCATTCGAAGAAATCGCCACTATCCCAATTCCCTTGCTTTTCCAGTCCCTGGCAAGTTCTGCAAAATGATCGATCATGTGGATCACGTATGGACAATGGTTACAAATAAAGGCTACGACGGTCCCCTTTTCTCCCCTTATTTCTTCTATTGAAAGATGTTTTCCAGAAACAGTATCCGGCAGCTCAAAGGAAGGAGCCTTACTCCCTAGTGGGAACATATTAGAAGGTGTTGCAGCCATGGTCTTTGGGATTAATGTTTGATCCAATAAGTGTACAAATCTTTGAATTGAATTGTTCAAAAACGAACATAGGTTTACAGAAAATTAAGTTTAACCAATTGATTTATAAGTATTTACAACAAATGGCATAGGTATCGCAACTATCATGCTGAGGTCAAATAAACTTATTATCATGAAAGCTTTAAAAATTTTTTCGATCATACTTACAATCAGTATCCTTGGGATCAGTTCTTCTTCTGCAGGAACAAAAGTAGAAAGCAAGAAAGAGGTTTCTACTTCTGAAATCGGAATAGTTTCCAACTCGATCAACGACAGGGTTGTTGTTGCGTTTGAAAATCAAACCGATGATCCATTCACAGTTGCTATTGAAGATTCTGAAGGAAGAACCATTCATTCAGAAACAGTGAGCACGGCAGGCATTTTCAGCAAAAGGTACGATCTTGCTGAGCTTGCGGATGGAGAGTACACAGTGAAGGTAGCAGACAGCAATAACCAGGTTCAGTCCTCTGAAAGGATTTACAAGAATTAGGCCCAAGGGCAGAAAGAATCTCCGGGGGTAATAGATCCCCGGAAGCCCACCGGGGATTGTCATCTCAGCGACAAAGAATTTTTTTTTTTGATAGCGATAAACCTTTTGGTGGCAATGTTGTTTTTAATACGAAACCAAAAGAAACTAAAGAACACACAGTAGTGAGGTAAGGTAGAATTTCTCAAACGGTTAGAAAACGGTCCCGCAATGCGAGACCGTTTTTTTTATTTCTTGATCTGATCCACATTCTTCTCCGAGTACAATTCAATGTACTTACCGTAGGTCAAATGTCTTTTCTTTTCATTCTTATACTGATCATATAGCTCCTGGTCATCCTTCAAAATGGAGCCCATCATTTTATCGTCGATCCTGAACTCCTTGCCATTGTTGATATTGATCACATAAGAAATGACCTTTTCCCTCTTTATGGTTGGGTTTGCCGTCAATAGTCCACCGGCATCAATGGAAAAGATCACATGATCTTCGTAATAGCAATATCTCCCCACATAAAGGATCTTGGAATAGTATGAAGGCACAATAGAATCCCCTTCCACCAACTTATAGATCTGGTTACCATTACAAAAACCCCATATTCCATGGGTAATAGTATCGTTTTGTCCGGAGGTCGCATTTACTTGATACAGGAAATTGGGTAGAGCTCCTTTCGCAACAGCACTTGGGCTGGTTTGGAAGAAGTGGAACTCATTCCTATCGCTGGGATTGTTCCTCCTGAATTCATTGAAATTCATGTAGATCCCCTTTCTCAGGGAGTCCGTCCTCGCTATATCATTTTGAATTTTTGCTTGTGAAAATGAAGTAGTGTAAGGCCCCATAATCAGAAGAAAAAAAAACAGTTTAGATCTCATCGCTCAAATTTACTCCCTCCAAACTGATTTCCTCATCACCTGGCTTATATGGAAGGTAGGAAAAGATCAACTGGAACATTTCGTCGGTGGTTTTCATGCTATGATCGGGCTCGATGATGGTCCTTGGAGGGAAATAGGGATTCAATGGATTTTCCGATGTGTTATCATAGACCCCTTCAGCCACTATCCAGGATCCCTGAGGTATTTTGATCATCTTCTTGAAGGTATAATAGAATTGCCAGCGAAAATCCCATTTAGGTATCCAAACAAGTGGGATGGTATCTCTTTGTAAAGTCACAGCATATGCTTTAAAGCTCTTCCCAAGCAAATGCATATGCGGGTTGACTGCCAGTAGAGATATATCCTGTGGTACCTGATACCTGGTCGTAAAAGTCATTATTGAATCCGGTAGTACCACTAAACGAGGCTCTACCGGTGATATGCCTAGGGTTCCCATTTGGGTCTCCCGCACCAATCGGTTCGGTTTCTTCTTTGCATAAAAAATGTTGATCCTTGAAAGATCAAACGTGTCGATGGGAGAAGGGCCAAAGTGCATATCCTGCATCAGGAACAATGCTTTTTGAGAAAGGTAATATCCACCTATACCCTCAGGAAACACCACAGGGCTGAAACCTGGCAAATAGCTGCAAACCAACAGATTGATCTTGGGATAGCTGCCGTCGGGGTATGGGATATCCATCTTTAGGTAAGCATCCTGCTCCCCAAGAGAGTCAGGAAAAACGGCATATTTTCCTCCATCCAGATTCGCCTTCCTCCTGGGGTCGTAATTAACTAGGTGACCATTCATATGGTGGGCCAAAGCCCTGTTGCCCGGCACATATTCCATTACCCTCACGAAGGTATCCGATGGCAACTCGATCGGGATCTTGATGAACATAAAATGATCGGTGTTATTGCCTGAGATCCAGACGGTGTCCTTCATCCAGATGGTTGTATCCGGTTTTCCCAACATACTGCCACTCGGGAATTCCGGAAGGGTTGGGATCTTTGTTGAATCACCCAAAGGTGCGCCATCCTCTATCCAATTTAAGATGGTTTCTCTTTCATGGGGTTCTAGATAGCGCTCCCCAACATAGCTTTGGTACCCAGGATCTGCCGGCCAGGGCGGCATGATCTTGTTCCTGACCACATAATCAACAGTTTCAGTCCTCTTTGCAAGGTCTTTGTAGCTTGTCAACGGAAAGGGGCCAACTTCACCCTGCCTGTGGCAGGGGACACAGTTTGCAAAAACAATTGGGGCAATATCCCTTGAATAGGTAGGATATTCCGGGACCTCGACCTTCCGGTTCACCTCTCCCACAGTTTGTTTCTCACTGGGTTCATTACAGGAAGCCAGAAAACCTAGGGTAGAAAGAAAAAAAGGAGTGATAAACCTGTTTTTTAGTCGTCGTAAGTATTTCCTCATTTCCTATTGGATAAAACAACCAACCGGTTCGGTCTTCTTGGGGTCTATTATCATCCCGGCAAGGGCATTATCAAGAGCGTCTCTCAAATAATGTTCTGTGATATTGTTCCTCTTCGTTCCCAGATCAATTGCCCAGTTATCGAAAGCCCCTTGGTATAGAACTTCCCCTTCACCATTCAGGACAAACACCTCAGGGGTAATGGTAGCCTCCAACAATTCTGTAAGGGCAAAGACAGGGTCCATGAAGACCTCAAAACCTAGTTCGTACCTGATCAGATATTTTTTGATCTCACGTGGAGAGTATTCTTTACCCGGGAAGATCCCATAGAATTTTATGCCCTCTTCCTGATACTTTTTTGTAAACCTCTTCATGGTAACAGTATAGTTCTGACAAAGAGGACATTCGGGAGAAAGGAAAAAAAGTATGCTCAACTCATTTGCTCTTAAAGTATCAAGAGTGAGGGGAACCTCTTCAAGATCTGTTACCTCAACCTCAAAGATCGTTTTATCCCTTTGGTCACAGGACCCAAGCCAGAAAATCAGGGTAATCAAACTTAGGGTTAAAAATAGCTTACGGACCATTTGGCAAAGTGAAAATCAAAATTAGCTCTTTCTTTACAAGAAAAGACATGACCATAATCATACTATGAAGTCATATTGGTTGGCCATTGCCCTTACTTTGAGCGGGTTTTTCCTTGTTTCCTGCAATTCAGAAAAATCAACATCCCCGACCGGAACTTGGAGGGCTGAGCTGCAGCTCGATACCTCCGTATTCCTTCCTTTCATCTTCTCCATTGATTCGTCAGAGACAGGCCTCAAAATGGTTGTCCATAATGGAGCGGAACGTCTCGAGATAAACGACTTGGAAATTATAGGGGATAGCCTTTTCATTCCCATGCTTCACTTTGACACTGAATTGAAGTTAAAGGTGTTTGAAAACGAAATGAAAGGGGTATTCATAAAAAACTACAGGGAGAATTACAGGATCCCATTTCATGCTTCAAGGGGGAATTCAATAAGGTTTCGTTCTACTTCTGCAACTGAGATGGATATCTCTGGTAGCTGGGAGGTGCATTTTGAGGATTATCAGAAAACCGGAATCCCTGCGATAGGCGAGTTTTCACAACAAGGGAGCATTGTAAACGGCACATTCCTGACCCATACAGGAGATTACCGTTACCTTGAGGGAGTAGCTGATGGAAATAAGATCAGGCTTTCAACCTTCGATGGAGAGCATGCCTTCTTATTCGTTGCTGACCTGGTGGATGATACCCTATCGGGAGTCTTTTTTTCCGGCACCCATTGGAAGGAAAATTGGACAGCCTTTAGAAACCCCGATGTTCCCCTTCCCTCCCCCAATGACCTTACAAAGGGTACAAATCCGGAAGAAAAAGTTACCCTTTCATTCCCTACACCTGATGGAAGGCTAGTATCCCTCGACGATGAGCCATACAAGGGAAGGCCGGTAATCCTGCAAATACTGGGTACGTGGTGCCCGAATTGTATGGATGAGGCGATCTTTCTTGGTGAATGGTATACCAAAAGGAAGGAAAATGACCCTGAAATTCTGGGTTTGGCTTTTGAAAGGAAAAATGACCTGAAATATGCCGGTCAACGCATAAAATCGACAAAAGAAAAACTCGCATTGGGTTACGAGGTCCTATTTGCAGGCCCCTATCAGAAGGATTCTGCAACCGCGAGGCTTCCGTTTATCGATCAGGTGATTTCCTATCCTACCATGATCTTTCTTGATTCATCTCACCATATCCAAACTATTCACACCGGGTTTTCCGGCCCCGGAACCGGTAAGCATTACAAAAAATTCAAGGAGGACTTTGAGTTAATGGTGCGGGGGATTGTGGATTAATAAAAAAGGAAAAAGGTAGGTCTGTTTTTCAAATAAATTATCTTTCATCCTAGAAATAAGTCACTTGCGGGATGAAAACACCAAGACTCACCCATTTCTTGAAAGGCAAATACCTGGCAATATTGGCCTTTTCGATCCTGATCATCAGGCCTGGAATAGCACAGAAAAAGGGGCAGATCCATAAAAAGGAAAAACTGGCAAATCAGTATTTTCTGGCCCAAATGTGGCCGGAAGCACTTGAGGAATATCAAGAGCTAATGGCTTTTGAGGGGAATGACCCTGAGGTAAATTTCAGGCTGGGAATATGCTATTTCAACTCCATCGCCCCGAAAAAAAGTCTGCCTTATTTCAGGAGAGCCGATGAACTGGGACATCATCCTGATAGCATGGAGTACTACCTGGGCCGATCCTTCCATTTCAACATGAAGCTGGATTCCGCTATCCTCTACTACCGCCAGTTCCTAAAAAAAATGGAGAGAAGTGATGGCACTCATAAACATCTGGTAGAGCTTACAAACGACCACGTACAACACTGTAAAAACGCCCGCAAGATCCTGAAAGAACAACTGGAGCTAAGGATTGAAAATGTTGGGATGCCGATTAATACCAAATATGCTGAGTACGTTCCATTGACCACCGCGGATGAAAATGGTATGTTCTTTACTTCAAGAAGACCAAATACTACAGGAGAAGGAGTAGATGAAAACGGCTTCTTTATGGAGGATGTCTACTATTCCGAAAAAAAGGACGGGGATTGGGGGCAACCAAGGAACAACCTTCCATTTAATACCAAAGGTCATGATGCCTGCGTAGGTTTTAGTCCCGATGGTAAGAACATCTTCATTTATCGCTCGGTGAATGGAGGCGATCTCTATATCAGCGAAAACAAGGAGGGAAAATGGACAGCTCCCGATCCGATCAAAGGCTTGGTGAACACCGAACATTGGGAATCGAGTGCGAGTATGACCATAGACGGGTCCAAGCTCTATTTTTCCAGTGATAAGCCCGGAGGACATGGGGGGTCAGACATCTACGTCTCCGAGCGGCAGGAAAATGGAGAATGGGGAGAACCAAAAAATCTGGGTCCTGAGATCAATACCGACAAGGATGAAGATGCTCCTATAATCCATAGTGATGGTGTTACCCTTTTCTTCAGCAGCCGTGGCCACCTCACCATGGGTGGATTCGATATTTTTTCTTCAACCTATAAACAGGATTCAGGTTTCTGGTCAAAGCCGAAAAACATTGGCTATCCGGTCAACACACCAGGAGATGACATCTATTTTTCCCTAGTTGCCGATGGGTCAAAGGGTTACTTTTCATCTTATCGTGATGATAGCTTTGGTGAGAAGGACATTTACGTCATAAAAAGACCCGGATCCGTCCCTACTAAGTTCCTGATGAAACTAAAACTGGAGGACCAATTCCAGAAAAAGGATATCAATGCTTCTATCAAGGTGATTGATGAAGAATCCGGCGAGGAAGTGGCATTTTGGAAAGCAGATTCTACCAGCAGCAACTACTCCGGTGTACTGGACTTTGAAAAGCAATATAAACTTGAAGTTGAGGCAGAAGGATATGATATCCAGGACAGGGAGTTTGCAATAGGATACCAGGCTGATATCTTCCAATATGTGATGAACGTAGTCCCAAAAGAAGAGGAAGTGATCGCCTTGGTGGACTCAGCATATAAAGAGGAAGTGCCTATTTCGGAATCTTTTAATCCTATTATCCATCCGGATACAGCCCCATCTGAAGTCTTTTCTCCTTCTTCAGGAGGCTATAATCTTGATGTGATCTACCTGACCAGAACAGATAAAAAGGACAAAGTAGCCGTTAGGACCGCACTTTTTGGATTTGACAAATCCAAAGTAAAAATGGCTGCCATGCCTTCATTGAATGACCTAGCTGAATTCCTGAACCGAAACAAGGACCTAAGATTGATCGTTTCAGGTCATACCGACAGCCTTGGTTCTGCTAGCTACAACAAGAAACTGGCCGGCAAAAGGGCCAAAGCGATCAAAAAGTATCTTGCTGGAAAGGATGTTGAAAAAAGCCAGATCCTTACAGAGGCAATAGGGGAATCCCTGCCTATCACTGCAAACGATCCGCATGGGCAGCTGCTCAACAGAAGGACCGATTTTCTTATCCTGGAGGTCCACGATCAAAAATGGCTGGAGTCCCCTTTCAAGGAATATGCTGAAGAAAACAAGATAGAAGTAAGCCCTAAAGAAGGATACGAAAGCCCTTTCGAAGTTGTGGAACTTCTTCCAGTAGCAGTAAACTTTGAATATGGCAAGTATCGCTTGACCAACTATTCATCAAACAAGCTTTTCTCACTCACGAATTTCGTCCGCCACTCTCCCTACAAAGTGGTTATTACCGGCTATACCGATTCCGAAGAGGCCAAGGATAAAAGATATGTTCAACTAGACGAAAAACGCATGTGGGAAGTAAAAAAATTCTTTCTCAGCCATGATGTTCCCAAGGAAAAGATCATACTAAAGAAAGGACCTGAGTTGTCAGCTTACTTCGAGATCGAGAAGCTTCCCGATGGTATTCAAAAGAGGAGGGTTCAGTTCTTCCTCCTAAAAGAATAATTTAGTGTAGAAGATTTTCCTATGGATGAAGATTTACGGTATCCCATCGGGGGATTCAGATCCCCGCAGGAATTAAATATGGATGCTGTGCATTCATGGACCGATGCCTTGGCTTCCCTTCCTGAAAGATTAGGGTTCATTGTAGAAAACCTGGATGAAGAAAAGCTAGCACTTACATATAGGCCCGGAAGTTGGAATATCGCTCAATTGGTCAATCATTTGGCAGACAGTCACATGAATGGTTTCATGAGGTACAAACTGGCCATTACCGAGGACAACCCAGTTATCAAGCCCTATGACGAAAAAAGATTTGCCGGCTTATTCGACGGGCAGAGCCCTGACCTCGAGCCATCACTCCAGATCATTGAAGGCCTTCACAACCGTTGGGTAAGATCGATCAAGAACCTGCCTGAAGAGCAGTTCCATCTCGGATTTGTTCACCCTGAGGGAAACTACCCCACCAAGGTCTTTCAAATAATAGCACTGTATGCCTGGCATGGTGATCATCATCTTGCTCATATCAAAGCCGCCCTAAACCCTAAGAACGAAGGTTAAACCAAATCCAATCCAAATGATTACGAAGAAAAACATATTGGTAATAGGCATCATTTTTCTGACTTTCCAATCCAACTCCCAAAGCTTCCAGCAAGGCGGTATCTATGGCAGCATAGGTACAGGAATAGGCATTTATGGAGGTAGTTCAAATGTCCCGGATATCAGTGGAACAGCAGCAGTCCTGGTTCCAATCGAATTGGAATACGGGTTAAGCGATCAATTTGGCCTTGGACTGACCTATCAATATGGGTCTTATGTTTCAAACGATTCAATTTCAGAATCTGCACGAACACATAATATTGGAGTTATGGGTTATTACCATTTCTCAATTAAGGAAAAGTCCAACCTTTTTCTTAAGGCCGGGATTGGATATTCAAATTTTAAATATCAAAGAACTGATTCAGGCGAAGAAGTATTTGTCATTGGTAGCGGACCATGGATCGATCTTGGGTTTGGCTGGAGGCATATGATCCAGGGTGGTCCCATTGGCTATTTCCTTTATGTAGATTATTCCATAATGCCACTTGGCAATTTTGAAATAGACAATGAAATATCTTGGGAATATCAGGGGGAAAAAGTAAGGATCACCTATCAAGGAGTGGATATAAAAGTAGGCCTGGTCTTCAGATTTAATTGATCAAGAGTTTGAAAAAGGGAATTTGTAGCAATTGTGGTTCAAGCCTCCTGGAAGGAGCAAGGTATTGCCACAACTGTGGTCAAAGGGTCCATGAGAGCGAGGAGAGTTTCAAGGATGTATTAAAGGATTTCTTTTCCAATTACCTCGCAGTTGATTCCCGATTTGGGCATACCTTTTTGCCCTTTCTTTTTAAACCAGGATTCCTCACTCTGAGGTACAAAGAAGGAAAAAGGGTAAAATACGCCAATCCGATCCGCCTTTACCTTATACTCAGCCTCATCTTCTTTTTGATCATTGGTCTCTGGGCACAAAGGCTTACAAAAAAAGGGGAACAGGCATTTTCGGAAACACCAGATGTACAGGCGGTCCGATCCTCCCCTTCAGGAGAGACCATGAACCTCGTCTTTGATACTACGGACTCGGATAACGGAGGACTTACCCTGACATTTGATACTGCTCTGATCAACCAGCGAGGGATACCCGAGTCGGATACTTCAGGAGGTCTGAACTGGGACAAGTTTGTCAAATACAGAAAAGATCTATCCGTCTCCAACTCCGCAATACTCGATTCAATGGGGGGTAAGCGTTTAACCCCAACCTACCGATTGATCACGAGCCAGTTGATCCGTATATCAAGAGCTCGACCAAATGATTATGTTGGTTTCATTTTTAAGAATCTCCCTTTCATGATGTTGGTACTTGTACCAATATTTGCCCTGATCCTTAAGCTACTTTACGTCAGACGGAAGCAATTTTTTATTACCCATCTCATTCATGGCCTCCACCTTCACTCATTCGCATATTTCCTTTATGGAATAACAGTCCTACTGATCCTTCTTCTTCCTACTTCTACCGCTGGAAATGCATGGATGCTGTTTTCTGCCTTGTTTTTAGTTACCCTTTACTCATTTTTTTCTTTCCTTAGGGTTTACCGGCAGGGGAAATCCAAGACCATTGTAAAGTTCATCCTTGCCGGATCTTCATATTTCACATTGGGGATCATCTTTTTCCTTTTCGAGATCCTAATTTCATCCCTGCTATTCTGAAGTTTGGAGATCCTTAGAAAGCTGGAAACCGCACTGGAAAAAAATTCAAACCAGAAGTATGCCTTGGAGATGAAGAGGTATATGAGGAACAAGTTTGAATTTTACGGGGTAAAAGCTCCCCTCCGCTATGAGATCTTCAAGGAGGTACTGAAAACCAACCCGATAGAAAGAACGGATCAGCTTGTGTCCATCTCCAAAGCTTCAATGAAGAAAAAAGAAAGGGACTTCCATCATTTTTCTATTTATATCTGGGAAAAGAACAAGAAACTCTGGTCAGATAGGCAAATGGAACTTTTTGGGTGGATCATTGACATGAATTCATGGTGGGATACCGCCGATTATCTCATCAACAAAGTAATCTCACCTTATGTGCTGTTGTATCAAAATGAGAGAAAAATACTGGACCAGCAATGGAACAACTCTGATTCGGTTTGGAGGATCCGGGCCTCAATTCTGTACCAACTGAAATTTAAATCCGGAACAGATGAAAAAACCCTGACCAAGGCCATATTAAACCAAAAGAAGCATCAGGATTTTTTCGTACAAAAAGCAATAGGTTGGATACTTAGGGAATATTCCAAAACTCGTCCTAATTTTGTTAAGGATTTTGTCAAAGGTCATGACCTGTCACCTTTGGCAAATAGGGAGGCGATCAAATGGTTGGTTTCAAAAAATCAGGTTTAGAAAGGCTCTACCAAAAAGCAGCACATCTTATGGTCCTTACTCTTGTATCTGTATCAGGGTATGGACAACTGGTGGAGTATATGGTAATGGGCAGCTCTGGAAAATTCCAACCCGCCCCGTATACTCAACCATACGATTCTCGTTATCAAGGGGTTAAAGGAAATCCGCTTCTGTTCGATACCTGGACAAAATGCAACGTATATAACGATTCCTTTCTCTTCCTGGAGGAGGTAATGCTGAATTATGATATGCTTAATCAACACCTTTTGATCCTGGGTCAGGGAAATAAGGTTTACAGTGTCCAGGCTCCTTTTTATACCTCTATTTTGGACTTCCAGGGAAGGGCCTATCTTTTGAAACCTTATGAACTTGAAGGGTTTGAAGACGAAGAGCAGGGGGTGATTGAAGTTTTAGGTACATCGAATCGGCTTTTTGTATTCAGAAGAAAAAAATTTATCCAAGCGGACTACAAGGGTGGTTATTCTGCTGGAAGAGATTTTGATGAGTACGTAGAGGAAAAGGAATATTATTTAAAAGACCAAAATGGATCTGAGTTCCAAAAGATCAAGCTTTCGAGCAGTTCTCTGAAAAAGGCATTAAGCGAAGCGGAATGGAATAGAGTAGAAACCATGATCGAAGAGAACAACCTTAAGCTTGACAACGAGATGACGATGATCTATGTAATGCAGGGCATTTCGGAATGAATTCAATAAGATCAAAAAATCTGGTTCTTGTTCTCATTTGCTTATTGACTGCTGGTTGCAATAAGAATGAAAACTCTCTGCCCGAGGTGGTGGATATAATGCACTGGGTGGAAGGCAAAGGCGCCCTGCTCGAGACCCAGGTGGATACCTTTTTCCATGTGAACCCTTCTCCGGTCTCCATATATTCTCAGGCAAATTTTTTCTTCAAGGGCAACGCGAGAAAGGTACAGATCTGTGGGGATTTCAACGATTGGAGTCTGGATTCCGCCCATGATATGAATCCCGTAGAATATGGCTATTGGCACCTAGCCCTTCCCTTCGATCCCAAAGCTCAATTGGAATACAAACTTGTTATTGATGGCAAGGAGTGGATCCTGGATCCATTGAATGCTGAAAAAGGCAGAGGGGGATTTGGGGAAAATTCTGTTCTCAGGATGCCTGAATTTTCCCCTCCGGAAGAGCTTGAAACCAACCCACAGGAAGTAGGTTTCAGGAAATTCGATTTCATGCAAGGCAGCAGTTTCCTGGATACGGCACTTAAGGTCCATGTCCTTATCCCACAAAGGAACGGATCAGACATTCCGGGCATACTTCCATCGGTCTACTTCCAGGACGGGGAGGACTATCTTGAGCTTGGGCAATTTGAAAAGGCTGTAGGAAACTTGGTCGAAACCGGGAAGATCGAACCCTTTGTGGGGATCTTCATAACACCATTCAATAGAACTGAGTTGTATGCCGGAAAGCTAACGCCCAAGTATGCAGCTTTCTTAGCCGAAGAGCTTTTGCCCCACATTAAGGAGCGATATCCAAATATTGACAGCTCAGCTCAGAGAAGGGTAATATTCGGTTGTTCCTATGGTGGCAATGTTTCGGCATACACCGCGCAGAAATATCAAAGGGATTTCCCGAACTGCGCCATGCAATCCCCGGCATTTCTGGCAAATGACTATGAGGTCTTCGACTCATTCAGGGATTCAGAATTCCCAGGCCTGCGTTTGAGCTATGTTTGGGGAACATATGAATTTCTCCATTCGGATATCAAAAAGTTCAGCAGAATGGCTGAAAAGAAAGGCATTTCACAGATCTTCAGATCATATCCCGAAGGGCATAACTGGATATTTTGGGCTGGGACCTATGATGATCTTCTCATTCCCTTTATCCCTGGAAAAGAGAACTGAAAATGATTGAAAGCCCGACTCTTTTGGTTTTTGAAGAAAGAGTTTCCGCCAATATCAATTCGATATTGGCAAGATCCAACACATCAGGTGTCTCTTTAAGGCCTCATTTCAAAACACACCAGACCATGGAAGTTGGAGATCTGTTTAGGGGCAAGGTCTCGGGAATAACAGTCTCTTCAATTGAAATGGCAAATTTCTTCGCTGATCAGGGTTGGGAGGATATAACCATCGCCTTTCCAATTAATCCAAGGCAAATGGATGATCTTGAAAAACTAGCCAACAGGGTTTCATTAAACCTTTTGATCTCCGATCATGAGGCAACGGGAATCCTTCAGAAGGCAAATAGGTCAAAAATAAAATGGTGGATAAAGGTAAATGTTGGGAATAACCGATCGGGATTCCGATTGAACGATCTTAAAGGGATCCTTTCCGTCGTCGATACTATTACAGAAACTCCTGATCAGGGGTTTGAAGGACTTCTGGGACATGCCGGACAAACCTACTATGCCCGTCATCCTGGGGAGATCGAAGAGAAAGAACGATCAGCCATCAGTGCAATGGTTGATTTGGCTAAAAAAATTAGGGGACAACGCAAAGTAGAATTCAAGATCAGCCTTGGAGATACACCGGGTTGTTCAGTGGTGAATGATTGGGATGGAATCGATGAACTACGACCAGGGAACTTTGTCTTCTATGATATGATGCAATTGGAAATTGGTTCATGCTCGTCAGGTCAGATCGCTTTGGCCATGGCTTGCCCAATTGTGGAGGTAAATCATAAGGACAACAAGGCCATAATCCATGGAGGGGCAATCCATTTTAGCAAAGAGTACAGCAAAAAATACCATTTCGGACAAGTATTGATACCCAAGGATGAACTCACCCTAGGGGATTTCATGCCTAATTCCTATTTGGAGAGCATCTCTCAGGAGCATGGGATAATTAGTTTCGACCCGAAATACCGAAGCGAATTTGCAATTGGAAAATTGGCCTATATTCACCCTATCCATTCTTGCCTGACCGTAGATGCAATGAGAGAATATACCCTGATCCCCAGTCAAAGAATTGCTAAAACCTATAGATCGTTTAAATGAAGGTCTCAGGTTTTAGCTTCATCAGAAATGCGATAAAATATGACTATCCGATTGAGGAGGCATTGAGGTCAATCCTTCCCTTATGCGATGAGGTCATTGTAGCAGTTGGAAATTCTGAGGATAAAACGAGAAAACTAATCGAGGATATTTCACCCTCAAAGATCAAGATCATAGATAGCAAATGGGAGGAAAACCTGCGTGAAGGTGGAAGGGTCCTTGCCCTTGAAACCGATAAAGCCTTTCAGGGTATCTCAAAGGATTCAGACTGGGCATTTTATATCCAGGGCGATGAGGTCCTGCACGAGAAGTACCTACCCATAGTCCGTTCAGAAATGGAAAAGAACCTGGAAAACAAAGAAGTGGACGGCCTCTTATTTAATTACATTCATTTCTATGGGTCCTATGATTATGTCGGATCCTCAGACCGATGGTACAAGCATGAGATACGAGTTATCAGAAATAACCAGGACATCTTTTCTTATAAGGACGCACAGGGCTTTAGGAAAATGCCAAACCAAAAACTCCGGGTAAAAAAGATCCCGGCGTATATCTATCATTATGGCTGGGTTAAAGACCCAAAGGCAATGCAGGGAAAACAAGAAACCTTCCATACCTTATGGCATGATGACGAATGGATGAACAAAAATGTCCTTCCCGCGGATGAATTCGATTATAGCGAAATCGATGCCCTTTCCCGCTTCGCAGGAACCCATCCGGAAATAATGAAAGAACGTATTTCACGAAAGAATTGGACCTTCGAGCATGATCTAAGCAAAAACAAGATCTCATTCAAGGAAAAATTCAAAAGGACGATAAGAAAAGGAATTGGGATATCGATCGGTGAGTACAGGAATTATGTAGAGCTGAAAAAATAAAGCCTCGTTGAAAGATCTTATCCAAACAATCGGAATAAATCCTATCCTCAAAGACCACTGGGTCAGGACCATGATTGTTTCGCTAGCCCTAATTGTATTTACCTGGCCTGACCATGAAGCAGCTTTCCTCCCAAATCTTGACGGTTCATATTTTGCTGTATTAAACTGGTTTGCAGCCTATGATTTTTCGACCCTTAAGGATGTTAACTTCACCTTTGGCCCCCTTGGATTCCTAAAAAATACTGTAGCGGTTGGGGATAATGTAATCTGGGGCCATATAATGACTTTCGTCACCAGAATTGGATTCCTGGTTCTGCTTTTTCGCACCACCCGGGAAGACGGCAATTCCATTCTGATAGCCCTACTGGCCTACTTGTATTGCTGCTTTTTTAACCTTGATTTCTTTCTTTATGGATTGACCCTGATATCCCTTCTTCATTTTTCGAAGAAGCAGAACCTCTGGGTCCTCGCTATTCCGGTGTCCTTGATTTCAATTGGCTTTTTGATCAAGGTAAATATTGGCCTCAATACTCTTTTGATCTATGGTTCATGGTTATTGTACCATAGTATTTCTTCACGAGCATATAAATTCCTCTTGCTTAATTCGGCTTCAATAATCTTGGTCTATTTCATTTTTTGGCTGGTCTTATTTCAAAGCTTTCAAGGCAGCATAGAGCTCATCAGGGGATACATCTCCTATGTCCTGACCAATTCGGATAGTGTTTCAATATTTCCGCCTAATTCCGCATTGGCATTGACCTTCCTGTTCATTTGCATTTGCCTGATCTATTACCTGGGCATAAAGGACAAACAAACAAGGTGGCTTTTTGTAAGCACTCCCCTATTTCTTTTTGCTACCTATAAATATTCGTTTGGACGCCAGGCTGGGAACCATTCAGGGGAGTTTCTGATGCTGCTTTTCTTTGTCGCCTTTTTCCTTTTGATCGAATCAAAGAAAAGACTCGGAGTCCAACATGTTTTGATCTTCCTCGCTATAATGTTTTATGAATACAATTTATCGGTAAACCAAACCTTTCCAGGAAACAAAAGACTGAGACCATATATAGGGGCATCCAATTTTGTTTCCCAGATTTTTCGATACGGATCATATAAGACCAAATGGGAAAACAAATCCAAGGAAAATCTTGAGCATGCAAAGCTCCCTGAAAAATGGCTAAAGGAAATAGGAGACGAAAAGATCGATTTCTTTCCCTGGGAGCTAAACTATTTTATTCCGAATAAGCTGAATTACCAACCCCGACCCGGTCTGATGTTCGGTGGCTTTCCAAATTCGATCAACAAAAAGAATGTCGAGCTGTATGGTGGTGACGGGGCTCCTGAGTATCTTATTTGGGAAAAATGGAAATACACAGGTCAGGTGGGTGGGATTGATAAACAGTATCTTTTCAATACCGACGGAACATTTTTACGAGAGATCATATTCAGGTATAGGGTCATAAAGGAAAGGGGAAGGGACATGCTATTAAAAAGAAGAGAACCAAAATTCGTTGTAAAAGAAAGCGGTCAGGAAACCTATAGTTGGGGAAATCCAATTGTCCTCCCGGAACTGGATTCAGGTCAGGCGATGTTCATAAGGATGGAAGCCTCTTATAACCTTAAAGGCTGGATTCAGGAAAAATTTTATAAGGCCAAAAGACCCTTAATAGAATACCATTTGGAAAATGGAAAGACAATCAGCTACGAATTTACCAGGCTTTCAATGGAAGAAGGTATCTGGATCCAACCCTATATTGAAAAAGTTAATACCGAATTACAGGGCCAAAGAGTGAACAGGATAGTTTTTAACCAGCCTGAGGAATGTTGTATATTCAAAGACCGGTTTCATGTAAACTGGTACCTTATTAAGCAAAACTAATCCTCCTCATTTGCCCAAAAGAAAGGTATCCTATATAATCCTGACCCTGATCTTGCTTTGGCAATCCACCATTGGAAAGGAGATCGATAGTCATGAACAGGTGGATAGTCTTTTCATGAACGGGAAAACCTATTGGACCAACAATCCTGAAAAGGCGGAATCTATTGGGGAATCATTGGTTGAGATAAGCAAACGAATTAAATACAAAAAAGGCGAGGCACATGGTACTTACCTTAAGGCTATGGCCCAATGGTACCTTGAGAAATATTCAGAATCCTTAGAGAATATAGCTGAAGCCCAATTCCAATATCAATTGATCAACAACGAAGAAGGAATTGCAGCCTGTTACAATAGTTTTGGGATGATCTATCATCAGGTAGGTGATGACGGGGAAGCTCTTGAATACTTTTTTAAAGCACTAAAAGTCTCCGATGAGATAGGATATGAATTGGGTGAGGCCAAAACATTGCAGAACATAGGGGTTGTATATCGTGAGCAGGGCGATCTTGACCTTTCTTTGAGCTATTTCAAGAAATCGATCCCCTTGATGAAAGGCAAGGAAAATATTTTGACCATGGGGAATGACCATGCAAACATCGCCTTGAATTTCCACCTAATGGGATTATATGATTCCGCCCTATTTTACTACTCTCTTGCATATCAAGGGTTCACTGAATCAAATAACATTGCGGGCCTGATAAAGTATTATGAAAAGATCGGGGACCTATACCTTGATATCGGATTTATCAACGAAGCCGAACAGAGCTTTATCAAAGGCATGGAAATATCAAAGGAAAAAAATCTTAAAGAGGGAATAATTGCAAATAGTGAAGGCTTGATCAAGACCTGGGATCAAAGTGAAAAATCTCATCTTTCTGATTCTTTGATCAAGGTTTTGGAGCCAGAGATCAGAATGCTAAAAAACCCAAGGACCAAGATGCATTGGTACAGCAACCTTTCAGATCATTATCAGATAACCGGAGATTTTGGAAAAAGCCTAGCCCATTTTAAATACTCTAGTCAGCTCAAGGATAGTCTCTTAGGCCTTGAACAAAAAACACTTATCAACCAGCTAAAAGCTGTTCACGACCTGGAGTCAATCCAACAGGAAAATGAGGTCTTGAAGAGAAACCTTGACATAACCAAAAAAATGAACCTGGGGGTTGCCCTGGCGTTGATCATCTTTCTCGGATTGTTGATCATGATATCGAGGTTCTATAATCTCAAACAGAAAGCAAATCAACGCCTGTCTGATTTGAACCAGCAGCTGCGAAACCAAAGGAGGGAAACAGAGATCAAAGCTCAGGAGCTCCAGGAGGCCAATAAGACAATTTCCTCTATCAACTCTGAACTTGAAAAGATTATAGGCGAAAGGACTGCTGAACTAAAAAAGAAGAATAAAAAGATCCTGGACTTTGCCTTCTTCAATTCACATCAGGTAAGAGGTTCATTGGCAAGGATCATGGGTTTGCTGGAGGTTTTCAATGAATCTTCAGGAAAAAAAGAAACCAAATCGGTGTCGGAACTTCTCAGATCACAGGCAGGAGAGCTGGATGATCTAATCCGTGATATTAATAGGATCCTTGCAGAGGAGGGATACTCTGAAGACAACCCCTCTTAGAGGCCCTCAATAAGCTTACGGTATTTTCCTACTACTACCTTCCTGGAATATCTGGAAATGGCCCGGTCTTTTCCCTTTGCGGTCAGGTCGCCTTTGCTTCCCGGATCATTCAAATACTCAATAATCTTTTTAGCAAGGTCAGTATGATCTCCCTGTTCAAACAAAATACCTGCAGCTCCAAAATCAAGTAACTCAGGGGTTCCACCTTTATTGGATCCAATGACCGGTATTCCATTGGCCATAGCTTCAATGGTCACCATTCCAAAGGTTTCCTTTTCAGAGGCCATCACAAAAAGGTCAATGGACCCGAAAAAATCTTGAACGTTCTCCGAAAAAGGGAGAAAGTGGACAAAGGAGCTAATATCAAGGGTCTTTGCAAGTTCCTGTAACACCTGTTTGTGATCCCCAGGCATATTACGGGTGTTCTCACCCATGATAACCAATTCCATATCATTGTTTGACTTCCGAATTATGCTCAATGCCTTTATAATAGACTCAATTCCCTTGGCCGGATCAAGCCGTCCGAGAGAACCAACAAAAATCTTGTCCTGGGCCAGTCCCAATTTTTCTCTACTGGCGGCTTTATCTTTTACTCCTTCCATGAGCTGTTCAAAATCCTGACCTAGAGGGATTTCAACCAGTTTCTTATGGTCAACCCTTGTGAGATCCTTTGCCTCTTGGCTAAGCCAACCAAGTGGAGACACCCATTTGTCGATCTTCGAGTTTCGCCATGTTTGATAGGGATTCTTCTTTTTGACACCCAGCTGCATTTGTTGCATATAGATGATCTTTAGTTCTGGAGAAAAGGTTTTTGCCCAGGAAAGTTGATCAATATCCGGCCCGAAACTAAATACCACAATACCTATTCCTTCCGATGAAAGATATTTAGCCAGTTTTCCACCAAATCCAAATGAGAGGTATTTGGTACCGGTATTGAAGGCTTTGAAATGCAAGCCTCGCTTCTCAGCCTGTCCAATTATTGCCTTGGCCTTTTTGTCTACAATTATGACGACCCGGTATCCCTCATCAGAAAGCCACTCAGCCAAGTTCAGGAAATTCATTTCCAGCCCGCCGTACGCTTCAGAGCTAATGAAAAATGCCAGATCCTTCATCCGTTCCACCTTATGATCCCTTGATCAGGTAGCGCTTTCCTAGTTGGCTTTCCCGACTGGAAGGAAGCAAAAATTGAAAATTCAATTGAGTAACATTGAATTGATCGAACTCCTTTAGGATCACTATATCACCAAGCGATTCCTCAAGGAAATCCTTTCCAACGCCATCAACAAAAAATATCAGTTCTTTCGTACTCTCCTTATTGATCTGCTCAGGATTTATATAGGGAACCTGGGTCTTAATGTAAAAATCCAGTGAATGCATGTGGTAGTCCTCATGATCAAGGATCTCCAGTTTCCTGATCTTCCTCTTTGGCAATGATTCTGAGTTTATAAAATTTGCCGCCATACTACCAGGCTGAAATTTCAAAAGCTCAGGATAAAAATGAGTGTTCAGAATAAGATTTGCCGCCAGGATTATCATCAGGGATGGTCCCACCAATCTCATCAATTTTGATTGCTTTCCTGTAAGCAGGATGCCTGAAGCAAACAATAGAAGAATGAAAGCAAGCCACAACAAGGGATTGGTCAATGGGAAAAACAAAATGCTCACCGCCAGGCAGACCACAAGTAAAAGAAAGTTCACAACCTGTTGTCCAATAAAAAATCCATGCCAGGAGCCTGATCCTCGAATGGAGACCCTTATTGCAAAATCCGCAGCGAATATTGCAGAAAGGGGAAGTATCACATTTATATAGTGGGGCAGCTTGAACTGGGATAGCGAAAAGGCAATAAATGTCAGAACAAAGCCAAAGAAGATAAAATTGTTCTTAGGACTTCCTTCACCCCGAAAGGTCTTGATCCATCCAATTATCCAATCGATGAACCCACCAATGGCCAGTATCATCCATGGAAGGAAAGCCCATAAAAAGGTATGGGTAAAGAAAAGGGGGGTAGAGTCATCTTTCCACACATTTTCCCCAGTGATCCTGCCAAAACTTTGCTCCCAGAAAAAGAATTTGAGGCCGGATACCCCTGATCTTCCATTGACAATCTTTTCAGGCTGGAGGTCGAATTGCTGATAAAGACCGACTGACATTGGAACAAGAAAAATGGCCACAAGTATGATCAGAGCTAACCACTGCCATCGGAAAAAAAATCTCCAATCCTTTTCCACAAACCAGGCAGGGAAAAATGTCAAAATCGGAACAACCAGCCCGATCGGGCCCTTCTCCATCATAGAAATGGCGATCCCAAGGCTGGCTAGAAGAAGGTTTCCAAACCTTTTCCGATGGTTGAATTCATAGATCTGCCAGATAGAAAAGATCACCGCTCCTGTCAAAATGGTGTCGGTTCTGACGTCATGGCCCATCAGAAAAGTGGCCTGGTTTGACAGCATGAAAAGGGAAGCAAGCAAAGCGGTTTCCCTCCCAAAGATCCTATCACTTAATCTGAAGGTAGAGTAAGCACCAAGAAAAATGAAAAGCAAGGAACTAAGGCGATAGCTGAATTCCCCAACACCCAGAATTTTATAGAAAAAAATTGCACTCCAAAAGAGAAATGGAGGCTTGTCTAGATAATCTTGACCTCTGTGAAACACCTGAAGGAAATGCCCATCCTGGAACATCTCCATGCTAATGGAGGCATACTGGGATGCATCCACATCCATAAGCCTGATCAGGCCTGCTCCAGCTATATAAACCAGACCAATGAGAATAAACCCGATCCAATAAAATCCGGGACTGATCTCCTTGCTCCCCCTGATCAGTCCGAGCAACTTATCCAATCCATTTTGCACCTTACTTTCTATTTCTTTCGGTCAATGGTGAATTCCACCAACTCCTTTAATGATCTCCTGCTTTCATTTTCAGGGAATGAATAAAGAATTTCCAAAGCCTCCTCTTTTATCTTGTTCATAACGGCTTTTGAGTATCCAATACCCCCCTTTTGTTTTACAAAATCGATCACCTTTTGAACTTTCTTTTTGTCCTTGCTGCTTCCCTTGACAAGTTTTATAATCCTTCTTTTTTCTACCCAGTTGGATTGATTAAGGGAATAGATCAGGGGAAGAGTGAGCTTTTTCTCCTCAATGTCGATACCCCTGGGCTTTCCGATCTCCTCATCACCATAGTCAAAAAGGTCGTCCTTTATCTGGAAAGCCAGGCCTACCTTCTCTCCAAAAAGAGCGGCTTTCTTTTGGTATTCCTCGCTTGCTCCTGCTGAAAAGGCTCCAAGCTCACAACATGAAGAGATAAGGGTCGCGGTCTTTTGCCTTATTATTTCAAAATAGATCTCTTCTGAAATATCAAGTTTCCTTGCTTTTTCTATCTGTAAAAGCTCTCCTTCGCTCATTTCCCTTACCGCCTTGGTGACGATCTCCAACAAACCAAAATCCTTATTCTCCATGGCCAGAAGTAACCCCTTTGACAGTAGGTAATCACCAACCAGAACAGCTATTTTGTTTTTCCAAAGGGCATTGATTGAAAAGAATCCCCTCCTGTATTGGGCATCATCTACCACATCATCATGAACCAGGGTTGCAGTATGAAGCAATTCTATCAAAGATGCTCCCCGATAGGTGGATTCTTCTATTCCACCGCAAAGCTGGGCGGAAAAAAGAACGAACATCGGCCTGATCTGTTTACCCTTACGCTTAACAATAAAGCCCATGATCCTATCCAGGAGAGGGGCTTTTGACCGCATAGATTCCTGAAACTTTTTTTCAAAAACCTTCATCTCCCCCGCAATTGGCTTTTGGATCTCCAGGAGTTTATTTTGGGGCTTCATGAGAGATGCAATAATATGAAAATGAATCATGCTGTTCGAAAAAAGCCATGGAGGAGACTTATCATTTATGTCTTTTTAACCCTCCAGTTTCCCTTTTTCCATTCCCGTGGCCAGGATTTGGAATTGAACGGACCGATGTTGGGCTTTATTGAACAAACAGAAGCAGGGATCTGGGTTCAAACCGATGCGGAAGCTGATCTGAAGATCGTATTTGCTCTCAATTCTGCAGACCTACCTGATGGCCAGAGATCAATGTCAATTGTTACAAAAGAGGATAATCACTTTATCGCCCATTTTATCTTAAAGGACCTCGAACCAGGTGAAGAGTATTCCTACTTCTTTGAAATAGAAGGCCAGAGGAGCAACCAATATGAATTTCAGACCAGGCCAAAGGCCGAAAGCGATGATCCAGAAGCGCTTTCCATTGCTTTTGGAAGCTGTGCAGATTTCGATCCACCGCTTTCAGAGGATGAAAAGGAGGCGACGATCTTTGAGGCGATCGCAGAACAGGACCCTGATCTGATGATATGGCTGGGAGATAACCTCTACTTGAAGGAAGAGGATTTCGAATCAAGAGAGAATATGTTCAAACGTTATGATCATGTTCGGTCCCGCCCATATATGAAAGAGCTTATGCAAAACACCCACCATTACGCGATCTGGGATGACCATGATTTCGGGCCAAATAATTCAAATTCATCGTATAAATTCAAAGACCTAAGCCTGGAAGCTTTTCAGGAATATTGGATCCATAAGAATTATGTTTTTCCGGATTCCGCCATAACCCATAGCTTTTCGATCGAGGATGCAGATTTCTTCATGATGGACAACAGGAGTTTTAGGATAGTGGATGAAGAAAATCCTGAAACGAACCAGATCTGGGGACAGTCGCAATTGGAATGGTTAAAAGGATCTTTAAAAAAGTCCCAGGCCACCTTCAAAATAATCTGCACCGGGGGGCAATTACTCAGTGATGCAGCGATTTATGAGAACCATGCCAACGACGCCCCAGATGAGAGGCAGGATTTCCTGGATTTCATTTCCTCTACAAAGATCGGTGGAGTGCTATTCCTAACAGGGGACAGGCATTCGACGGAAATCACAGCCATACCCATTGACCAGGAAAGAACCCTTTTCGATTGGACCGTTTCACCATTTAGAGCAAAAACCTATGATCATTCAGATGAACCCAATAGCTACAGAATTCCGGGAAGCATGTTTGCAGAACACATGTTTGGAATAATCAAATTGACTGGTGAAAAAGGCAAAAGAAAGCTGGAGCTAAGGGGCTACAATAAAAAAGGAACCATGATTTGGGCCTATGATATAACAGAAGAAATGCTTTACTAGGACCAAAGGTCCATCAACTCCAGGTGGATCTCCTCACCAAAGAATTTCAGGGTGGAATGCTCAAAGGATTCAGTGAAATCAGAAACATAGAAATGATCCTTTTGGATATCCCTTCCTTCCGAATTCTGATGATTGAGGGCGATCTTTAAACTCTTCGCAAGTATGTCCGGGGATCCCAAAACCATTACATTTTCCCCAAGGATCTCTTTTATTTCATCCTCGATCAAAGGGTAATGAGTACAGGCCAGGATCAGAGCCTCTATTCCTGAAAACAATTCCGCAGAAAGGTAATTCTCTATGATCTCGTGGCTGATCTTATTCCTATAGTATCCTTCCTCGATCATTGGGACCAATAATGGAGTGGCAAGAGAAATGAGTTCAACACTTGATGCCAGGTGCTCCAACTGATTTTGATATTCGGCAGATTCAATAGTCCGGTGGGTCCCGATAAGACCAACCTTTTTACCCGAGAATTTCTGATCAACAAATTGGACCATTGGATCTATTACATTGATCACCTCCGCCTTTCCCTTACAAACCTCCTGGACGACATCAAATGCAGAAGAAGAGGCTGAGTTGCAGGCAACTACTACAACCTTACAACCCTGAGACAACAAAAACTGTGAAATGCGCTCTGAATAGGTTCTGATAGCCTCCCTTGACTTCTCTCCATAGGGAAGGTGGGCCGTATCTCCAAAGTAGATCAGCTTCTCACCAGGAAAATGATCCTTGATGCTCCTTGCAACGGTAAGTCCTCCGATACCGGAATCAAATACTCCAATTGGGCCAGCCATAACAAAGCCGAAGGAAAGAAATAAACCTGAATTTTCTTATTTTAAAGAGGTAATTAAAAAACCATGTCGGAATCAGAAAAAGGCTACGGACAAAAGGCCAAAGAAATCCTGAGTGACATAGGGAAGAAGTTTGAGGAGTTATTCCATGAGTTTGAGGATGCAGCGGACAACATTGACGGAGAAATGGGGGAAATGGTAGATGACCTATCAAAAAAGATCAAAGGGTTGGAAAACAGATTAAAAGAGGTAAGGGAGGAAAACGATGAGATCTTTAACGACTTTCAATCCAAAATGTCGGATCTGTCAAGATCAATTGAGGACGCTCTTCAAAAAGCTTTTACCGGGAAACATAAGGATTAAGAGATCACCTGTCCCAAAAGGTTCTGGATATGACCCGCCGCATTGAACAGGTTTGAGTACTTGTACTTGATGACAAGATCCTCATCTATCAAATAAGAAACCCTCTTGACAACATTCAGAACAGGGATCAATGCATCGTACTTCTTTGCTACTTCCCCATCAATGTCGGAAAGCAACTCGAACGGCAACCTGTACCGGTCCTTAAAGGACAAATGAGTTTCGAGGGAATCCTTGCTGATCCCGAATACATCCACGTTCATATTTCGGAAGGCCTCAATCTCATCTCTGAAAGTGCAGGCTTCCGTTACGCATCCAGGGGTAAAATCCTTGGGAAAGAAATAAAGGATGGTTGTTCTTCCCTTTTGGTTTTCCAATCGGAAGGTTTTACCTGCCGTGGATGGTAAAAAGAATTCAGGTGCTGGATTATTAATTAAATGACTCATCTAACCCTAATGCAATAAATTGATAACGCTTTTGGGACGAATAAGATTTACTAAAGGAGAAAAAATCCAAAAAGTGAACCAGGGCATAAATTTTAGCTCGCAATGATAGCTCAATTGCTGCAATTAGCAACGTTAATAATTCAATAAATATTACATAGAATAATCTCCAAGCTTCAATGGCTAAAAGCCTCTAATCCTTGCAGAAGGTGCTTTTTTTATATTTGGGCACCCAAATAAATCCAATGGAGAATACAACTCATAAAGTCGGAAGGATAGAACGCTTTCTTAACATCATCGAGAAGGCCGGAAACGCCCTTCCCCACCCTGCTACCCTCTTTGCAATTTTTGCATTTATCGTTGTTCTTTTTTCCTGGTTGTTCCAGGCAATCGATCTGACCGTGATCCATCCGGGTACCGGAGAGGAAATAAAAGCGGTAAATCTGATGTCGGCTTCCGGGCTGAAACTGATCCTTACCAAAATGGTAACCAATTTTACGGGGTTTGCCCCGCTGGGGACAGTTCTTGTGGCTATGCTCGGGATCGGGATTGCAGAAAGTAGTGGACTTATTGGAACCGGACTTAAATTGATGGTCCTAAAAGCTCCGGAAAGGCTGCTGACCTTTGTTATAGTCTTCGCCGGGATTCTTTCCAACACAGCAAGTGAGGTCGGATATGTGTTATTGGTTCCGCTGGCTGCCATAATTTTCCTTGCAGCCGGGAGGCATCCAATTGCCGGGTTGGCAGCAGCTTTTGCCGGGGTTTCAGGTGGGTACTCAGCCAACCTATTGTTGGGGACCATTGACCCCCTTTTATCTGATCTTTCCCAGGAAGCTGCCCAGATCATTGATCCCAGTTACATCATCAACCCGACCTGCAACTATTATTTTATGGCCGGGTCTACCTTTTTTATTGCCGTCGCCGGGACCTGGGTTACTGAAAAGCTGGTTGAACCCAGGTTGGGAACCTACGTAGGGGATGCCAAACCCGAAGAGATCAAACCTCTGACTCAAGAAGAAAAAAGAGGACTG
>JANQSY010000101.1 GCA_028279065.1 Cytophagales bacterium
CCCAATGTGAATAGGACCATTGGCATAGGGGAGGGCAGCTGTTACTGTGGTTCTTTTGAATTCCTTGGGTCGGCTCATAAAAATCGACCGCAAAGATAATCGGGGATCGATTAGAGATGGTACTAATTAATAGCTATTGGAATTATATCAATCCTTTTTATTGACATCGATGTTCATATTGGGTTTTTCAACCTTGATTCCATTTTTTTCAAGGCCGTCATGCACGAACATTCCCCCCTTGCTTTCCGCGACAAAAACATCTCCTGTGGTCCAAAGAAGGACGCGGAAATTCAGTACTCCATTTTCATAGCCTACAAATAAAGCCTGAGGGGCAGGTTCTTCCATTAGTTCTGGAACTTTTGCCGCTGACTCCTCGATGACCTTGGCCACCTCCAGGGGGTTGTTGCCAAAGGCAACAGGAATCCTTAATTCCACTCGCCTCTTGGTATCTGACAGGGTCCAGTTAATAACTTCCTTGGCTACCAGGTCATTGTTGGGAACCACAACTTCTGCACCCTTGAAGGTCCGGATAGTACTTGCCCTGATACCGATATTCAGGACCTTACCCATGGTTTGGCCAACGGTTACCGTGTCTCCCTTGTTGATCGGCCTTTCAAAAACCAGGATCAATCCGGAAATGAAGTTGGCCACCACATTCTGGAGGCCAAATCCTATACCCACACCCAGGGCACCCGCAATAAAGCCAACCCTATCCAGATCGATCCCCGTGGCCCCAATGGCAAAGAAGAATCCGATCACCACTAGGGTGTATTTGACGATCAGGGAAAACGCAAGCGGCACTCCCTTTTTGAGGTTTAACCTGCCTAGGATCTCCCTTTCCAACAGGATCTTCAGAGCGTTTGCCGTAAAAAGGGAAACCAATAAGATCAGGAAGAAGAATAGCACGGCTTCAATGGAAAGTTTGGATGTTCCAACCTCCCATTCCTTTTCAATAAATTCTCTTCCGGCACTGAGGAGGATCTCCCAGATCCCGGAAGTATTCAAAACAGCTCTTAAACCGATGTACGATGAAACCAGTGTTAGGCCGGTATAAATTCCCCTCGTAATGGACTGGCGGTTTTCCTGGATCACCCTTGACCATTCAAGGAAAGGGGCCTTCAACAGTATATGAACGTATCCCTTAGAAATCCCCAGGAGGATCAAAAGGATATATCCGACATAATAGCTTGTGATCAGGCTCCGCTGTAGGAAGAGTCCCATACGAAGGTAGCCGAGCATGTTTAGGATCAGACCTGCCAGAATTCCAAAAATGAAAAAGAAGAAGAACAGGTTTTCATAGCCCTTGACTTCTTCCTTGGTTTTTCTCACCAGAAAATAGCTATATCCAAGCACAATTGTGCTTGCACCTGCAAGGAAAATAAACCAGTTCCTTTTGAGATAGGGATCGAGTATCCTTTGCTGGATCAGGATCCCTGAAATAAAAAGGACGAATAAGCCCAGGGAAAGAAAGCGATAGCCTTTGTTGCTGATGAAAAAACCCTGAACCGAGTAGGAAATGAGAATTATGAATGAAAAGAATACCGCACCGATCAACTCTGGTGGGTTTTCAAATACGAGGATCTGGGTAAGGATCAGTGAGATGAATATCCCCGAGAACCAAGGCTTTTTGAAGATCGCATGGGTGCCATTGATGGCCAGATTGCCCGATTTGACCAAACCCTCCCGAGATTTTGAGAATATGAATGTCAGATAAAAAAGAGCAAAGAATAACAGGGTCCAGACCAGGTAGTAAGAATGTTGAACCGCATATTTCTTGCTATCCTTAAAACTGCTCTCGAACAGCTTTTTTGCGCTTAAATAATCAACAATTAGCGAATCCTGATCTTCAGCTCTTCTCCAGATCGGATTGGCAGTCCGTTCAAAGGTGGCAGAAAGGTAATTCTGCTGAAATTCAAGGATCCTTGCCTGATATTTGGAAATGGTGTTAATGGTTTTTTGAACCTCACCATTAAAATCTATCAGTTGGTTTAGGGTATCGTTCAAACCCTGTATTGCATGATCCAGAATAAGGATCGCGGAATCGATCTGCCCCTTGGTTACTTCAGGGATCTCCAGTTCCCTTGGCATATCGCGAGTCGTTACCCACACCTCCTTTTTATTCTTTAGCTCGGAAATATCCTGTTCAATTTTGGAGGAATGCTTTGTGATTGCTGTCTGGAAGTTTCCTACGGCATCGGCTTTGCGATTCCAGTGGTTCCTGGCATCCGCCATCTTCGACTGCTCAATCTCAAACTCGAGTATGAATTCCGTATAGATGATCAGGCTGTCGATCTCCGGATTGAGAAGGTCAAGCTCTTCTCTCAGGCTAGCGATCTCATCGGATACCTGATCTTCCTCTTTCTTTTTGTCAATAAATGACTCAAGCTCATCAGCTTTGCCGGCAATATCAATGAGGGGTAGGACCTCGGTTTTTAATGAATCACCTTTTTCTTGTCCTAGTAGGTCAAAAGGCAGGATCAGTAGCAGTGCAGCAAGAATAACAACGGACTTCCTCATATCAGACATTGTGCTCTGTAAAGTAAAGGAAGAAATGGGTTTGACGAAAAAGCAAAAAAACTGGACAATAGAATAGAAATTGTCAAGTAGGATAACAGGACATATTGGCTTTCAAAAAGGAGCAGACTAATTAGGTATCTTTATATTTATTAATTTTTTCTTTAAAAAATATAATCTTAACATATGGGAAAGACTACTTACTTACTAGGGGCTGGAGCGAGTGCAAATGAAATCCCGATCGATTCAAATCTCGCGGTTGAATTAAAGGAGTTTATAAAATTTTTGAGAAAGAATGAAAATCAACTGAAGAATGAAGATTTTCAAAGATTCCCAGGAACAAATAAATTTCAAACCCAGACGGAATTGATTAATGATCTTGAGGATTTGGCAATTAAGCTAAGCGGTATAAATCAACAAGGTAAAATTGATACCCGGGCTTATGCAATTCGTAATAAGGAAACCCAATTTCGCAAATTGAAAATTGCCGTAACCTGTTTTTTCCTTTACCTCGAACGCAAGGGGGGTATTAACCCAAGATATAACAATGTGATGCCTGCATGGATAGGTGATACTTTAGGAAATTTTAGGGATGACATCAGAGTCCTTTCCTGGAATTATGATATCCAAATTGAGCGAGCAATCGGGGCTCAGTTTGATATGGATGATTTTGAGGATATTCAAACAAAAGGGAATTTTTACACGAAATTCCAAGATCCCCTTATTCAAGACCAGGGATTTGAAATAATCAAATTGAATGGTTCAGCGACAATTTTTGATGGGGCGGACAGATCGAAATCATTCTATTTTTATTATTTATCAGAATTAAAGGGAGAGGAATTTGTAGAAAAAATTTGCGAAGCGTTTGCATGGCTTTCTTCTAGACGAATCTTTCCAGGACTTTCATTTGCATTTGAGGAGTTTGGTCAACAAGAATTGTTAAAAAGAGTCGAATACTCTATCCAAAATACTGAGCGATTGATCGTCATAGGTTATTCCTTCCCCCCAGTTAATCAGCATATCGATAAAAAAATTCTATCATTGATAGAACCAAAATATTTGGAGATATATGATTTTGACCCGAATTCAATTCGGCTAAGAATGAATAAGCTTGTTACTCACATTTCGAATTCAGAAGTCACAGAACACGAAATATCCAGGGACAGTCTCTACGCTCCATTTCCAACCCCACCTCTTTATTAAGCACCTCGAAGAAGGTTTTTCCACCAATCTTATTCCAGGGTATAAAAAAGGCTTGAAAATCAGTGATAGGCTTTATTGTGCACCCGGAGGGACTCGACCTTCCGCTAGCGAGGATGCCTCTAACTGACCTTTGGGTCTTTTGTCAATGAGTTTGCTGTTCCAGTTGTACCTTTGGCTGTTCTAGAAATCATGTGGGCATGGAATCACTGCCTTGATTATACGATCATAAATATCCATCCGATATAAGGCGGGAAATTTTGGTGACCTTCTGAACAGCAGCCTGAAGAGCCGAATCAGATCCATCCAGGGTGATGGTGATCGATGTCGGGTTGGTACCAGTGGGTCGGTTTTTGTAACTGGATTCAGAGTCATTCGTAATGGATGGAAATTGGCGCATTGACCGACCGCCTGAATCATCCCCGGTAAAGAATTCCAGATCCACCCCATACAGTTCGGCCAATTTCAGCAGATGTTCCAGGATCGGAACGGTTTCTCCCCTTTCCCACCGGGCATAGGTGGTATAGTGGACCCCGATTTTTTCTCCAATGAATGCCTGGGTGTATCTATTAGCGGCTTTTAGTTGACGTAATTTTTCCGGAATTCCCATTCGGATCCGTTTTAGATCTAAAATCAAATTACTTCCAACAATCAAGCCGAAAAAAGGGGTATATATGCTTAAAAAATTGTATTAAAGCTTGATTTTGTGCAAAAATATGCTTTTCGTTGCCTTTATATCCGGAAATCAAGGGAATCAGACCACCAATATATGCCCTGATTCTAGGGTTTAATGTTCTAAAATCATGCACTTGTGAGCAAAATCAGGCGGAATCAGATCAAAAACATCCTGGGAGATGGCGAAATCAAGGAAATGGGTTCGACTGATGCCCAGCTAAACCGCCTTGAAATTCCACGGAAACACTTTTTCCAAATCTCCATATTGAGATCATCAAGCTCCGGATTTTTGAATCCTTCCGTTTGCAACTCCGGCCGAAATTGGCATTGATCGATTTTCCATTACTACTAGAAGAATTTGAAGATCATGCCGGGCCAGGGTCTAGGGGTGCCCTGGTTCGGGAACCTTTGCTGATCAAAAAACAGCAAATCATAGAAGTGTTTTCCGAATTCTGTTCCAGGCGCCGGATCCAGTTCGAAAAAAACGGTGATGAATACCGTAACCGAGGGGAAATCATCAAAAAAGCCCTTCAAAGAGTAACAGCAAGTCTTTCAAATTTCAAACTCATGGACCTGGATTCCATCTATCGGGAACTGGTGGCCCTTACTCCTGAATTCAGGCTTCTTTACCTGGGGATTTCCCCGGAATTCACTGAAAAAACCAACATCCATTTGGCCATTGCTGAAAGGCACTTCCATTCGAGTATTAATATCCATTTCAAACCCAAAAAGCATGTACGGAAAAGTGCGAAATCTAGCTATTCAATTACAGCAAGGAGAGATTCAGAATCCTGGAGGGAATAGGGTGGTTCCCTTTGGGATTCTGTTTTTTGCACCGGATCCGGGTGAAGGGATTGAGATCGATGACTTCATGGGCAGTTTGTTAAATCTATTAACCCGTTGCCCCTGTTGTTTATTGGATAGAGTGCGGGAGATTTCAAGGCTTTTCAGCCAAGTACAGACCTGAGATGGAGTGGATCCGTTCAGACGCAGCGTTTCGAGAGGATTTTGCAGAAGTTAGGAAGAATTCTAGATTTCTCGAGTGAGTCCCGACAAAGTCGGGAG
The DNA here is from genome assembly GCA_028279065.1 of Cytophagales bacterium. GTDB lineage: Bacteria > Bacteroidota > Bacteroidia > Cytophagales > CCMP332 > JANQHS01. The sequence goes on from JANQSY010000101.1 coordinate 5,455, forward strand.
AGAACAGACCTTCGAGTGACTCGCTGACACTCTCACTCTTTGGTCTGTCAAAGTACACCCGGGAGGACTCGAACCCCCACCTCAAGAACCGGAATCTTGTATTCTATCCTGTTGAACTACGGGTGCAAGGCTGCAAAACTAGTCCATGGGTTTTTGAAAAACCATTCCCCTTCTTTTGAGGTTACCAATTTGTTCCTTTTCAGGCGCTCACCTTGGTGGTTCCTGGGGAATTAATTTCATAAATTTGCGGTCCAAAAAAATTCAACATGGAGGTAAAAACACTGAATTACAAGGTAAAAGACATTAATCTGGCCGAATGGGGCCGAAAAGAGATCAAACTGGCTGAAGCAGAAATGCCTGGCTTGATGGCGATAAGAGAAGAGTTTGGGGCTGATCAGCCACTTAAGGGAGCAAGGATTGCTGGTTGCCTTCATATGACCATCCAAACTGCGGTGCTGATAGAGACATTAACAGCCCTGGGGGCAGAGGTCACATGGTCTTCATGCAATATTTTTTCTACTCAGGACCACGCCGCCGCTGCGATTGCTGCCACTGGTGTCCCTGTTTTTGCCTGGAAAGGGATGAGCGAAGAGGAGTTTGATTGGGCAATCGAGCAAACCCTGGATGCCTTTGAAGATGGTAAAGCTTTGAACATGATCCTCGACGATGGGGGAGACCTGACCAATATGGTCCTTGACCGTCGGCCTGAATTGGTTCCTGAGATCAAGGGATTATCCGAAGAAACCACCACCGGTGTTCTTCGCCTCTATGACAGAATGAAGAATGATACTCTTCCAATGCCTGCTATCAACGTGAATGACTCGGTAACCAAGTCAAAGTTTGATAACAAATATGGCTGCAAGGAGTCTGCAGTTGATGCGATCAGAAGAGCAACCGATGTTATGATGGCTGGTAAGGTAGCCGTTGTTGCCGGATATGGCGACGTTGGAAAAGGTACTGCGCAATCCCTGAGAGGTGCTGGCGCAAGAGTGATAGTAACCGAGATCGACCCTATTTGTGCTCTTCAAGCAGCCATGGATGGATTTGAAGTCAAGAAAATGGAGAATGCCGTTCCAAGAGCTGATATTGTTATCACCGCTACAGGTAATAAGGATATTGTAACCGGGGATCTGTTTAAAATGATGAACGATAAGACCATTGTCTGCAACATCGGCCACTTCGACAATGAGATCGATATTGCATGGTTGGAGCAGAACTATGGCGAGACCAAGTATACTGTTAAACCTCAGGTTGATGTTTTTAACGTTGATGGAAAAGAGATCATCATTCTTGCCGAAGGAAGGCTGGTAAACCTGGGATGTGCTACCGGGCACCCTTCATTTGTGATGTCCAACTCTTTCACCAATCAGACCCTGGCTCAGATCGAGCTTTGGAATAATTCTGATAATTATGAGAATAAGGTGTATACACTCCCTAAGCATTTGGATGAGAAAGTAGCCAAGCTACACCTTGCCAAGATCGGTGTTGAGTTGACCGAACTTACCGATGAGCAGGCTAATTACATTGGAGTTCCAAAGCAGGGACCCTACAAGCCTGAGCATTACAGGTACTAAGATTTAGTATTTTATTTTTTTGCCCCGCTTCTCATCGAGGAGCGGGGTTTTTTTATGTCTCCTTTTTCGTCACCCACAGGTTTTTAGCAAAAACCGAAGAGTCTGATCGATTAAATCTGATCCATCAAATCCTTTTTCTGAGGGCGTAATTATTGAGTGGAGGCGGATCTATTGTCTAATTCCGGTATTGTCTTTAAGATTCTACGGCTCAAAGAGCCTCTGAATGACGGAAAAAATAATTGTCACTCAGAGGTTTTCAGCGAAAACCGAAGAGTCTAATCGATTAGATCCGCTTAGCATAGGACTTATTCTTATTGTTCCGGAATGGAATCAGGTGGAGCGGTTTACATAATAACCAATAGAAACCATACGACATTTTATACGGGGGTCACATCCGATCTATATCCAAGAATTGTCGAACACCGGGAAAAGAAGTACCCAAGGTCATTTACCGCTAGATATCGACTCAAGAAGCTGGTCCATTTCGAATCCTATTTAACAATCATGGAAGCCATTGACCGTGAAAAGTATATCAAAGGGAAAAGCCGTCAATGGAAAATTGATCTGATTGAACAAAACAATCCAAATTGGGAGGACCTCTTTTATGAAATAATGGGATGGTAGCAAAGCTGTGATGTACTTGAGCTGCTATCGATTAGATTCTTCGGCTCAAAGAGCCTCTGAATGACGAAAAAAGTTAGCGTCACTCAGAGCGGAAGCGAAGAGTCTCACGCACATAATTCAAAATATTCCGCTCCCACATACTTGAAAGGTTGACTTAAGGAAGACGCTTTCAAATTAGCCCCCTTCAATCCATGAGATTCTTCCCTTGAAGTATGGGAAATCTTAACTTCAGAGTTTCAATGACGGAATTTGAGAGGATTCGGACCAAAATCAAAACAAGCGCAAACGTCACTCAGAGGTTTTCAGCGAAAACCGAAGAGTCTCCTGATCTACATACTCCGCAGATCCATGACTTGCATTCTCTGATCAAGGGTATTTCAAACCTGGATCCCCTGCATTTCGGAGAGACGGGAGTAAAGCCCGTCCCCATTTTGGATCAGATCATCGTGGGTTCCCTGCTCGACTATTTTTCCCTCATTAAGCACAACGATCTGGTCAGCCTTCTGGATGGTGCTGAGCCGGTGGGCAATGACCAAAGAAGTTCGATTTTGCATTAGGTGATCAAGGGCATCCTGGACCAGCTTTTCGCTTTCCGTATCCAGGGAGGAGGTGGCCTCGTCCAAAATCAGAATTGGTGGGTTTGCCAAAATTGCCCTTGCTATACTGATCCTTTGTTTTTGACCTCCTGAGAGCTTCATTCCTCTATCCCCAACCATGGTCTGGTAACCATTTTCGGTCTCCAGGATGAAGTCATGGGCGTGAGCTATTTTCGCAGCCCTTTCAACATCCTCTTGACTTGCCGATTTTCCAAAGGCTATATTGTTATAGATGGTGTCGTGAAAGAGGATCGGCTCTTGTGTTACAATGCCCATTAACTTTCTCAAAGATGAGATCCTGCACACTTTTATATCTATACCATCAATGGTGACCCTCCCTTCAAATGGATCATAAAATCTAGGGATGAGGTCAGACATGGTGGTTTTTCCTGATCCGGATGGACCAACCAGGGCTACCATTTTCCCCCTTTTGATCTCCAGGTTTATTTGCTCAAGAACAGCTTTCTTCTCGTAGGCGAAAGATACCCCTTCAAATCGGATGGCCTCCTGAAAGCCATCAAGGTCCATGGCATCTTTCTTTTCGGGAATCGCATTATCTATTTCGTTGATCTCCAGGATCCTTTTACCGGCAACAAGGCTCCTTTGAACATTACTGAAGGTCTCAGATAGTGATTTGGCTGGCCTGATAACCTGTGAGAAAACCGCCAAGTAGGCTATAAAGCCACTTGCACGCAAAGCGGATTCCTGATTGAGAACCAAAGAACCTCCAACAAGTAAAATAATGGATACCAAAATGATGCCCATAAACTCTGAAAGGGGAGGTGTGAGTTGCCTTCTGATATTCAGTTTTCTAACGGCTCTTGAGTAAAAGGAATTCTCGTTTTCAAAGGCCCCGGTGATGAATTTTTCCGCATTGAAGGATTTGATCACTCTTAATCCGGAAATGGTTTCCTCGAGGTATGTCACCAATTGGCCAAGACTTTTTTGGGTCTTTTCTGCGTCTTTTTTCAATTTTTTGATCAATGCTCCGATAAGCCCTCCTATCGCAGGTATAATGATCAAAGAATAAAGGGTGAGTTTCGCAGAAAGCGAAAACAGAATAATGAAGAAACCGATCAGAGTGATGGGATCCCTGAAAAGTACAGTCAGAGCATGGATCACCGTTGCTTCTACTTCCTGCATATCAGAGGTCATCCTTGAAATAATATCTCCCTTCTTTTTCTTTTCGTAAAATCCCAGATGCAAGGAAACCAGCTTATTGAATATCTTTTGTCTGAGGTTTCTGATAAATGTAGCCCTGATCCCTTCCAGTATCCTGTCTGAAAGATGTTTCGATAGATTTGAAATGAAGGCAGCCGAAACCACGATGATGCATACGATCTTAAGGGCACTGAAAGCTCCCTCATCCGCTACCAACCTTGCCAGGTAAAACGAAAAATTTGCCCTGATACTGTTCACGGAAAAACTCAGTTCGGGGACCTGCGTTGGGTCAGCCATTGTGGTCTGAGTAGTGCCAAACAGAATATCCAGTAGAGGTATGATCATCACAAAATTCAGCTGGCTGAATAGCACATGAAGGATCATGAAGAGGGCGAATGGAATCACATATCCTCTGATCCTGGGAGCGAATTTTAATAACTGGAAGTAGGTTCTCATTTAATAAAAGAGTCGGCCGAAGGTATCACTTTATTGGCTTAGAACGTTTTCGGTAATCCATTTTTCAACAGATTTCACCTCTATGTTTCTCATGGGATCTTCTCCTTCTCCGGATAAATAGTTCGCATGGGTTCCCAAAGGAGCCCAACGTCCGGGATGCATAGGCTGTATGGATGGGTAAAGTCCCAGGGTGGAAACCCCACTCGCAGCTGCGATATGGAGTGGGCCCGTGCTGGCAGCTATCATTCCATCAGAATTCAGTATTGTTTCCATTAATTCCTCAAGACTTTGTTTTCCAGTCAGATCTCTAACATTTTCCTCTGAAAAAAATTGCCCACCCTCTTCTAGGATTTTCTTCCGCTCGGCTTCCACTCCCGTGATCAAGAACTCAAGATCTTCCCCCTTAAAACGTTCGATCAGAGCAGAAAAATGGTCCAGGGGCCATTCCATTGCGCTTCCTCTTGATTTCGGATGTAGAATGATGGTCTTGTGTGAGTTCGGAGTATCGTCCCTTGGTTTTTCAGGAAGGCCATACCATTCAGGAATCTCCTCCAGGTCTGGGATATGATCGATCCCCAAAGGTTCCAAAAGTTTGAAGTTAAGCTGTGCTTCATGAAGCTCAGATCTTCGTCTCGAAAAGTTCACCCTTTTGTTCAGATATAAATAGTGAACAAAACGATGTCCAGTACCTATTCTTTTTTTTATTCCTACCTCCTTCGACCATTTTGCTATTGACCTTTCAGGGAGAGCAAAAATGATCGCATCAGCATCTTTAAGGGAATCATGTTCATGGACCTTTTCCTTATCGATAAACTCATCCACAAACCGTGACCTCAATACTACTGCCTGGGTATAGGCCTTGCCGATAAACGAGATCCTGATTGAAGGAAAGCGAGATTTTAAAAACCCAGCCAGTGGAAGGGTCAATACCACGTCACCAATAGAATCGGTTCTCGATAAAATGACATGCTCCATTTTTATTTGAGATGCGGATTGTTATAGTATTCCCTAAGCCGGGAGTATTTCATATAGGTTGCGAATGCAGAGATCTTGCAAATCTGAAACCCTGCATATCCATCAAGGAACCCTAGTTGTAGGAAATAGCTCTGAAAGAATTTAAAGGGAGCGCCAAAGAGTTCTTTTAACATGCTTGGTTTCTTCCCACTCGCGACCATTCCTTTGGCCATGATACTGGTGAAATAATCTATCTGCTTTAAATGGCTTCCAAGATCAGGATAAGAATAATGAAGGATGTCACCCTCGACTTTTGTTGGTCTGATCCCGTCTTCAAGTATTATTTTATCATGAGGATTTTCACCTCCCCAGCTTGACTTTCTGCGGTCAAATAGCCTGACTTTTGAATCTGGATACCAGCCACAATGCTTGATCCAATTCCCCCTGTAATTTGTAAGGCGATTCATTATATATGCAGGCTTAGGCTCATTCTGCTTTGCCTTCTGAATAGAATCACTTAAGCCCCGAGATAAGGCTTCATCTGCATCAAGGGAAAGAATCATGTCATTTTGGCATTGGTGCATAGCAAAGTTCTTCTGCTCTATATGTCCCTCAAACCTATGCTCAATTACCTTTGCCCCGGCAGCTCTTGCAATTTCCTGGGTTCTGTCCTCGGACCCTGAATCAATCACAACAACTTCATCAGCAACACCATTTACCGACTCCAGGCATCGATTGAGGTTGTTTTCTTCATTATAAGTAATAATGGCGACAGAGAGCCGAAAGGCCATAAATACCTTTGTTGGGATTAGGCCTCAAAATTGAGGAAGTGCAATTTATAAACCAAAACAAGGCGGTCAGTTCGTCTGTTTTAAAATTGGACTGGATTTTGTATCTTATAGGACAATGATTACTGGAGAAAAAACTGCAGACCGACCACAGAAGAATCTGAACCTTCCCGAAAGGCAGAAGATGTTCGTTAGTGAATTTCTGCCCTACGTGGATGCCCTCTACAATTTTGCCTATAGATTGGTTCTGGATGAAGATGATGCAAATGATCTGGTCCAGGATACCTTTTTGAAGGCATATAGATTCTTTGATTCCTATCAACCCGGAACTAATGCAAAAGCGTGGATGTTCCGTATCTTGAAAAACAGTTTCATTAACGATTTCCGGAAGAAAAGCAAGGAACCCGGAAAGGTTGATTACAATGATATTGAGAAGACCTATAATTCTGACGATGTTCAGTCCAACAAGACTGTTGATCTCAGAGTGGAAACCGAAAAGGACAAAATTGGCGATGAAGTCGCAAATGCTTTGAACAATCTTGATGTGGATTTCAGAACTGCAATAATTTTGTGTGATATTGAAGGTTTCACTTACGAGGAGATGGCAAAGATCCTCGATATTCCGATCGGGACTGTCCGGTCAAGGCTCCACAGGGCAAGGAATCTTTTGAAAGAAAAACTGAAAGACTACGCTGTAACTATGGGCTATAAGAATTGATGTCTATGGCAGAAGAAATTACCTATTTAGAGACGGGAGAAAAAAAGAAGGTTTATACGGTTTGTGAGGAGTTTGTGAGGGTTATGCATTTGGTGATCGATGGAGAGGCGGATGAGCAGGAGAAGCATTGGTTTGCCAGGCATATATCGTCATCAGATGATTGCCTAAAACACTTCGACGAAGAAAAAACCTTCAGAAACTTTTTTAAGGAAAAATGTCATTGCCTTTCAATGCCCAAAGAGGTAATTGAGGAGATCAAGGCAAAACTTGCTTCCTTAGGGACTGAATGAGAAAGGCAGCACTGATTATTTTCTCTGCTCCTTCGGGATCGGGGAAAACGACTATCGTCAGGTCCCTAATGGCAAAATTCCCCTGGTTGAAATTTTCAGTTTCAGCCACTACGCGAGAACCCAGGCCTGGAGAACAAGATGGAATTGACTATCATTTTCTATCTGAGACCGAATTCGCAAAAAGAATTGATTCCGGAGAATTTGCAGAGTGGGAAGAGGTGTATCCAGGCAGGTTTTATGGAACTCTGAGATCCGAGATCAATTCTATCCTTCAATCAGGGAATTCCGCGATTTTCGATATTGATGTGATTGGGGGACTGAACCTTAAAGAGATTTACGGCCAAAAGGCACTGGCGGTTTTCATCCAACCCCCAAGCCTGGCTACCTTGGAAGAAAGATTGAGAAAGAGGGAAACCGAAGATCAAGCTGATCTGGAAAGAAGAATTACCAAGGCCAAACAGGAGATGGAGTTTGCGCCCAGGTTCGATAAGATCCTTGTGAACGATAATTTAGATTTGGCAATTGAGCAAGCAGAATCCCTGCTGCTTAACTTTGTGGCATGACACTGAAAACCGGGGTCTTTTTTGGATCCTTTAATCCCATCCATATTGGCCATCTGATCATTGCCAACACCATGTTGGAGAGGGCTGATCTGGATAAGATCACTTTTGTGGTAAGTCCACAAAACCCATTGAAAGAAAAATCGAATCTTCTTCCGGAGTACGACAGACTGGAGATGGTTAGGAGGGCGGTTTATGAGAACTACAATTTTGATGCAAGTGACATTGAGTTCCATATGCCACGCCCCAGTTATACCATTGATACCTTAAGCTACCTGTATGAAAAATACCCTGATAGGAAGTTCTGGGTAATCATAGGCCAGGACAACCTTGAACATCTTTCCAAGTGGAAGAATTACGAGAAGATCCTGGAATATTACCCCCTGTTGGTTTACCCCAGGGCTAAATCCAAGCCCAGCGAATTTGATAATCATCCAGGAATTAGGATGATGGATGCCCCGATCATCGAGGTGTCAGCTTCTTTTATTAGGGAAAACGTAAGGAAAGGCTTGTCAATTAAGTACCTGGTTCCTCAGGAAGTTGAAGAATATATCCTTCAAAAAAAGATCTTCCTTTAGACGGTAAGGATCTCAGTTTCCTTTGCTTTGAAGATCTCATCGATCTGATGAGAATAGGAATCTGTTAATTTTTGAACTTCAGCTTCTCCGTCTTTTACAAGGTCTTCGGAAACACCATCATTTTGAAGCTTCTTGATGGAGTCATTGGAATCTTTTCTGATGGACCTGATGCTGACCTTTCCATTTTCACACTCGGATTTAACCTGCTTTACCAATTGTAGTCTTCTTTCCTCGGAAAGGGGTGGAATATTGATCCTTACATTTTCTCCATCGCTTTGAGGAGCAAAGCCAAGGTCAGAATTGATAATTGCTCTTTCGATCTCCTGAACCAAGGTCTTTTCCCAGGGCTTGATCAGGATGGTTCTCCCATCAGGGGTGTTTATGGAAGCTACCTGGTTCAAAGGGGTAGGTGTGCCGTAGTATTCCACAACTATGCCATCAAGCATAGATGGACTTGCCTTACCAGCCCTGATCTTGTGAAGCTCGGATTTGGTATGCTCTATGGCCTTGCCCATCAACTCTTTAGCCTCATCTAAAAACATTTGGATCTCTTCCATATCTATTTCAGTTACTTACCAGGGTTCCTATTTCTTCACCCTTGACGATTTTGAAAAGGTTACCCTTTTCGTTCATTTCAAATACTATAATGGGAACATCATTTTCCTGACACAAAGCAAATGCGGTAAGGTCCATGACCTTCAATCCCTTTTCAAATGCCTCAGTGAAAGAAAGCTTTTTGAATTTGATTGCTTCCGGGTCCTTTACAGGATCAGTGTTGTAAACCCCGTCTACCTTGGTGCCTTTTAGCACTACATCTGCCTCTATTTCGATCGCCCTCAAACTCGCCGCACTATCTGTGGTGAAGTAGGGGTTTCCAGTTCCTGCCGCGAAGATCACAACCCTTCCTTTTTCGAGATGTCTAACAGCCCTTCTTTTTATAAATGGTTCGCAAACCTGCTCTACCCTGATCCCACTTAAAAGCCTGGTATAGACTCCGATCTTCTCAAGCGAGCTTTGGATGGCCATTCCATTGATAAGGGTTGCAAGCATGCCCATGTAGTCTCCTTGAACACGGTCTATACCGATCTCCTCTGCATCGGAACCCCTCATGATATTTCCTCCCCCAATTACAATTGCAACTTCTACTCCTTGTTGGCTGACCTGTTTAATTTCCTGGGAGTATTGCTCCAGTACCTTATAGTCCAATCCCTGCCCATCCTTTCCGGCAAGTGCCTCACCGCTCAGTTTTAATAATATTCTTTTATACTTCATTTCTGAGTATCATCAAAAGCCACCAGAATCGCATTCTTCTCTACTTTATCTCCCTTTTGGACCAGAACATCCTTTATCGTTGCATCAACAGGTGATTTGATCACATTTTCCATTTTCATGGCCTCAAGAACAACTAAGGGGTCCCCCTTTTTTATATCAGCACTTCCATTGACCTTAACCTCAAGGATAACACCCGGCATCGGAGCTTTGACCTCTTTAACAATGTCACTTGAAGCTCCCCCCATACCCATTTTTTCCAAAACCTCATCCAACTCCTCGATCACCCTTGCCTTTAGTTTTTTGTCGGGAAAGGAAAGCTCGTACTCTTTTTCTCCACTTTCATTAACCAATACGGAAAAGGACCTTCCTTTATATATTAGGTGAAATTCATTTTCTCCTACCTTTTTAATGTCAATAGCCTGATCGCTTCCATCCAGGGATATGCCCTCTGGAGTAATTTTTTCTACGAGGACCGGCTCCTCATCATTTACCTGAATCTTTATCATATATATTTGGCGGCCTCAAATATACTTAGGCATTGAATATTTAGAACAATGGGACCCAAGCTTGGGATAAATAGTCTTTATTTTTTTCTGGGTTTGGCTTTGCTTTTTTCCTGTAAAGCCGAATACCCTACAGTGAAGTCAGCTATTCAACCGATCCAATTTGTAAACGAGGAAAAGGAAGAAGGGGAAATGGAATTGAGAAGGAAACTGAGAACCAGGGAGGACCAATTACTAAAATTGAAACACATGGACCTGTGGATCGATGTTGATTTTCAGGAAGAAAAGATTAGCGGAAAGTCCAGGATTTTTTTAGAACCCTATTTCTACCCGGTTGATACTTTGAGGCTGGATGCAAAATATCTTTTCATTACCTCATGTCGAGTGGATGGGGATAGTGGTGAAACTCCATTTTCTTATAACTCAAAGATCCTGACCATACCCTTATCTCGACAGGTCTTAAAAGGTGAAATGATCTCTGTTGAGCTTGAATACAGTGTGGACCCCTCTTTAGCAAGGGACCGAATGGGCAAGGCCGTGGACGGGCTTTTTTTCGTGACTTCTCAGTCAGGCAAGGAGATCTGGTCTCAGAATGAGACTGAGTCCGCTTCAACATGGTTCCCGACCATTGACCATCCGAGTCAAAGGTTTACTCATGATATTTTCTTAAGCGTTGATAGCGGAATGGTAACTCTTTCTAACGGAAGCTTAATTTCTGCCCAAACCGATTCCTTAGGGAACAAAACCGATCATTGGAAAATGGATATTCCTCATCCCCCTTATTTGGTAATGATCGCTGCAGGCTTTTTTAGCAAAAGCAGCCACACCCATAAGGGACTGACTTTGGAATACATGATGGACCCATTATTTGCGGAAACAGCTGATTACCTTTTCGGCAGGACCCCAGCCATGTTGGATTTCATAGATTCTCTTACAGGAGTGAAATACCCATGGCAGAAATACTCCCAACTGGTTGTCCATGATTTTGTGACGGGGGCAATGGAGAATACCTCTGCTTCTGTCTTCCATGAAGGATTGAACATGGATGTAAAGAGCCTGGTTGATGATTATCAGGATGATATCATCATTCATGAACTTGCTCATCAATGGTTCGGGGATTATGTGACCTGTGCAGACTGGGGCTCTGTTGCCCTTAATGAAGGTTTCGCCACCTACTTCGAATACCTGTGGTACGAACATACTGAGGGAAAAGAGGTAGCTGATCTGAATGGTTACAACGAAGTTTGGAGCTACCTTGAACAATCCAGGATCATTACTCATCCGCTAATCTGGGATAGCTACCGAGATGCTAACGAAGATCTTTTTGATGATCATTCATACGCCAAGGCAAGCAGGATCCTTCATATGCTTCGAAGGGAAGTCGGAGATGAGGCATTTTGGGCGTCGGTCAACCATTACCTAAAGGAGAATTCCTTGAGCTCAGTTGTAGCATCTGATCTTCAATCCTCATTTGAGAAAGTCACAGGAAGAAATTTATCAACTTTTTTTGAGCAATGGTTTTATAGGGAAGGGCATCCCAAGATCAAGACCAAGTTTGAATTCAAAGAAGGAACCACCTTGGTTGAAATTAACCAGATACAGGATGGGAATACTCCATTTCACTTTTCTTTCGATCTGGACCTTTTCTATGCTGACACCATCCTGAGGAGAACTTTCACAATGGATGAATGGGAGCAGCAATATTCTATCCCCTGGCCTGATTCACCTGTTGGGATCTGTTTTGATCCTGAGATGGAACTTCTTTTCGAGCCCAGTTCCTTTACCGACATCGATTATGAGGCTATGAGATTAAAAAGGATCTCAAATCCGGCCCTGGTCTATCATCTTGGATATGATATCGAGGATTCTCTTTCCATATCACAAAAAAGAGATCTTGCTTCCGATATGATCCAGAACGATGCCTGGTTTTTAAGAAGCCTGGGTTTGGATTTTTACCTGGATATAGAAGAGGAGATAGATTTTAATGATCAAGAAATAGCTTCTTTTAGGAAAATGGCGACTGATGATCCTGAACCTATGAACCGCGGTTCGGCGATCGATCTTTTAAAAGAGGAAAATGAGGACAGGGATATCTTTAAAAGATCCCTGACTGATACTTCATGGTATGTGAACTCCGGTGCCCTGTTGAGGATGATGGACTTTGAGCAAGATCCATTTCTTCTTCCAGGCCAACTACAAAGGTTCAAGCAGACCTATGATGAAAACATGATCTATGCCATGGCCCAATACCTGACAAAATACTTTCCGGGAACGAATTACTCATGGTTCAAAGAAAAGTCATGGTACATCGGAAGGTGGGACCAATTCTGGTTTTACGATTTTCTGTGTCAGGATGTGGAGATGGGTCCGGAGGAAAGTGCGGATCGATCTCTTGAATGGCTCAAGGAGTTGGCCACTGAGTCAAAAGAAAGCCTTCGGTTCTTTTTATTGGCCCGGTTGGAGGACATGACCTTTGAGAAAGCAGGTAAGGTTTATGCCGAATGTTTGGAGGATCCCGTAAATGCTGAGTATCAAAGCTGGGATGAAAAGAGAAAAAACCAGGGAAAATAAATTCGCATATTTGATAAAAACCAAAATCCCTCTACTTTTGCAACTCCTTTTTCAAAACTGGCCTTTTTTGGCCGTTTTTTGTTGCATTTGGGGAGATACTCAAGCGGTCAACGAGGACAGACTGTAAATCTGTTGGCATACGCCTTCGTAGGTTCGAATCCTGCTCTCCCCACCGAAAGAGGAATAAGTCCTCGGAGTAATTTAATGCGGGAGTAGCTCAGTTGGTAGAGCGACAGCCTTCCAAGCTGTAGGTCGCGGGTTCGAACCTCGTCTCCCGCTCAATTGGTCGAAAGAAGTTCGGCCTTGAGTTTTGTTTTTAAGGATTCCAAGAGCGATGATTCTCTTATTATCTTTTAAACAAAGATTTGGGTGATCCTTGCAACAAGCCGATGTAGCTCAGGGGTAGAGCGCATCCTTGGTAAGGATGAGGTCACGGGTTCAATTCCCGTCATTGGCTCAAAGAATAAGAATTTTAATAAGAACTTAAATTAAATATCAGAATGGCAAAGGAAACGTTTCAAAGGGACAAGCCGCACGTCAATATCGGAACTATCGGTCACGTTGACCATGGTAAGACCACGTTGACTGCAGCTATTTCTAAAGTATTAGCAGATGCAGGTCTTGCAGAGACCAGGTCTTTCGACTCGATCGACAATGCTCCGGAAGAAAAAGAAAGGGGTATTACGATCAACACATCTCATATCGAGTATCAAACAGGAAAAAGGCATTATGCCCATGTCGACTGTCCAGGTCACGCTGACTATGTTAAGAACATGGTTACTGGAGCGGCCCAAATGGATGGTGCTATTTTGGTAGTTGCTGCAACTGACGGACCAATGCCTCAAACAAGGGAGCACATTCTTCTAGCTCGTCAGGTGGGAGTGCCAGCTATCGTTGTTTTCATGAACAAGGTAGACATGGTTGATGATCCTGAACTTCTGGAGCTTGTTGAAATGGAGATCCGTGAGCTTTTGAGCTTCTACGAATTCCCAGGCGATGATATTCCTGTTATTCAGGGATCTGCTCTAGGTGCTCTTAATGGAGAAGGTCAGTGGGTTGATAAAGTAAAAGAGTTGATGGATGCGGTTGATGACTACATCCCTGTTCCTGAAAGGTTGGTTGACAAGGATTTCCTTATGCCTGTCGAGGATGTGTTCTCTATCACAGGCCGTGGAACTGTTGCTACCGGAAGGATCGAAAGAGGAGTTATCAATTCCGGAGATGCAGTAGATATCATTGGAATGGGTGCAGAAAACCTTAAGTCCACCATCACCGGAGTTGAGATGTTCCGTAAGATCCTCGATAGAGGTGAGGCTGGAGATAACACAGGACTTCTTTTGAGAGGTATCGAAAAAACCGATATCAAAAGGGGTATGGTTATCTGTAAGCCGGGTTCCGTTACTCCTCATGATGAGTTCAAGGCTGAGGTCTATATCCTTAAAAAAGAAGAAGGTGGAAGACACACTCCATTCTTCAACAAATACAGACCACAATTCTACTTCCGTACCACCGATGTTACCGGTGAGATCAAGCTTCCTGACGGTGTTGAAATGGTTATGCCGGGTGATAATGTTACCATACACGTAAACCTGATCAATACCATCGCTTTGGAAAAAGGACTGCGTTTTGCGATCCGTGAAGGAGGAAGAACTGTAGGAGCCGGACAGGTTACCGAGGTCATTAAATAATCTCCTTTTTATAGGTCAATGCCTCTCCAAAATTATTTGGAGGGGCATTTGTTTTTTCAGCGGGATACATCTAATTTTGCAGTCCTTTTTTTGAGAGACGGGTGTAGCTCAGCTGGTAGAGCAGTGGTCTCCAAAACCAAAGGTCGAGAGTTCGAATCTTTCCACCCGTGCAAAAGGTAGTAAATGAATAAGTTAAGAGCATACCTAAGAGAGTCAGTAAATGAGATGAGATACAAGGTCTCATGGCCCAAATATTCGGACCTTCAAAGCAGTTCGATTTTGGTTCTTGTTGCCTCTCTGATCTTCGCCTTATTAATAGGTGTTATGGATCTGATCTTTGACAATGGAATGCAGGTTTTTTACCAGTCATTTTAAGCTGAGTTAAGGATGGAGGATGTCAAATGGTATGTGGTAAAGGCCGTTAGCGGTCAGGAAAAAAAAGTTAAGAACTATCTCGAGAGTGAGATAGAGCGTGAGGGTTTGCAAAATCTTGTTTCTCAGACACTTATACCTTCCGAGAAGGTGTATGAAATGAGGAATGGGAAGAAAAGAATAAGGGAGAAGAATTTCTTCCCCGGGTATATTCTTATTCAGGCAGACCTCTCCAATGGTGAGATCATACACCTTATTAAAGGGGTGCCCGGAGTTCTGGGGTTTTTGGGTAATGAAAAGGGGGCATCTAAGGATCCTGTTCCGCTACGTCAGGCTGAGGTTGACAGGATCTTCGGAAGGGTTGATGAGAACGCTGAGATGGAGACAAAATTGGAGAGACCATTTGTGCTGGGAGAAGAGGTGAATGTAATGGATGGTCCGTTTAATGGTTTCACTGGAACTGTTCAGGAGATTTTTGAAGACAAGAGGAAGCTTAATGTGATGGTGAAGATCTTCGGAAGGAACACTCCGGTGGAGTTGAATTTTTTTCAGGTAGAAAAGATACAGTAAAGAAAAATGGCAAAGGAGATTTCAGGATATCTCAAATTGCAGATCAGAGGCGGAGCAGCTAACCCTTCACCTCCGGTTGGACCTGCTCTGGGTGCAAAAGGGGTGAATATCATGGAGTTTTGCAAAGCGTTCAATGCAAAGACCCAGGAAAAACAAGGACAGCTGCTTCCAGTGGTTGTTACGGTTTATTCCGATAAGTCGTTTGACTTCATTATTAAGACCCCTCCAGCTGCAACCCTGCTATTGGAGAAATCCAAATTGAAGAAAGGCTCAGCCGAATCCAACCGTCAAAAGGTGGGTTCTGTGACCTGGGACCAGGTTAAGGAGATCGCGGAGATCAAAATGCCAGACCTGAATTCGCATACCGTGGAGTCCGCCATGAAAATGGTAGCGGGTACTGCAAGGAGTATGGGTATCAATGTTAAAGGAAACGCCCCCTGGGATAATTAATCTGAGGACCATGAAATTGACAAAGAATCGTAAGGCGGCTGCGGAAAAACTCGATAGGGAAAAGGATTATAACCTTAATGAAGCTGCACAGCTCGTTAAGGACATTTCTTTCACCAAATTCGATGCATCTATTGATATGAGTATCAGATTAGGAGTGGATCCTAAGAAAGCCGATCAAATGGTTAGGGGAACGGTTACCCTGCCCCATGGAACGGGAAAGGACTTGAAGGTCTGTGTCCTGTGTACTCCTGAAAAAGAGGAGGAAGCGAAAAAAGCTGGTGCAGACCACGTTGGTCTTGACGAGCTGGTTAAAAAAATTGAAGGTGGCTGGGTTGATTTTGATGTTGTTGTGACCATGCCTGCTGTAATGGCAAAAGTTGGAAAGCTTGGAAAGGTGCTTGGTCCAAGAGGGTTGATGCCAAATCCGAAATCCGGAACTGTAACAGCAGAAGTTGGGAAGGCTGTTGAGGATGTTAAGAAAGGAAAAATCGATTTCAAGGTTGATAAGGCCGGGATCATCAATAGCGCCATCGGAAAGATCAGTTTCACTCCTGAGAAGATCGTTGATAATGCAACAGAATTGGTGAACGCGGTCAACAAGCTGAAACCATCCTCTTCAAAGGGAGATTATTTCAAAAGCATTACTATTTCCAGCACCATGAGTCCTGGAATCAAGATAGATAAAAAGAACCTGGTTTAAATAAACCGATTATGACAAGGGAAGAAAAAGCCGAGATTATTTCTTCACTCAAAGTAAAATTTGAGGAAAACGCTCATTTCTACATTGCCGATGCTTCAGGATTGACTGTTGCTGAGATCAATGAGTTCAGGTCTGAGTGTTTCAAGAATGGAGTAGAATATAAGGTTGTAAAAAATACCCTTATCAAAAGGGCTCTTGATGAGATCGAAGGGGATTTCTCAGAGCTGGAGCAGGTATTGAAAGGAACCTCTGGAATCTTGTTTTCAAAGGAATCGGGTAATACACCTGCCAAGATCATCAAGAGTTTCAGGAAAAAAGGAAATGAAAAGCCAATTCTAAAGGCGGCTTCAATAGAGAGTGAGATCTACCTGGGTGATGAGAATCTCGATGCGTTGAGTTCTTTGAAATCCAAGAACGAGCTTATCGGCGAGGTCATTCTTCTGTTGCAGTCACCAGCACAGCGTGTTATTTCTGCTCTAGAAAGCGGAAAGTCCACCTTGGCTGGCGTAGTAAAAACTTTATCAGAAAAAGAGTAGCAAATCTAAAACTTAATAAAAAAGGAAAATGGCGGATTTAAAAGCGTTTGCGGAACAGTTGGTTAACCTATCTGTGAAAGAGGTCAACGAGCTTGCCGGGATCTTAAAGGATGAATATGGTATCGAGCCAGCGGCGGCTGCTGCACCTGTAATGGTTGCGGGTGGTGCCGGAGGTGGAGGCGAAGCTGGAGGCGAAGAGAAATCTGAATTCGATGTTGTATTGAAATCCCCTGGTGGAGCTAAGCTTCAGATCGTAAAATTGGTTAAGGAAATCACCGGACTTGGACTGAAAGAAGCCAAGGATATCGTTGACAATGCTCCAAAACCTGTCAAGGAGGGCGTAGCCAAGGACGAGGCCGAAAGCATGAAGGCCAAATTCGAAGAGGCAGGAGCTGAAGTCGAATTACAATAAAAGGTATTTCCCTTTTTATAGCAGTACAGACCTGCCAAATGGCCAGGTCTTTTGCTGTTTGTGCCCATTTCAATCTGGTTCCATTAAAACAACAGTGTTTTGGCCAAAGTAGATAATCAAACAGGTAGAATTAACTTTTCTACCACCAAATCAATAATGGAATATCCGGACTTTCTGGATGTTCAACTCAAGTCCTTTGAAGACTTTTTTCAGCTCGAGACCGATCCTGATAAAAGGGTAAATGAAGGGCTTTTTAAGGTTTTCAATGAGAACTTCCCAATCTCTGATTCAAGGGAAAATTACCTCCTTGAATTCATCGACTATGTGGTCGATCCTCCCAAATACAACATTGAGGAGTGTATTGAGAGAGGGTTGACCTATGCTGTGCCGTTAAAGGCGAAGCTTAGGTTGTCCTGCAATGATGAGGATCATGAGGAGTTTGAGACCATAGAGCAGGAGGTTTTCCTTGGAAATATTCCTTATATGACCCCAAGGGGTTCTTTTGTTATCAATGGAGCAGAAAGGGTCATTGTTTCTCAGTTGCACAGGTCCCCAGGTGTGTTCTTTGCCCAGAGCAAGCATACCAATGGAACTACTCTTTATTCCGCCAGGATCATTCCATTCAAGGGTTCATGGATCGAGTTTGCAACCGATGTTAACAATGTAATGCACTCCTATATAGACAGGAAGAAGAAATTCCCTGTTACCACCCTACTCAGGGCCATAGGATATGGAAGTGATAAGGACATCCTTAACCTTTTTGGTCTTTCTGAAGAGGTTAATGCAGATGAAAAAAGCCTTAAGAAGGTTGTTGGAAGAAAATTAGCCGCAAGGGTTCTAAAAACCTGGACGGAGGACTTTGTTGATGAGGATACCGGTGAGGTGATCTCTATCGACAGGAACGAGGTTCTGCTGGAAAGGGATTCCGAGATCACGGGGGAGGATATTCCTTTGATCATTGAGTCCGGTGCCAAATCGATCATCCTTCACAGGGAGGACATCAATATCGCTGAGTACCAGATCATCTACAATACCCTTCAGAAGGATACTTCAAACTCTGAAAAAGAGGCGGTGGAAACAATCTACCGTCAGTTGAGGAATACTGAGGCTCCGGATGAGGCGACCGCAAGAGAAGTGATTCAAAATCTTTTCTTCTCTGATAAAAGGTATGACCTTGGAGAAGTTGGCAGGTACAGGATCAACAAGAAACTTGATCTTGACATTGACCACGATAAAAAAGTCCTTACCAAGGAGGATATCATTTCCATAATGAAGTACCTCATTGGTTTGATCAACTCCAAGGCCCTGGTTGATGATATTGACCACCTAAGTAATAGAAGGGTAAGGACGGTTGGTGAGCAGCTTTATGCTCAATTCGGTGTCGGACTTGCCAGGATGGCCAGGACCATCAAGGAAAGGATGAATGTTCGTGATAATGAAGAATTCAAGCCTGTTGACCTGATCAACGCAAGGACCCTATCTTCTGTTATCAATTCCTTCTTTGGGACAAACCAGCTTTCTCAGTTCATGGATCAAACCAACCCATTGGCTGAGATCACCCACAAAAGAAGGATGTCTGCACTTGGACCTGGTGGACTTTCAAGGGAAAGGGCCGGATTCGAAGTTAGGGACGTTCACTACACCCACTACGGGCGTCTTTGTACGATTGAGACCCCGGAAGGACCGAATATTGGATTGATCTCATCCCTATGCGTTCATGCAAAAGTGAACAACATGGGATTCATTGAGACACCATACCGGGATGTGACCAAAGGAAAGGTAGACCTTTCCGGAAAGGTACAATACCTCACCGCTGAAGAAGAAGATACTCTTTTCATTGCTCAGGCCAATGCCGTGATCAATGATAGTGGGAAATTTGTGAACCCAAAGGTTAAGGTTCGTTTTGAGGGTGATTTCCCGGTAGTCGAGCCTGATAAGATCGCCTTGATGGACGTAGCGCCTAATCAGATCGTTTCAGTAGCTGCTTCTCTGATCCCATTCCTGGAGCATGATGATGCAAACAGGGCATTGATGGGATCCAATATGCAACGTCAGGCTGTGCCTTTGATGATCTCTGAAGCTCCGATCGTAGGAACAGGAATGGAGGCAAGGGCAGCCAGGGATTCAAGGACTCTTGTTACTGCAGAAGGTACCGGAGTTGTTACTTACGTTGACTCTAAGAAAATATCCGTCAAATACAATCAAAGTGAGACAGACAAACTGGTTCATTTTGAAGATCCTGAGAAAACATACTCTTTGATCAAATTCAGGAGGACCAACCAGGATACCTGCATCAACCTTAACCCAATTGTAACTGTTGGTCAAAAGGTTAAAAGGGGAGATGTTCTTTGCCAGGGATTCTCAACTGAAGGAGGAGAGCTTGCACTTGGTAAAAACCTGCTTGTAGCATTCATGCCTTGGCAGGGTTACAACTTTGAGGATGCCATTGTGGTCTCTGAAAAGCTTGTTAAAAACGATGTCTTCACTTCGGTTCATATTGAAGAATTTGAGCTTGAGGTAAGAGATACCAAAAGAGGAGAAGAGGAATTGACCTCTGAAATCCCAAATGTTAGCGAAGAAGCCGTAAGCGAGTTGGATGAGAACGGGATCATCAGGATGGGAGCTGAGGTAAAAGAAGGAGATATCCTTATCGGAAAGATCACTCCTAAGGGAGAATCTGATCCTACTCCCGAAGAGAAGCTTCTCCGCGCGATTTTTGGAGACAAGGCCGGTGATGTTAAGGATGCTTCGCTCAAAGCACCTCCATCACTTAAGGGTACTGTTATTGACACCAAGTTGTTTACCAGACCCAGACGGGATAAGGACGCAAGGACAAGGGTCAAGAAAGAGGTAGAGCTTCTGAAGCAGAGGTATTCTGCTGACCTTATTGCCCTGAAAGATGTGGCCATTGAAAAACTTGCTAAGATCCTTGAAGGAAAACCAAGCCAGGGAGTATTCCACAAGTTTGGTGATGAAGTCCTTCCAAAAGGAAACAAGTTCAGCAAGAAGAGCATCAAGGAAAAGCTTTTCCCTGAGAGCAATAAGTATAGGGATGAAAGTACCTATAGCGTTCAGGAGGAGGCAAACCTGATCAGTGACCTGAGATTGGAAGGTTGGACTACCGACAATAAGATCAACGGCTTGATCAAGGATCTTGTGAAGAATTACTCGAACGAGAGAAACCGCTTGATGGGTAGGTTCAAAAAGGACCGTTATACCATTGAGGTTGGAGATGAGCTTCCCGCGGGAATCGTTTCCATGGCCAAAGTTTACATCGCCAAGAAGAGGAAGATCACTGTTGGTGATAAAATGGCTGGACGCCACGGAAATAAGGGTGTGGTTGCTAAGGTTGTCCGCGAGGAGGATATGCCATTCCTGGAGGATGGAACTCCGGTGGATATAGTCCTGAACCCACTTGGTGTACCATCAAGGATGAACCTTGGTCAGATCTATGAAACCGTACTTGGTTGGGCTGGATTGAAACTCGGTAGGAAGTACGCTACTCCGATCTTCGATGGAGCAAGCGAGGCCGAAGTGGATGCAGAACTCAGCGAGGCAGGTTTACCATCATTTGGTAGGACGGACCTTTATGATGGATTGACAGGTCAGAAGTTTGACCTTCCTGTAACCGTTGGTGTGATCTATATGCTGAAACTGGGTCATATGGTTGATGATAAGATGCACGCAAGGTCAATTGGACCTTACTCATTGATCACTCAGCAACCTCTTGGTGGTAAAGCTCAATTTGGTGGGCAGCGTTTTGGTGAGATGGAAGTTTGGGCACTTGAGGCATTTGGAGCTTCAAATATCCTTCAAGAGATGTTGACGGTTAAATCCGATGATGTGATCGGAAGAGCGAAAACATATGAATCAATTGTGAAGGGCGAGAACATTCCTAAACCAGGTGTTCCCGAGTCCTTTAACGTGTTGGTTCACGAGTTACGTGGATTGGCACTTGAAATAACAATGGATTAATTACGATAACAGAATTCTAGCATGGCTTTTAGAAGAAGTAAAAAAATAAAAAGCGACTTTTCGAGCATTACAATCAGTCTTGCCTCGCCTGAGTCGATTCTTGAAAGTTCATACGGAGAGGTAACTCAGCCGGAGACCATTAATTACCGAACCTACAAACCTGAAATGGGTGGTTTGTTCTGTGAAAGGATCTTCGGGCCTGTAAAGGACTATGAGTGCCACTGCGGTAAGTACAAGAGAATTCGTTATAAAGGGATCATCTGCGACCGTTGTGGTGTAGAGGTAACGGAGAAAAAGGTCAGAAGGGAAAGAATGGGACATATCGAATTGGTTGTTCCTGTAGCCCATATCTGGTACTTCCGTTCACTGCCAAACAAAATAGGTTACCTCCTTGGTCTTCCAACCAAAAAACTTGATCAGATCATATACTATGAAAGGTATGTGGTGGTTCAGGCGGGTATCAAGGAAGAAGATGGTATCAATTATCTGGACTATCTGACCGAAGATGAGTATCTGGATATACTTGATAAACTGCCCAAGGAAAATCAATTACTTGAGGATGATGATCCTCAAAAATTCATCGCAAAGATGGGAGCTGAGGCCCTGGAGATGTTATTGGCCAGGCTTGATCTTGACCAGTTGAGTTATGATCTGCGCTACCAAGCGGCTCATGACACCTCCCAGCAAAGAAAAGCTGAAGCTCTAAAAAGACTTAGGGTTGTTGAGGCTTTCAGAGATGCCAGAACCAGGATCGAGAACCGTCCGGAATGGATGGTGATAAAGATGGTTCCTGTTATTCCGCCGGAGCTAAGACCATTGGTGCCGTTGGATGGAGGAAGATTTGCTACATCTGACCTGAATGACCTGTATAGAAGGGTCATTATCAGGAACAACAGGCTGAAAAGGCTGATCGAGATCAAGGCCCCGGAAGTTATACTGAGGAATGAGAAAAGGATGCTCCAGGAAGCTGTGGATTCACTCTTCGATAATTCCAGAAAGGTAAATGCCGTAAGGTCAGAAGGAAACCGTGCACTTAAATCTTTGAGCGATATGCTTAAAGGAAAGCAGGGTAGGTTCCGTCAAAACCTTCTTGGAAAGAGGGTTGACTATTCTGGTCGTTCGGTAATTGTGGTTGGTCCGGAGTTGAAGATGCATGAATGTGGTCTACCGAAAGATATGGCTGCTGAACTCTTTAAACCTTTCATAATCAGGAAGTTGATAGAAAGGGGAATTGTTAAAACCGTAAAATCAGCCAAGAAGATCGTTGAGAAGAAAGAGCCGGTAGTTTGGGACATTCTGGAGAACGTCCTTAAAGGACATCCAGTGTTGTTGAACCGGGCTCCGACACTTCACAGGTTAGGAATTCAGGCATTCCAGCCAAAACTGATCGAAGGAAAAGCTATCCAGCTTCACCCATTGGTTTGTACAGCCTTCAACGCTGACTTTGATGGTGACCAGATGGCGGTTCACGTTCCATTGGGACAGGCTGCGATCCTGGAAGCCACCTTGTTGATGCTTTCAGCTCATAATATCATGAACCCTGCCAATGGAGGACCAATTGCTGTTCCTTCACAGGATATGGTATTGGGTCTTTACTATCTGACCAAAGGCCGTCCAGGAAGCAAGGGAGATGAGGTTCCAGGCGAAGGAAAAGTATTCTACGGACCAGGAGAGGTGATCATCGCTCTTAATGAGAAAATGATCGACAAGCATTCCATCATCAAGGTCAGGACCAAGGTGAAGAATGAAGAAGGCGAACTCGAAGAGCAGATCGTTGAGACCGTTGCAGGAAGGGTATTGTTCAACCAATTCGTTCCTGAAGAGGTAGGGTTCATCAACGAACTTCTTACCAAGAAGAAGCTTCAGCAGATCATTTCGAGGATCTACAAGGAAGCAGGGGTTTCCAAAACCTCGCATTTCCTTGATGACATCAAAAACCTTGGATTTGAGAACTCTTATAAAGGAGGATTATCCTTTGGTCTTGAAGAGGTCATCGTTCCAACCGTTAAGGAGGAATTGATCGAGCAGGCTAAAAAAGAAGTTGATGCAGTTTCTCAGAACTATATGATGGGTCTGATCACCGATAACGAAAGGTATAATCAGGTGATCGATGTTTGGACAAGGATCAACAACCAGATCACTAACACCCTGATGAATGAGCTTGAAAAGGACAAGAAAGGCTTCAATTGTATCTACATGATGATGCATTCCGGAGCTAGGGGTTCTAGAGAGCAGATCCGTCAGCTTGGTGGTATGAGGGGATTGATGGCCAAGCCGCAAAAGTCCCTCGTTGGTTCTGTAGGTGGAATTATTGAAAACCCGATCATCTCAAACTTCAAAGAAGGACTTGATGTGATCGAATACTTTATTTCGACTCACGGAGCAAGGAAAGGACTGGCCGATACGGCTCTTAAAACTGCGGATGCTGGATACCTGACCAGAAGGCTGGTTGATGTATCTCAGGATGTGGTTGTTTCCGAGTTTGATTGTGGGACATTGAGAGGAATATCTATCTCTGCTCTTAAGGACCAGGAGGATATTGTTGAGCCATTATCTGAGAGGATTTTGGGAAGGGTTACCGTAAACGATGTAATCGATCCACTTTCGGAAGAGGTGATTATCAAGGCTGGTGATGAGATCACAGAGGAGATTGCTCAAGAGATTGACGAATCGGGAATTGAGACAGTTGAGATCAGATCCGTACTGACCTGTGACGCCAAGAAAGGTGTTTGTGCCAAATGTTACGGAAGAAACCTTGCTACCGGGCAAATGGTACAAAATGGTGAGGCAGTTGGTGTTATCGCTGCACAATCCATTGGAGAGCCTGGTACCCAGCTTACTCTTAGAACCTTCCACGTTGGTGGTACTGCATCAAACATTGCTTCTGACGCGAATATCAAAGCCAAATTTGACGGTAAGGTTGAATTTGAGGATATCAGATCCGTTACCTACAAGGACCCGGACGGCAAGAAATCCGAAGTTGTAATGACAAGGATGGCTGAGATCAGGATCATAGAGCCAAAATCGAAGAAGATCCTTATTTCTAACCACGTTCCTTACGGTGCTTACCTAACCACCAAGGATGGAGCCACCGTTAAGAAAGGTGACGAACTATGTTTCTGGGATCCATATAATGCCGTAATTCTCTCAGAGATCGCTGGTAAGGTTGAGTATGATGCCATTGAAGAGGGTATTACTTACCGTGAGGAATCTGATGAGCAAACAGGTCACAGGGAAAAGGTTATTGTCGATACCAAGGACAAGACCAAGAACCCTGCTCTGATCGTAACAGACAAGAAAGGGACTGAGAAGACCTATAACATTCCTGTTGGAGCTCACCTTGCCGTTAATTCAGGTGATGCCATTGTTGCAGGACAGGTTCTTGTTAAGATCCCAAGGGCGACAAGTAAAACAAGGGATATCACTGGTGGTCTTCCAAGGGTTACCGAGCTTTTCGAGGCAAGGAATCCTTCCAGTCCAGCGGTTGTGAGTGAGATCGATGGTGTGGTCGAGTTTGGTGGTGTGAAGAGAGGAAACCGTGAGGTCTTCGTCGAGTCCAAGGATGCTGTGAAGAAGAAATATCTTGTTCCTCTTTCAAAACATATACTTGTTCAGGATGGTGATTTCGTTAGGGCGGGATATGCTCTTTCTGATGGTGCTATCACTCCTTCGGATATTCTTTCCATCATGGGACCAACAGCTGTTCAGGAATACATCGTGAACGAGATCCAGGAAGTCTATAGGCTTCAGGGTGTAAAGATCTCTGATAAGCATATTGAGGTTATCGTAAGACAGATGATGCAGAAACTCGAGATCGTAGATGCGGGTGATACCACATTCCTTCCAGGTCAACCTGTCAACAAATTCCAGTTCATGGAAGAAAATGACAGGATCCTTGAAATGAAAGTAGTGGAGGATCAAGGTGATTCAGAGGTTCTGAAAAAAGGCCAGATCATTACCATGAGCAGGTTGAGGGATGAGAACTCAAGTCTGAAGAGAAGAGACATGAAGTTGGTAGAAGTAAGGGATGCAGGAGCAGCTCTTGCCAAGCCTACTCTTCAGGGTATTACTCAGGCTTCATTGGGTACTGAGAGCTTTATCTCTGCAGCTTCATTCCAGGAAACCACCAAGGTTCTAAGTGAGGCTTCGATCAGAGGAAAAGCTGACAACCTACTTGGTCTGAAAGAGAATGTTATCGTAGGTCATCTGATACCAGCTGGAACTGGATTCAGGGATTACCAAAATGTTATCGTTGGATCCAAGGATGAGTACGATGCCATGTTGGATGAGGATACGGAGATCGAAGAATTGGAGGATCTTAAGGTAGAGGATAATGGCTGAGGGCAAGAAGGAAGATCCAAAGAATCCCAATCAGATCAATATTGAACTTACCGATGAGAATGCGGAAGGCATTTATGTCAACCTCGCGATGATCGCGCATTCTTCAAGCGAGTTTGTGATCGACTTTATCAAATTGATGCCTGGACTTCCCAAAGCAAAGGTGAAGTCCAGGATCATCATCACTCCCGAACACGCAAAAAGGCTCAGAAAAGCACTGGATGATAACATCCAGAAATACGAATCCAATTTCGGCGATATCAAACAGACCGAGGAGATCAAAATCCCTCTGAATTTTGGGGGAACCGTCGGTGAAGCCTGATTCTTGTTGGGATTTAAATTCATATTCTCTAATTTTGCACTCCCAAAATTTTAGGGGTAAAAAAGTAATTTTGTAAATGCCTACTATTCAACAACTTGTAAGAAAAGGGAGAAGGGTAATGGACTCAAAGTCCAAATCACCTGCCTTGGATTCCTGCCCTCAGAGGCGTGGAGTCTGTACCAGGGTGTACACCACCACTCCTAAAAAGCCTAATTCGGCCCTTAGAAAAGTGGCCAGGGTAAGGCTTACAAACGGAAAAGAGGTCAACGCCTATATCCCTGGAGAGGGTCATAACCTTCAGGAACACTCCATCGTCCTGATCAGGGGTGGAAGGGTAAAAGACCTTCCAGGTGTAAGATATCATATCATTCGTGGTGCTCTCGATACTGCCGGAGTAAATGGTAGGCTACAAAGGAGGTCGAAATACGGTGCCAAAAGGCCTAAAAAATAGTAAGCAGGAATGAGGAAATTAAAACCAAAAAAGCGCAGCATACTACCTGATCCTAAGTACAAGGATGAAATGGTAACCAAATTCGTAAACAACCTGATGCTTCAGGGAAAAAAGAATTCGGCATATGCGATCTTTTATGATGCCTGCGATCTAGTTTCTCAGAGGACCGAGGAAGATGGATTGGAAGTATGGAGAAAGGCATTGGAAAATATTATGCCCTCGGTTGAGGTAAAAAGCCGTAGGGTAGGAGGAGCCACCTTCCAGGTGCCAATTGAGGTTCGCCCTTCAAGGAAAACCGCTCTTGGTATGAAGTGGTTGATCAAGTTCGCAAAAGCGCGAAGCGAAAAGACCATGACGGAGCGCTTGGCAGGAGAGATCGTTGCGGCCTCCAAAGGAGAAGGAGCTGCGGTCAAGAAGAAGGATGATACTCACCGTATGGCTGAAGCCAACAAAGCATTTTCACACTTTAGATTCTAATTGATGAGCCGGGATCTTAATTATACAAGGAACATTGGCATCATGGCCCACATCGATGCCGGAAAGACCACGACAACCGAGCGTGTTCTCTATTATACTGGACTTACCCATAAGATCGGTGAAGTTCACGACGGCGCTGCTACCATGGACTGGATGGCACAGGAGCAGGAAAGAGGTATCACCATTACTTCTGCTGCAACCACCACCAACTGGAATTATCCTACTGAGCAGGGACAGAACACGGCTGGTACGGAGTCCTACAAGGTAAATATCATTGATACTCCAGGTCACGTTGACTTCACAGTTGAAGTTGAAAGGTCACTGAGGGTCCTTGATGGTGCTGTAGCTCTTTTCTGTGCTGTTTCTGGAGTAGAACCACAATCTGAGACTGTTTGGCGTCAGGCTGATAAGTATGGAGTTCCAAGGATCTGTTTTGTGAACAAAATGGATAGGGTTGGAGCTGATTTCTTCAATGCTGTTCAGGAAGTAAAATCCAAACTGGGAGCGAACCCCGTTCCTCTTCAGATCCCAATCGGGGCTGAGGATAACTTCAAAGGTGTGGTTGACCTGGTTAAGAACGAGGCGATCATCTGGAATGAAGAAGATCAGGGAATGACCTATAAGGTTGTGGATATTCCGGAAGAACTAAAAGATGAGGTTAAGAAATGGAGGGATGAGTTGATCGAGAACGTTGCTCTTTATGATGAAGAGTTGTTTTTGAAGTACGATGAGGATCCTGATTCCATCACAGAGGACGAAGTAAGAGCAGCGATCAGGAAAGCTGTTATCGATATGTCTTTCTCACCTGTTCTTTGCGGATCTGCATTCAAGAACAAAGGCGTACAGGCTCTTCTTGATGCCGTTATCGCCTACTTGCCTTCTCCATTGGATCTCCCTCCGGTTAAAGGAATGAATCCTGATAGTGAGCAGGAAGAAGAGAGAAAGCCAGAGGCTGCGGATCATTTTGCTGCCTTGGCCTTCAAGATCATGACCGACCCATTTGTTGGAAGGTTGTGCTTCATGAGAGCATATTCAGGAAGGCTGGATGCGGGGTCCTATGTTTACAATACTCGTACCGGAAAAAAGGAAAGGATCTCCAGGTTGATGCAAATGCATTCCAACAAGCAAAATCCTATTGATTTTGTTGAAGCTGGAGATATCTGTGCCGCAGTAGGTTTCAAAGACATTAAAACCGGGGATACTCTTTGCGATGAAAAGCACAAGATCGTCCTTGAGGAAATGTCTTTCCCGGATCCTGTTATCGGGTACGCTATTGAGCCTAAGAAACAGGCTGATGTTGATAAGTTGGGTATCGCGGTATCCAAGCTTCTTGAAGAAGATCCCACCCTTGTTGTTGAGACCAATCATGAAACCGGTCAGACAGTCCTTAAGGGAATGGGAGAGCTTCACCTTGAGATCATCATTGACAGGCTGAAAAGGGAATTCAAAGTTGAGATCAACCAGGGACCGCCACAGGTTGCCTACAAAGAAGCCCTTACATCAAGTACAGAGCACAAAGAGGTTTACAAGAAACAAACCGGTGGTCGTGGTAAGTTCGCGGATATTGTTTTCGAGATCGGACCACGTGAAGATGAGAAAGAAGGTCTTGAATTCGTGAATGAGATCGTTGGTGGTGTCATTCCAAAAGAATTCATCCCTGCGGTTGAAAAAGGATTTGGCCAGGCTATGACCAATGGTGTCCTTGCAGGATATCCTATCGACTCTATGAAAGTGAGACTGTATCACGGTTCATTCCATGATGTGGATTCCGATTCATTGTCCTTTGAGGTTTGTGCCAAGATCGGGTTCAAATCTGCTGCACCAAAGTGCGGACCTAAATTGAAGGAGCCAATCATGGCAGTTGAGGTTGTTACCCCTGATGAATTTACAGGTGCTGTTACCGGTGACCTGAATAGAAGGAGAGGGATCATGAAGGGAATGGATACAAGGGGAGGCGCTCAGGTGATCAAAGCCGATGTTCCATTGTCTGAACTGTTTGGCTATGTTACCGACCTGAGGACATTGACTTCAGGAAGGGCTGCAGCAACTTTGACCTTCGCGCATTATGATTTTGTTCCTCAGAACATCGCTGAAGATGTGATCGCTTCTGAAAAAGGTGCAACCGTTTAATTATTACAGTCGATGAATCAGAAAATTAGAATCAAGCTTAAGTCATACGATCACAATCTGATTGATAAATCTTCAGAGAAGATCGTTAGGGCGGTGAAGTCAACTGGGGCTGTAGTGAGCGGACCAATCCCATTGCCTACCGAAAAGGAGGTATTCACTGTACTTCGTTCTCCTCATGTCAATAAGGAGTCCAGGGAGCAATTTCAGCTTTGCACCTACAAACGTCTGGTGGATATTTATTCGACCAGTACAAAGACCGTTGATGCCCTTATGAAACTTGAACTCCCCAGCGGGGTTGAAGTGGAAATTAAGGTCTGATAATACTTAGAATCCTGACGCGGAGATCAAGCCAAAAGCTTGATCTCTTTTTTTGTTTTGGCCTTTGACTGCTAGGTTTAAATTACTAATTTTGCAGTCCTTTTTTTCAGGGCAATCTGCCCCATAAAAGGAGTGAAAGAAAATATTTGGAATGACAGGGCTTATTGGTAAAAAAGTAGGAATGACAAGCATCTTCACCGCAGAGGGGAAAAATCTTGCTTGTACTGTATTAGAAGCAGGTCCTTGCGTGGTCACTCAGGTGAAAAATGAGGATTCGGATGGCTATAATGCCGTTCAGATCGGACATGAACCCATGAGTGAGAAAAATGCTACCAAGGCACAGATAGGTCACTTCAAAAAAGTTGGCTCCGGCCCTATGAGGAACATGGTTGAGTTCAGGGATGTAGAAGGGGATTTCCAGTTGGGCCAGGAAGTGAAGATCGAAGATGTTTTTACCGAAGGTGAATTCGTCGATATCGTAGGGATAAGCAAGGGTAAGGGGTTCCAAGGTGTTGTTAAGCGCCATGGTTTCCGTGGAGTTGGAGATCAGACACACGGTCAGCACAATCGCCAGAGGCATCCTGGTTCTATCGGCGGGGCTTCCTTCCCGGCAAGGGTTTTCAAAGGAATGAGGATGGCCGGAAGGACTGGAAACGAAAGGAAGACCGTTTTGAACCTCAAGGTTGTGAAGATCCTTCCTGAAAAGAACCTGATGTTGGTAAGTGGTTCAGTACCTGGATCAAAGAATTCAGTGGTAATTATTGAGAAGTAAGATGAAGCTCCCAATTCTAAATATAGACGGAAAAGAAACAGGCAAGTCTGCTAACCTTGCTGATGATATTTTCAAGATCGAGCCCAATGAGCATCTCCTATACCTTTCTGTAAAGCAGTTTCTTGCTGCTAACAGACAGGGAACACATAAAGCCAAGGAGAGGGCGGAGATCGTCGGATCAACAAAAAAGATCAAGAGACAAAAGGGAACTGGTACAGCCAGAGCTGGTTCTATCAAGTCCCCGCTTTTCAGAGGAGGAGGTAGAACATTTGGTCCAAGGCCCAGGAATTACGATTTCAAACTCAATAGGAAAGAGAAGCAGACAGCCAGAAAATCTGCCCTTTCATTAAGAGCCAAGGAAAAGCAGGTTCAGGTTTTAGAGGATTTCTCATTTGAGACTCCAAAGACCAAAAAAATGATTGAGATCCTGAACAATCTCAATCTTCAGGGAAAGAAGGTCTTGATGCTTACCGGGGAGGTAGATTCCACGATCTATAAATCATCAAGGAATCTGCAAAAATCAAAGGTCCTTCAGGCTGATAAGGCTTCGACATACGACCTGATGAATTCCAATGCAATTGTTTTTACTGAGAGTGGTTTAAAGCAGCTTGAACAAACCTTTAACTAAGATGGGAATACTTATTAAGCCATTGGTTTCTGAAAAAATGACGGATATGTCCGAAAGGGGCAAGTACGCATTTGTAGTGGACAAGAAGGCCAACAAGGTTGAGATCAAGAAAGAGGTTGAGAAGATCTACGGTGTGAACGTAACCAACGTGAATACCGCGGTCATGCCTGGAAAACCAAAGACCAGATACACGAAGTCAAGGATACTTTCCGGAGCGAGCCCATCTTATAAGAAGGCCATTGTAACCCTCGCTGAAGGAGACCTCATCGATTTTTATAGCGAGATCTAATCGGAACGAAGAATGGCAGTAAAGAAATTAAAACCGATAACTCCGGGACAGAGGCACAGAACAGCCCCTGTCTTTAGTGCTTTAACGGAGTCCAGTCCTGAGAAAAGCCTTGTGGTTGGTAAGACAGCGAAAAGTGGAAGGAACGGTCAGGGAAGGACCACCGTACGCAACGTTGGTGGTGGTCATAAAAGAAAGTACAGGATCATAGACTTTAAAAGGGATAAGCATGAGGTGCCTGGCGTTGTGAAGTCGATCGAATATGATCCAAATCGCTCTGCATATATCTCATTGATCCAATACAAGGATGGAGAAAAGAGATACATCCTTTGCCCAAATGGGCTTAAAGTAGGAATGACGATCAAGGCTGGTGAAAATCAACCGCCAGAGGTAGGTTATGCCTTGCCATTGAAAAAGATCCCTTTGGGTACTGTTATCCATAATGTAGAGCTCAAGCCGGGAAAAGGAGGAACCCTTGTGAGAAGTGCTGGAGCAAGCGCTCAGTTGGTTGCAAGGGAAGGAAAATACGCTACCCTTAAAATGCCATCCGGTGAAATGAGAATGGTTCTGGTTACCTGTTATGCAACCATCGGTGTTGTTTCCAACGGGGATCATATGAATACCTCTCTTGGAAAAGCAGGAAGGAACCGTTGGCTTGGAAAAAGACCTCGTACAAGAGGCGTTGCGATGAACCCGGTTGATCACCCAATGGGTGGTGGAGAAGGAAAGGCATCTGGTGGTCACCCAAGATCAAGAACTGGTGTATATGCCAAAGGGCTTAAGACCAGGAAAAAGAATAAGTATTCAGATAGGTTAATAATTAGTAGGAAGAAATAATGGCAAGATCTCTAAAAAAAGGGCCATACATTGATTTCCGCCTCGAGAAGAAAGTTGAGGCCATGAATGATTCAGGAAAGAAATCTGTGATCAAAACATGGTCCCGCAGATCGATGATCTCACCTGACTTCGTTGGGCACACTTTTGCTGTTCACAATGGCAACAAGTTCATCCCTGTTTTTGTAACAGAGAACATGGTTGGCCATAAGTTCGGCGAATTTGCCCCGACAAGGAATTTCAGGGGTCATACTGGCAAAAAGGATAAATAGTTTGAGATGGAAGCTGTAGCAAAACTCAAAAACTGCCCAATACCTCCAAGGAAAATGAGGATGGTAGCTGATCTGATCAGAGGCGAGAGGGTAGAAAAGGCATTGGGCATATTGAAGTTTGAACCCAAGGTTGGATCAAGGTACATCGAGAAGCTTTTGATCTCCGCTATTTCAAACTGGCAGAACAAGCATGAAGATGAGAACGTAGATGGAGCAAACCTTTACGTTAAAACCATTTTTGTTGACCAGGGAAGAACCCTGAAGAGATTAAGGCCAGCCCCTCAGGGAAGGGCTCACAGGATCAGGAAGAGGTCTAATCACGTTACTCTGGTTTTGGATTCAATGAATGCCATAATTGAGAAAGCGGATAAGGAAGCGGAAAAGAAGGCTGAGGAAGTAAAGAGCGAGGCAAAAGCAAAGGCATCAGAGGAAAAGTCATCTGAGAAGAAGACAGAGTCCAAAGCGAAGGCTCCTGCTGCAAAAACAGAAAAAGCTGCTTCTGCAAAGGTCAAGACGGCCAAGAAAGCTGAGTCAAAGTCAGCTCCAAAAGCAAAGGCTGAAGATTCAAAGGAAAAAAACGAAAAGAAGAAATAGATGGGTCAAAAATCAAACCCCATAGCGTTTAGACTTGGACATGTTAGAGGATGGGATTCCGCCTGGTATGGAGGAAAAGAATTCTCGAAAAAACTTGTCGAAGATGATAGGATCAGGGATTATATCCTTGCGAGGATTCCAAAAGGTGGGATCGCCAAGATCATCATAGAGCGCACCATAAAAAGGATCACCATTACCATTCATACAGCCCGTCCGGGTGTTGTGATCGGTAAAGGAGGTGCTGAGGTTGATAACCTTAAGGAAGAACTTAAAAGGTTAACCGGAAAGGATGTCCAGATCAACATTTTTGAGATCAAGAGACCTGAATTGGATGCTAGGCTCGTAGGTCTTGGCATCGCACAGCAGCTGGAAGGAAGGATCTCATACAGGAGAGCCATGAAGCAGGCAATTGCCTCTTCAATGAGAGTTGGAGCACAAGGGATCAAGATCACTGTTTCCGGTAGGCTAGGTGGAGCTGAAATGGCAAGGACTGAAACCTACAAGGAGGGAAGAATCCCATTGCATACCATTAGAGCGGATATCGATTATGCTGTTTCAGAGGCTCATACTGTTTATGGGACCATTGGTATCAAGGTCTGGATATTCCATGGTGAGGTTTATGGTAAAAGAGACCTTTCTCCAAATGTAGGTCTATCAAGCAATCAGGGATCCAGAGGAGGAAAAAGGGATTCCGGTAGAAAAAGAAGAAGATAAAAAGAGTAAAGGATGCTTCAGCCGAAAAGAACAAAGTTTAGGAAAAAGCAAAAAGGAAGAGTCAAGGGAGTTGCCACGAGGGGCTTCTTGATCAACTTTGGAAGCTTTGGTTTGAAATCACTCGAACCTGGGTTCATTACAGCCAGGCAGATTGAAGCAGC
Organism: Cytophagales bacterium; assembly: GCA_028279065.1. Lineage (GTDB taxonomy): Bacteria > Bacteroidota > Bacteroidia > Cytophagales > CCMP332 > JANQHS01. Next base: position 39,100 of record JANQSY010000101.1, read on the forward strand.
CAGGATAGCCATGACCAGGTACCTGAAAAGGGAAGGTCAGGTCTGGATCAGGATCTTTCCTGACAAACCCATTACTAAGAAACCTGCAGAGGTAAGGATGGGAAAAGGAAAAGGGGCTCCTGAGTATTGGGTTGCAGTTGTAAAACCCGGAACCATCATGTTTGAAGTTGGTGGTGTTCAGCTTGAGTTGGCAAAAGAAGCTATGAGGTTGGCAGCCCAAAAGCTTGGAGTGAAAACAAAATTTATGGTCAGAAGAGATTACGTAGGAGATGACAAAGTATAAGGACATTCAGGCGTTAACCAACGAGGAAATTTCTGAAAAACTCCTTTTGGAGTCGGATATGCTCCGCAAGTTGAAGTTTTCTCATGCCATCTCGCCGATCGAGAATCCTAATAAGATCAGGGAGACAAAGAAAATGATTGCGATGCTGAAGACAGAGCAGCGCGCCAGAGAATTACAAAACAGCGAATCTTAAATAAATGGAAAGGAATCTTAGAAAAGAGCGCCAGGGGAAAGTAGTCGGTGACAAAATGGACAAGACCATTACAGTTGCTGTCGAAAGAAAGGTAAAGCACCCCATTTATGGAAAATTCGTGAAGAAGACCACCAAATTGACCGCTCATGACGAGAAGAATGAGTGTACCGTTGGGGATAAGGTCAAATTGATGGAAACAAGGCCGCTTAGCAAGAATAAGAGGTGGCGTTTGGTTGAAATTGTTGAAAAGGCAAAATAATGATTCAGCAGGAAAGCAGATTAGATGTAGCAGATAACTCCGGAGCAAAGGAAGTCCTTTGTATTCGTGTGTTAGGCGGTACCGGAAAAAGATATGCCTCCGTTGGGGACCAGATAGTCGTTACCGTTAAGTCTGCACTTACCTCCAGTTCCATGAAAAAGGGGACAGTATCCAGGGCAGTAGTCGTACGGACAAAGAAGGAGGTGAGAAGGCAGGATGGATCCTATATCAGGTTTGAGGAGAATGCTGCGGTGTTGATCAATAACCAAAAGGAGCCCAAAGGAACAAGGATATTCGGTCCTGTAGCCAGGGAGCTTAGAGAGAAACAATTCATGAAGATCGTGTCATTGGCACCCGAAGTTTTATAATCATGAAAGGATCAGTTAAGAAAATACATATCAGGAAAGGGGATACTGTCAAGGTCCTTTCAGGTAATGATAAAGACAAGACCGGAAGGGTCATGGAAGTAGACACCAGGAAGTACAGGGCTATCGTGGAAGGGGTCAATATGGTGACCAAGCATAACAAGCCTTCTGCTGAAAACCCTAATGGTGGCATTATCCAAACCGAAGCTTCAGTTCATATCAGCAATCTAATGGTTGTGGATCCTTCTTCTGGAGAAGCTACAAGGGTTGGAAGGAAATTGAATGACAAGGGAATACTTCAGAGGTATTCGAAGAAAACAGGTGAATTTATCAAAGATGTCTGAACCTAGGTTAGTTAAAAAATATAAGGAGGAGATCGTTCCAGCACTGATGGAGAAATTCAACTACTCCTCAGTCATGCAGGTTCCTAAGATGGAAAAAATCTCCATCAACAAGGGGATCGGTGATGCCGTTTCCGATAAGAAGCTCATGGATGCTGGTTTGGAGGAGATGACCATGATAACCGGTCAAAAAGCCGTTGCAACCGTTGCAAAAAAGGCGGTTTCCAATTTCAAACTGAGAGAGGGAATGCCGATCGGGGCAAAGGTTACCCTGAGGGGAAAGAAAATGTATGAGTTCATGGATAGGCTCATGAGTGTCTCCCTTCCTAGGGTTCGGGACTTCCAGGGTATCAACCCTAAGAGCTTTGACGGCAGGGGGAACTATACCCTTGGCATCAAGGAGCAGATCATTTTTCCTGAGATCAGCATTGATCAGGTCAACAGGATCTCTGGTATGGATATCACATTTGTGACCTCCGCCACAACCGATGAAGAAGGATTTGAATTATTAAGGGCATTTGGAATGCCTTTTAAAAACAATTGATTCATGGCTAGAAAATCAATTATAGCAAGGGAAAGAAAAAGAGAAAGGCTTGTCAAAAAGTTTGCTGACAAAAGAGCCGCTCTAAAGGAAGCCGGGGATTATATAGGCTTGGATAAGCTTCCAAGAAACTCCAGCAGGGTCAGGTTGCATAATCGTTGTATGCTGACCGGAAGACCAAAGGGATACATGAGGAAATTCGGTATTTCCAGGGTCACTTTTAGAGAGATGGCTGCCCAGGGAAAAATACCTGGAGTGACAAAGGCAAGTTGGTAAGGAACGTAAAAAAAATTAGTAATTTTGCGCCTCGAAAAAATTGAGAGGCAGTAATTTTTTAGAAAAATATGGATTCACTGGGCGATTTTTTTACCAGGATTAGAAATTCAGTAGGAGCTAATCATAGGGTTTTGGAAGTACCCGCATCCAAGACCAAAAAGGAGATCACAAAACTTCTTTTTGAGAAAGGGTATATCCAGAATTATAAGTTTGATGAAGAGGGATTTGGCAAGATCAAGATCGCTCTTAAATACAATCCTATGAACAAAAAGTCCGCGATCTCTGAGATCAAGAGGATCAGTACACCTGGTCTTAGAAGATACTGCGGAGCTGATGAGATCCCAAGGGTTTTGAATGGGTTGGGTATTGCAATCCTTTCCACATCTAAGGGAATTATGACCGATAAAGAAGCAAGAAAAGAAAACATCGGAGGAGAGATCCTCTGCTATGTACATTAATAATAGGTAATGTCAAGGGTAGGATTAAAACCGATCGTATGTCCAGAGGGAGTCGAGGTTAACATCAACGGAACCTCTGTATCTGTTAAGGGACCTAAGGGAGAGCTTTCTGAAACCATCGATCCGAATATCGAGGTTAAGATGGAGGATGGCGTGATTTCTCTTTCCCGAAAAAGCGATTTGAAGGATCATAAGTCAAAGCATGGTCTTTATCGTGCGTTGATCAATAACATGATCGAAGGGGTTTCTCAGGGTTTCAAAAAGGAACTTGAGCTTAATGGAGTTGGATACCGTGCGAATCTTCAGGGCTCGGTGATCGATTTTACCTTGGGATACAGCCACCATATTTATTTCCGTCTTCCTGCAGAGATCAAAGCCCAGGTGATAGCGGAAAAAGGTAAAAATCCAATCGTATCCCTTGAAAGCCATGACAAGCAATTGTTGGGAATGGTTGCCTCAAAGATCAAATCATTGAGAAAGATCGAGCCTTACAAAGGCAAAGGAATTAGTTATGTAGGTGAGCGGATCCGAAGGAAAGCCGGTAAAGCTGCTGCTAAATAATATTTAAATGGGAACATCACAGAAAGTTCTTAGAAGGGAAAAGATCAAAAGGGGGATTCGAAAAAGAATTCTTGGAACCTCTGAAAAACCAAGGCTGACGGTTTTCAGGAGCAACAAAAAGATCTATGCTCAGATCATTGATGATACCAAGGGTTCAACCCTTGTTTCTTCTTCCTCTCCTGGAAATGCAAAAGGAGGTAAAATGGATGAAGCAAAGGCAGTAGGAATGCAGATAGCAAAAGCTGCAAAGGATAGCGGGATTGAAACGGTTGTTTTCGATCGCAATGGGTATTTATATCACGGTAGGGTAGCCGCTTTGGCCGAAGGTGCCAGGGAAGGTGGACTTAAATTCTAATTAGGAATGGTAAGCACAAATATTAAAGCTGTAAGAGCAAGCGAAATAGACCTTACTGAAAAAGTGGTCTCCATCAACCGTGTTGCAAAGGTTGTAAAGGGTGGTAGGAGATTCAGTTTTTCTGCCCTAGTAGTGGTTGGAGATGGAAACGGAGTTGTAGGATATGGTCTTGGTAAGGCTAATGAGGTTACCAATGCAATTGCAAAGGGAATCGATGACGCCAAAAAGAACCTTATCAAGGTTCCGGTTTTCAAAGGAACCATTCCACATGAAATGGAAACCAAATATGATGGTGGCCATGTATTCATGAAGCCAGCGGCACCTGGTACCGGAGTTATTGCCGGTGGTGCGATGAGGGCTGTATTGGAAAGCGCTGGTGTCCATGACGTTTTAGCAAAGTCCAAAGGTTCCTCCAATCCACATAATGTGGTTAAGGCTTCCATCCGAGCTCTTGAGCTTATGAGGGATCCATATACCATTGCACAGGAAAGAGGAATTACCCTTGAAGAAGTTTTCAACGGATAAGAATGGCAAAGATTCAGATCACACAGAAGAGAAGTACCATCAACAGGCCTGAGAATCAAAAAAAGACCATCAAGGCACTGGGGCTTGGGAAGATCAACAGGACTGTTGAGCATGAGCTTAATCCTGCAATTGAAGGGATGGTCAGGACCGTTAGCCATTTGGTCGAAGTAAAAGAAGTTTAAGATGGAGTTGCACAATTTAAGACCAGCGAAAGGATCGACAGGAAAGGCCAAAAGGATAGGCCGCGGACAAGGATCCGGTAGGGGAGGAACCTCTACCAGGGGGCATAAGGGTGCTCAGTCCAGGTCCGGCTATTCTAAGAAAATAGGTCATGAGGGTGGTCAGCAACCCCTTCAGAGGCGTGTTCCAAAGTTTGGTTTCAAGAACCCTTTCAGGGTTTCATATCAGGCGGTTAACCTTGGAAAGCTTGAGGCTATTGCCACGGAGAAAAAGGTAAAATCCTTTGATCCGAAGGTTTTCGCTGAATTAGGACTTGCTGGAAAAAATGACCTCGTAAAGGTTTTGGCTGATGGAGAATTGAAATCCAAGATCGATGTCACAGCTCATGCATTTTCAAAGAAAGCGGTTGAAATGATCGAAAAGGCTGGAGGCAAGGTTGTTTCCCTCAAAGCTGAGATCAAGGAAGAATCTGAGGCTCCAAAAGCAGCTGCCCCAAAGGCAAAAGCAACAAAGGCTGCTCCAAAAAAGGAGGAAGCTCCTGTTGAGGCAAAAGCGAATAATGCAGATAAGCCTTCAGCTGAAAAGAAAGAAACAGTTGAAGCTCCCAAAGCTGACGACTCCGCTGATTCCTCCGCCAAGGCTACGGAATCCAAGGAGGATTCGGCGGCCAAGGAGGAGGCTAAAGCTGATAAGAAAGAGGCAAAAGCAAAGGATGAAAAAGATGCTGCCTCTGATAAATCTTCTGAGAACAAAGAAGAAGAAACTGAATGAAAAGGTTCTTTGAGACCATAAAGCACATTTTCACGATCGAGGAACTCCGTTCGAGGATCCTGAACACCCTTGGGTATTTGGCGATCTTCCGCTTGGGTTCTTTCATTGTACTTCCCGGGATCGATCCGAGCAAACTTTCCGGTCAGGCTACCGGTATTTTTGGATTGTTGGATACTTTCCTTGGCGGAGCCTTTTCAAATGCCAGTATTTTCGGATTGGGGATCATGCCTTATATCTCGGCATCGATCGTAATTCAACTTTTGACGGTTGCTGTTCCCTATTTCCAAAAACTTCAAAAGGAGGGAGAATCTGGTAGAAGGAAGATCAATCAGCTTACAAGGCTGTTGACGATCGCGATCACTCTTTTCCAATCTATAGGGTATGTTTCAGCTACTATTCCTGCTGAAGCCATTCTCGTAGACCAAACCTTCTTCACCTTTTCTTCAATGATAATCCTTACTTCAGGTACCATCTTCACGATGTGGCTTGGGGAGAAGATCACCGACAAGGGAATAGGAAATGGTATTTCGATGTTGATTATGATCGGTATCATTTCAAGGCTCCCGGCTGCACTTATAGGTGAAGCGGTTACAAAGGGTATGGGTGGAGCCTTGCTCTTCATCCTTGAGATCCTGGCCCTGTTCTTCGTTGTAATGGCTACCGTAATGTTAACCCAGGCGACCAGGAAGATCCCTGTTCAATATGCTAAGCAGGTTATGGGAAGCAGGGTTTATGGTGGACAAAGACAGTTTATTCCCCTTAAGGTCAACTCGGCCGGTGTAATGCCGATCATCTTTGCTCAATCATTGATGTTCTTACCGGCCATGATTGCTCAGTTCTGGGCTGACAGTACCGATAGTGATATTGCCATTTATATTGGAACTACTTTTTCCGATTTCACTTCTTGGCAGTACAATCTGGTATTCGGTATCCTGATCATTGTATTTACATTCTTCTATACAGCGATCACCGTAAACCCGACCCAGATCGCAGATGACCTGAAGCGGAATGGTGGATTTATCCCGGGCATTAAACCTGGAAGAGATACATCCAATTTCATTGATAATATATTGACCAAGGTGACCATCCCAGGGTCTTTATTCCTGGCTATTGTTGCTATCCTTCCTGCCTTTGCAGGGATTGCAGGGGTGAGCCGGGAATTCAGCCAGTTTTATGGTGGTACATCCTTGTTGATCATGGTTGGGGTGATCCTTGATACCCTCCAGCAGATTGAGAGTTACCTCCTTATGAGGCATTACGAAGGGATGATGAAGTCTGGAAAATTGAAAGGTAGAACCCAAAATGTTGCAGTAGCATAATGGCGAAGCAGGCATCCATAGAGCAGGACGGAACGATAGTGGAAGCATTATCCAATGCCATGTTCAAGGTGGAGCTTGAAAATGGTCATCAGGTCATTGCACATATTTCAGGAAAGATGAGGATGAATTACATCAAGATCCTTCCTGGTGATAAGGTAAAGCTTGAAATGTCCCCCTATGATTTAAGTAAGGGGCGTATCGTATTTAGATATAAATAAAGGAACTGATGAAAGTTAGAGCATCGGTAAAGAAAAGAAGCGCGGATTGCAAGATTGTAAAACGCAAAGGCCGCGTCTATGTGATCAATAAAAAGAACCCACGGTTTAAACAAAGACAAGGATAATTATGGCTAGGATCCAAGGTGTCGATATTCCGGACAATAAAAGAAGCGTAGTCAGCCTTACCTACGTTTTTGGTATAGGCTCAAGCCGCGCCAAAGAGATTTTGGAAAAGGCGGGAGTAGATCCAAACAAGAGAGTTAAGGATTGGACCGATGATGAAGCGACTTCCATCAGGAATATCATCAGAGAGGAGTATAAGATCGAGGGTGAACTAAAGTCCGAGGTTCAACTTCATATCAAGAGGTTGATGGATATTGGAAGCTACAGAGGCTTAAGGCACAGAAGAGGTCTTCCCGTCAGAGGACAAAGGACCAAAAACAATTGCCGTACCAGGAAAGGAAAAAGAAAGACTGTTGCTAACAAGAAGAAGGCAACTAAATAAGAGTCGAAATGGCAGAAGCTAAAAAAGAAAGAGCTAGAAAAAGGAATGTTGTTGTAGAATCAAACGGGCAGGTTCATATCAAGGCCTCGTTTAACAACATCATCATTTCCATCACCAATAATGCTGGGCAGGTGATCTCCTGGTCTTCGGCTGGGAAGATGGGATTCAGGGGTTCTAAAAAGAATACCCCATATGCAGCCCAGGTTGCTGCCACAGATTGTACCAAAAAGGCTTTTGAGCTTGGTCTCAGGAAAGCCGAGGTATTTGTTAAAGGCCCGGGTGCTGGTCGTGAATCAGCCATCAGGACCATCCAGAATAACGGAATTGAGATCACATCTATCAAGGATATGACCCCTCTTCCTCATAATGGATGCAGGCCACCGAAAAGAAGAAGAGTATAATTAAGGAACAGGAATCCAATGGCGAGATTTAGGGGACCAAAATCAAAAGTTTCAAGAAGGTATAGCGAGCCGATATTCGGAGCCAGCAAGGCCCTGAATAAGAAGAACTATCCTCCCGGTCAGCATGGACGCGGTAGGAGAAGAAAACAAAGCGAATACGCTATTCAGCTTGCTGCCAAGCAAAAGGCAAAATACATCTACGGAGTTCTGGAAAGACAATTCCGTAATCTTTTTGATAAGGCTGCAAGAAAGGATGGGATCACCGGTGAGAACCTTCTACAGCTTTTGGAAGCAAGGTTGGACAATGTGGTTTACCGTCTGGGTATCGCACCGACTAGAAGGGGTGCAAGACAACTTGTTTCCCATAAACATATCATGGTGAATGATCATGTGGTGAATATTCCTTCATTTCATGTTCGTCCCGGAGATGTGATCAGCGTAAGAGAAAAATCCAAATCTCTTGAATGTATCAATGAATCATTGTTAAGGCCTAATAAGTCTTTTCCGTGGTTGGAATGGAATGCCAATGACAAGGAAGGGAAATTCATTTCTTTCCCTACCAGAGAGGATATTCCTGAGAACATTGAAGAGCAGTTGATAGTAGAACTTTATTCTAAATAAAATAACGGAGGATAATATGGCAATTTTAGCCTTTCAAATGCCTGAAAAGGTTGTTATGGAAAAAGCCGATGATTTTCATGGGCTTTTCGAGTTCAAACCATTAGAAAAGGGTTACGGTGTAACCATTGGAAACGCTTTAAGGAGAATTCTTTTATCCTCACTTGAAGGATATGCTATCGTTGGAGTTAGAATTCCTGGAATTCTTCATGAATTCTCCACTATAGAAGGAGTTATCGAAGATGTAACCGAGTTGATCCTGAACCTCAAAATGGTTCGTTTCAAGAAGGATACCGATGTTCCTGATGGAAAGATCAACATCAAGGTTTCAGGAAAGGAAGAATTCAAGGCTGGAGATATTGAAGGCTTCACCGAATCCTTTAAGATCCTCAATCCTGATCATGTGATCTGCAGAATGGATCCTTCCAAGGAATTGGAGATCGAGATCACAGTTGAAAAAGGTAGGGGATATGTTCCTTCCGAGGAAAACAAGAAAGAAGATGCTCCATCAGGCTATATCGCTATGGATGCGATCTTCACTCCTATCAAGAATGTAAAATATAAGGTAGAAAATACCAGGGTCGAGCAAAAGACCGACTACGAAAAGCTTATCCTCGATATCGAATCGGATGGTTCGATCCATCCCGAGGAAGCTCTTCAGGGTGCGGCCAAGATCCTTATCCACCACTTCATGCTATTCAGCAAGGAGACCATCACCTTGGATATCGACAAAGCTGAAGAAGAGGAGACTGTAGATGAGGAGATCCTGCACATGAGGAAGTTGCTCAAGACCCAATTGTCGGAGCTTGATCTTTCTGTAAGGGCCTACAATTGCCTTAAGGCGGCAAATGTCAAAACCCTGGGAGATCTTGCAGCTCTGGAGGTTTCGGATATGATGAAGTTCAGGAACTTCGGAAAGAAATCTCTTGCTGAGCTTGAGCAATTGATCGCCGACAAAGGTTTGACCTTTGGAATGGACCTCTCCAAGTACAAATTGGAGGAAGAATAAAGAAAAATGAGACACGGGAAGAAGTTTAATCATTTAAGTAGGACTGCCCCTCATCGCAAGGCCATGCTTTCAAATATGGCGTCTTCGCTGATCCTTCATAAGAGGATCTCTACCACAGTAGCAAAAGCGAAGGCCCTGAGGAAGTATGTTGAGCCCATCTTGACCAGGTCCAAAGAGGACACCACTCATTCCAGAAGGATTGTTTTCTCCTATCTTCAGGATAAAGAATCCACCAAGGAACTGTTTGGGTCTATAGCCGGGAAGATCGCTGAGAGGCCAGGGGGATATACCAGGATCATCAAGATTGGGAACAGGCTTGGAGATAATGCCGACATGTGCATCATCGAGTTGGTTGATTTCAATGAGAACCTGATCAAGGAACCCAAAAAGAATACTACCCGGAGACCCCTCGCTCCGAAAGCCGCGCACT